>JAIRTO010000200.1 GCA_031254895.1 Deltaproteobacteria bacterium
ACTTTCCCACCCCTTTGGAGACGACGAGCGCGGCTAAGAAACCCGCCCGTCGATGAAAATTAGACGGTAACACGCGAGCGAGGCGACTTTCGCCAACCGCAAAGCGGCCGACCAATAAAAAACCCGACTGAAACCAGCTGTAGTTTGCATGGCTTATTCAGTCGGGTATTTTTTGTCGAATGCCCAAAAGGCCGCTATTTTAGCGAATCAGTTCTTCCTGAACTTGAATCTATCTGCACTATAATTTTCTTTTACCTGAATTTTTCTGTCCTTTAATTTTCCTATGCTTGAACTATGATTATCCTAGCCCATCTTCTCAAGCCGACGAAATCGGCTCTCCGAAACCGCGCGGCGGAACTTGAAACCAAAGGCGAGGAAAAGCTTGGCGCCAGGCGGGGGCGTCGGAGAAGAGGCGTTCGCGGGCAGAAATAGAAAAATAGATCATTGCCTAAAACCGCCGAGAAGTCGGCATTTCGGATATGAACTCAACGCATCTCCGCAGCGGTCAGAAGCGAAAAAAAAGGACACGCCTTTGAGACGGATATATTTGGCCGACAGATTTGGCAAAAGTTCAGAAAACGGAAATTCGAACGTCCCTCAAGCCTTTCAGGATCTACGCTTCCACAAAAACCGCTCAATCATGGTGTTCATTGAGATAGTCAAAATCAAACGGCGGCCAAATGCAGTTGTTGTATCTGGTCGGCTGGTCGACGCCTTTCACGGACACGTGGCGTCCAGAGAGCGTAATGCGCTCTTCCGCCAGCCACTTGACGGCTTGGGGCAAAATCTTATGCTCTACGGTCAAGATCCTGTCCGCCAGCTCATCAGCGTCATCGCCGTCAAAAACAGGGACGGTCCCCTGAATGATGATCGGACCGCTGTCGACGCCTTCGTCGACGAAGTGGACAGTGGCTCCGGCCAATTTCACGCCATAGTCGATGGCCTTGCGCCAGACGTCGTGTCCAGGAAAAGCCGGCAGCAAGGCCGGATGAACATTGATGACCCGATTGGGAAAAGCCGAAAGAAACACGTTCCCCAAAATGCGCATGAAACCAGCCAGGATGACGAAATCCACGTCCAAGGGAGCCAACACCTCCAAAAGCCTTCGTTCAAAGCCGTCTCTATTGGCATGATAAGCTGTTCTGGGAACGAAAGTGGAATAGATCCCTCTCTCGCGGCCCACGTTGATGGCTCCAGCATGGTGACTGTCGCAAACCACGGCGACAGGAACGGCGCCGCCTATCCGCCCCGCCTCATGCGCATCCAACAAAGCCGCCAAATTGGTGCCCCTGCCAGAACAAAAAACAGCGAAGTTCATATGGCCTCGTTTGAAAAGCGAAAAAATCTTATGAGATCTATGATCTTATAAGATTTGGAAAATTAAAGAAATAACAAAATACGCTGTGAAATTATTTCAGGTAAATATATCTTGGTCAATCTAACTGGCGGCCTGACCAGGCCAACAGTTTGTTCTCGCCGATGGAGATGCGCCAGCAACCGAGGGAACCGACTGAAGGAATCGCCCGACAGCCTTCCTTCGAAGGCCGAAAAAATGGGAACATCGCCCAAAATAGCCGACGCGGCTATGACCAGACCATATTCAGTCATCCGCCGACTTTACGAACTTTGTAGACTTGCAGGAAGTTTGGCCGTTTTTTTTGCGCCGCCGGCGGCTGTCAGCCGCTGGCTGGAAGACGCGACTGATTATAGGCGGAGAAACCGTCAATAAGCGGATTCGTCTTCGTCTTTGGGACAAACGTCATCCACCAAAACGACCGTATCCCGACCCATCCGCGTCGTCACTTCGCCAATCACCGCCGGATTTTCTCCATGATCCTCCAAAATGTTGACGATGTCGAAAACGTCCTTGGGGGCGACGATCATGATCATCCCCAAGCCCATGTTGAAGGCCTTGTACTGTTCCTCGGTCGGCAAAGAGGCCGCCTCGGCCAGGAAGTCGAAAATGGGAGGTTTGGGCCAGCTGCGCGTGTAGATGACGGCCCGACAGCCGGAGGGCAGAACTCTGGGCACGTTCTCCAAAATGCCGCCGCCGGTGACGTGCACCAGACCGAAAATTTTGTGGCGCTTCAGAACCGCCAAGACGGAAGTCGCATAAATTCTGGTCGGACGGAGAAGGACGTCGGCAACCGTAGAGCCCAAAAGCGGCGAATCAATCTTTAGGCCCAGCTTTTCGAAAATTATTTTTCTGACCAGCGAGTAGCCGTTGGAATGCAGACCGGAAGACGGAAGCCCTATGAGCTTATGCCCAATGGCTATTTCGCTGCCGTCGATTATGGCTTCTCTGTCCACCAACCCGACGGCGAAGCCGGCCATGTCATAGTCGTCGCCTTTATAAAAACCCGGCATCTCCGCCGTCTCGCCGCCCAGAAGGGCGCAGCCGGCCTGGCGACACCCGGAAGCCACTCCGGCGACCAAGGCGGCGACCTTCTTGGGCTCCGTATGGGACATGGCTAGATAATCGAGAAAGAAAAGCGGCTTGGCTCCTTGAGTCAAAACGTCGTTGACGCTCATGGCCACAAGATCGACGCCCACGGTGTCGTGGCGATCGGCCATGATGGCCACTTTCAGTTTAGTGCCGACCCCATCGGTGGAAGAGACCAGAACAGGCTCTTTGAGATCAAGAGGGCTTAAGGCGTACAAGCCGGAAAAAGCTCCAATGTCGGTCAACACTCTGGAATTGAAGGTTGATTGAGCTATGGGCGTCAGAAGCCTTACCGCTTCGTTGCCGGCCTCTATGTCGACGCCGGCGTCTTTATAGGTCAAAACGTCGTCTTTTTTTTCGTCAGAAGTCAAAAGCGCCTCCCCGGCTTTGAGGTAAAAAAAGCCTGTCTCAAAGACGGTTAAGTATAACCCCGGAGATAAAATAAAACAACTGCGACTTTATGTCGCCTTCATTAATCCTTAGGTTAAGTCATGCTCGAATTTTATCCCTTTAGAGAACAAAAAAAGAATTAAGTTCAAAATTGTAAGTTATTTAAATCAAACATATTTTTATAAAAGATCATAAACCGTAAATTTTTGCTAAAACATCTCGCCTTATGTAAATAGTGGAAATCCTCTCTTCATAATCTTTGACGAAATGCTCGGATAGGCCTCGTTTTTCCAAATCGGCGACATGCGCGCTGAAAGCCACAATATAACCATACTCAGTCAAGTCGTCAATCCCGCTTGTCGATTCGAAATAGGTGAAATCCTCATCTTTGACGCTTATTAATTGTTTTAACCGACCATCATTCGACAATATTTTCTGAGGAAGTCGATTAGCCAACCAGTTGATTCTCTTGGTTATCCCTGTTTCCCCGATTTCTAAAGACGCTTTGATGCGTTGGTTCATTAATTTATTGTTTATTTTATCACTATTAATGTAACAAAATATAAATAGACAGCCAACAAAGACAATGAACAAAGCTAAATGCATTTTTGAGGACAATTTTTGGAATGAAGCGAAAATATGGCGCAGTTTTTGGCCCGCTCGCTCTACGCCGCCGTCGCGCCAGGCGGATTGAAGACAGAGGCCCAGAGGGAAAAACGACAACATGACCGGAAATCTTAGATTTCTGGTGGAGTAGCTGAACAAAAACAGCCAGACCAAGCAGATGAAAATGGAGGAAGCCGACAAAAAT
>JAIRTO010000235.1 GCA_031254895.1 Deltaproteobacteria bacterium
CGCCATCGCCGTTTTTGGTCGCTTTGTCGCTCCGACGGAACAGTCTCCGCGAACGGCCAACGACTCTTCGCATGGCGGCAAGGGCTGGCCATAGAGCAGCTTGACGCTGATTTAAAGACAAATCCGCCAGGGGATCCGCCGAAAAAGCAAAGAGAATTTCTAACATGTTTTTTTACATGTCCTAAAGTTCATTTTCTTGGCCATTTCAGGAAGCGATGGACCAAATCGAAGAAAAAAAATCATGCGGCCATGTCGGCTAAAGCGTCCGAAAAGATCGCTGCAGTTCGCGAAAAGCGCCCGTAATGTTCGATAGCGCTTAAAGCTAAGCGTTCAAAGCGCTTAAAGCGCCCGCAGCGTTCAAAGCGCTTAAAGAGCTCAAAGCGTTCAAAAGCGCTTGATTGGCCGTTCAACCAAAAGCCGCAGATGGCGGCTTTATGGAAAGAGAGGGAAAAAATGCAAAAGAACATGTTAAAAACCCGGAACCTCGAAAACCAAGCGTAATAAAATTTTATCGCTGAAGGCGTTTTTGTTCGCCTTGGAGGTCGAAACTTTTCTCGACTCCAGGAGGAATTGCGTCTGGCGGCGATGACGATTTGCCCTGTCCATTTTGGAAAACGCGGCTCATTTCGCCTTTTGCGGCGCCTCTCCGCCGGCGGAACCCTAGAGGTTCGCCGTTTTTCCAAAGGCCAGGAAGAAGGAATTTTTCTGCATATGACCGTTAAAATCATGACTTCGCCCTCCTTATGGATGGAGAGCGGAGCTGCGCGTCAGCTCGCCTTCATCGACACGTATCCTGGGGTCAGCGAAGTGGTGGGCTTGCCGGATCTTCACGGCGGACGTTCGCCGGTCGGTCTGGCCGTCATTTCCCGCGACTTCATTTATCCCTATATTTTGGGCAACGACGTCGGCTGCGGCATGGCTCTCTTTGAGACGGACATCCCCTGCCGACGCTTTAAGCTCGATCGGGCCGAAAAGGCCCTCTCCGCCGCCTTTGCGACCTCTGACGCCGATTCGGCCGAGCAGTTTCGGAAAGGCTCGACGTCGGCGGATAAAGGCCGCTTTAAACGCCGGAGGCTCTCTTTGGAGACGACCGAAGAGCCGGTCGAGCCATTGGCTGAAACGTCGGCCCTTCCCGAAGAGGAAACTCCCCTTGGCCTCAAAAACAGCCGGGATCTGGGAACCATCGGCGGAGGCAACCATTTCGCCGAGTTCCAGAAAATAGAGCGGATCGTCGACGCCAAGGCCGCCGAAAGCCTTGGTCTCGACGGCGACAAAATCTTCCTCTTGATCCATTCCGGCTCCAGATCTCTCGGGCAGGCCGTTTTGTCGGCTTTCGCCTCAGAGACGGGATATGGCCTCGCCGACCCGAAGGCCATGGAGTATCTGGCCGCTCACGACGAGGCCATGGCCTGGGCCGTCCTCAACCGTCGGCTGATTGCCCAAAGGGTTCTGGACGCCATCGGCGTCAAATCCGGGTTGAGGCTGGCGGCGGATCTGCCTCACAATTTTCTGGAATCGTTCGAAGGGAGTTTCATTCACCGAAAAGGCGCGGTTTCCGCCGACGTTCCCTTCGTCGTGCTTCCCGGCTCCAGAGGAACCATGACTTATCTTTTGAAGCCGAAAGAAGCGGCCAAAGATTGGGGCCGCTCCTTGTCCCACGGGGCTGGGCGCAAGTGGCCCAGATCCCTTTGTAGAGAAAGACTGAGCAAAAAGAAGGACAAATTCTCTTTGACTCGGACGGAGTTGGGCGGCAGAGTGGTTTGCCGAGACGCCGAAAATCTGTTTCAGGAAGCCCCGGAAGCCTACAAAGACGTCCGACAGGTGGTCGATTGCCTGACGAGTCGCGAGGCGGCCGAGGTTTCGGCCATATTCAGACCGCTTTTGACTTTCAAAGGATAAGGAGGGGACATGTCGTTATTGCAAATCAGCTCTGGCCGAGGTCCGGAAGAATGCGAATTGGCTGTGGGGCTTTATTTGGAGCGGCTCCTTTCGGGAACGCCCCGAGCCGTAGTTTTGGAGAGCCAGGGAGACCGGGAGATCAACTTGGGGGGCCGCAAAATCCGGGCCTGCCGAAGTCTTCTCGTCCGTCTGCCGGAAGGCGCCGAACTTCCTCCGCTTGGCACCGTAAAGTGGACCTGCAAAAGCCCTTTGCGGCCAAACTGCGGCAGGAGGAATTGGTTCTTTCTGGTGAGCGAAGCGGCGGGGAACTCCCAGGCCGAAGACGACGGACAGAACCGGACGGCTGAGGTCAGGCGGAAAGATCTGCGCTTCGAGACTTTTAGAAGTCCCGGAAAAGGCGGCCAGAACGTCAATAAAGTGGAGACGGGGGTGAGGGCGGTTCATTTGCCGACCGGCCTCGTCGCCGCTTCCACCACGGCCAGAAGCCAGTTCTCGAACAAGAATCTGGCCATAGATCGCCTCGTGGAGAAGATGAGTCGACGGAATCAGACTCAAGCCGCCGAAATCAAAAAAAGCCGCAGAACCCGTCATGACGAGCTGGTCAGAGGAAATCAGGTTCAATCCTTCGCCGGGCTGGACTTTAAGCCGACCGAGGCTTGAGTTTTTTGCATTTTTTTTGGCTTTATTTTTTTGCTTTTTGGCTTGAGTTTTTTATCTTTTGGGCTCGAGGGTTTTTTTATTGAAGATTGAGCCTGCCGGATGAACGAGTCTTCTCGGCCAGACCGGGAGAGAAGAAGCGCGGCCGGGTTGGCTGCGGCTGGCCCGTAAGCCGAAAGATGAACGCCGTCAAGGGCAAATCTTCAAACGGTCTTGAAGGCCGGAGCCGTCTGGCCCGCTTCGCCCTCGTCCGCGAGGGCGAACGTCAAAAAAAACTCAAGTCGAAAGAGAGGCTTTTTGTTTGACCAATAAGGCCTGGGCGGACGCCCAGGCCTTTTTTAGCTGAAATTTTAAGTTTTTTGGATTTTCATAGGGCGAAAGGATAGCGCGGCGGCCAGTTCATCTCGAGGAGCTTCCATTTTCCGACTGCCCCTGGCGATGCGGGCCGCTGGTTCGTTTCTGAACCAGATTCATAATCGGCCTGCAAAAAAATAATTAGGGCCTCTCGTCGCCGAGCAGTTCCAACGCTTTTCGTCAAAAAATCCGCCTAATGTGCCGCCAGCTATTGTCAGTGATTGTTCAAGCCAGGGGTTCGGAAAACATGCGCGACTTGAAGACGGCGTTTTGGAAATCAAAATCCGTCGAACCTGATCGGGCGCAAATGGCCCCGACTGTCTGGTTGAACCGATAAAATCGCTTCCGGCAATCGGCCGGAACCCCTCAGAGAAGCGTCAAGGCTGCGGAGGCGCTTTTTTTGGCTTCGACGGCCGCCGCCGCCTATGAGAGTCGGGCGTTTCATACATTGATTTTTTTCGATATATAAAATATGATAGGGCATCCGGATGGAAGGAGTCATTCTATGATCAGCGAATACCTGCGGATATTCCGCGCTTTTTCTGACGCCACTCGAGTGCGGGTGCTGGAAATGCTGTGCGAAGGCGAGCAGTGCGCCTGCGTTTTGCTGGAGGACATGAAAATCAGCCAGCCGACCCTTTCCCACCATATGAAAATTTTATGCGAGTCGGGCATTGTGAAATTTCGCCAGGTCGGCCGGTGGCGTTATTACTCCATCAACGCCGACGGCTGCGAGCATGGAAGCCGTTTATTGAAAGCTCTGGCGAAGAATAGGATGGATAATGTCCTCAACATCGCTCAGACGATTCACTTGCTCCTGAGCCCTTTCCGAAAGCGGTCACGCTTGCCCAAAGCGGCCGCGACCATCCGAGACGACCAGCAGCGGCGGCGCTGCGACTTATGAAAACAGGGTTTCGCCGTCGGGACATTTTTGGTTCATTTTTTGTTTAAACTCATATCAACAAAAAGGGGCAGAGAAATGAAAACATACTACAATCCGGAAGATTTGGCGCAGTTCGGCAATATGGGAGAAAACGCTCCGGCTCTCTGGGAAAAATTCATGGCCTATTACGGCGACGTTTTTAAAGACGGAGCCTTGTCGGCCAAAGAAAAGGCTCTGATCGCCTTCGCCGTCGCCCACGCCGTGCAGTGTCCTTATTGCATCGATTCCTATGCCCAGACCCTGCTGGAAATGGGCGTCAATCAGGAGCAAATGATCGAGGCGGTTCACGCCGCCGCCGCCATCAGGGGCGGGGCCACGCTGGCCCACGGAATGCAGGCCAAAAACGTCATCAAAAAACTTGAGATGTGAGAGCATGTCAGGCGCGACCAAGTTGGACGAACTAAAGGACGTCCCGGCTTTCGGACAGAGGGACGAGTGCCGACGCTTCTCCATGACTCGTCCCAGTCTGGAAATCATGCAGATCAACATCGGGAAGCGCTGCAACCTGACTTGCAAGCATTGTCACGTCAAGGCCGGGCCAAACCGGGCGGAGTTGATGAGCCGGGACGTCATGGAGTCATGTCTGCAAGCCTTTGAAAGCAACGGCTTTCAGACTTTGGACATTACCGGCGGCGCGCCGGAAATGAATCCTGATTTGCCGCAGCTGGTCAAGACCGCAGCCGCCAGAGGGCTGCACACCATAGTCCGCACCAACCTGGCGATTCTGATTGAAGACGGCTTTCTGGACTTTCCCGACTTCTATGCTCAAAACAAGGTGGAATTGGCGGCTTCTCTGCCCTACTATTCCGAACGGGACGTCGACCGGCAGCGCGGCCAGGGCGTTTTTTCAGCCTCAATAACCGCGCTGCGGAGACTGAACGCTCTGGGCTATGGACGAGCTTCCGATTTGCGCCTCAACCTGGTTTACAACCCCGGCGGGGCCTTTCTTCCGCCGGACCAAAAGGCTCTGGCTCAGGATTACCGAAAAAAGCTCCTGGATCAATTTGGCGTTTCTTTCAATGAACTTTATGCGATCACCAATAACCCGATCGGCAGATTCGGCGACTTCCTCGACCGCAGCGACAATTTGATCGGCTATATGAAACGCCTGGCGGCGGCCTTCAATCCGGCGGCCGTTGAAAACATGATGTGCCGTAATCAGCTTTGCGTGGATTGGGACGGCCGCCTGTATGATTGCGACTTCAATCTGGCCCTGGGTCTGACCGCAAAAATGCCGGGCCGCATTCAAGATTTCGGCGGCGCGTCATTGCTGCGGGAAATTGCGTTTGGAAACCATTGTTACGCCTGCACCGCCGGGGCCGGCTCAAGCTGCGGCGGCGCGACGGCTTAAAGGAAACGACATGCAGGGGCGACTTGACAAAAAAGTGACGGACATCCTGGATCAGGCCTATGCCGGCCGGTCGCTGGAGAAAAAAGATTGCAGCCATTTGCTTTCATTTGACGAATGGTCCCCGGAAGCCTATGCGACGCGTTCAGCGGCCGCGACCATCGTTCGCGGCCGCAATGACGATTCAGCCATCATCCTCGGGCAGATCGGGCTGGAGATGTTTCCCTGCCCGGGAAACTGCGGCTTTTGCGCCTTTGGCAAAGACCACGCCGTCATGCCAAAGTCCAGGATAACTGACGAAGAGTTCGCCGCAAAATTGACCGACTTCTGCCGGGACGACGACCTGTACGGCCTGTATTTAATGTGCATGCACGAATATGATCTGGATTTTTTCCTGGACAAGGCGCGTCTGGCCAAAAAAATGATCGCCGGCTCGACCCGGCTTCTCGCCAACGTCGGCGACACTGAAAAGGAAGCCTTCGCGGCCATGAAAGAGGCCGGCATAACCGGCGCATATCATGTCAGCCGCCTTCGGGAAGGCAAGGCGACCGCCCTGAACCCCAAGGCCCGCGTCAAAACCATGGAAAACGCGCTGGACGCGGGGCTTCAGATATTCAGCTGCCTTGAGCCTGTCGGCCCGGAGCACACGGTTGAAGAAATCGTCGAAAACATGTTCGTCGGCATTGATCTGGGCTGCACCCAACACGCGGTCATGCGCCGGGTTCCGGTGCCCGGAACGCCTCTGGCCCGATGCGGTCAAATTTCAAATCTCCGCCTGGGTCAGATGGTGGCCGCAGTGGCCCTGGCCACCTTCTCCAGGCCGAACATGACCTATATGGGGGTGCATGAGCCTACGGAAATAGGTTATGTTTCCGGCGCGAACGTCGTCACCGCCGAAACCGGGGTCAACCCGCGCGACCACATGGCCGAGACGTCCGCCAACCGGGGCCTGGACATGGACATATGCCGCCGAATGCTCTTGGACTGCGGCTTCAGGCACATCCGTCGCGGCAATGAGGAAAAAATCCCTCTGGATCTTGATTACGTCAACGGCTTAAACCGCAACGGCGGAGGATTGGCGCATGATAACTGAACAAGAAGTCGCGGCCGGATTTAAGCAGGGTTTTGACTGCGGGCAAATTGTGCTGGCCAGCGTTTCCGCCAAGTTCGGCCTTGATTCGCAAACGGCCCATAAGCTGGCCGCCGGTTTCGGCGGGGGCATGGGCCGGGGGCAGACCTGCGGGGCCGTTGTTGGCGCGATCATCGCCCTTGGCCTGAAATATGGCCATTACGAAGCGGACACCCCGAACCAAAAGAGCCAAATCATGGGCAAGGCCGTCGAGTTTCAACAAAGGTTCATGGAAATCTATCCGTCCGTGGTCTGCCGGGAACTTCTGGGTTACGACCTGAGCTGCCCGGAACAGATGGAGATCATTATGGACAAAAACCTGCTTTTCACCTTTTGCCCCAAGGTTGTCGCCGACGCGGTTCAACTGCTTGAAGACGTTTTGTGAAAAGCGGCCGTCATTGGCTCTTAATCTGAAGTTTGAACATCTCGCGCAAAAAGAGCAATAGCATAGCCAGCTCAATACGCCTCTGTTTTTGCGACTGCAAATATGATTTAGGCCAATTGTCTGTTTCTGGACATGATTCATATAACGCCTAGATAAAGTCATGGCGCCACATTGCCGAGCAGCTCCAGAGCTTTTCGTTGAAAACTCGTCAAAACGCTTGTCGACGCGAATCTGATTGGAGATTCCCCTTTCAACATGAGCTTTTCTTCAATCTGGACGTGGGTTGACAGACGTTCCAACACATGACTGAAACTAGGAATATCGTCGCCGTCTTCATTTTGTCCCTTGACCGCCTTTCTTGACGCCAAGGCGGAACCTTGGGCGGGCTCGACAGGCTCGCGCTCTTCCGTTTCTTCCGTTTTTTCGTCCGAGAACGTCATTTCTCTCCAAACTTCCTTCATGTGCCAGACAACATAATATGCCAGCAGGCCAATCAAAAAATGAGTTTTAACTCTTCCGTCCGCCTGACGAGAAATTGATCTGGCAGGCAAGTCAGTCGTCAAATAACTCGTTTTGATCGACCTGAAAGCGTCTTCCGCTTGGGTCAGACTCGCATGGCCCCTGGCGCAATCGTCTGCGGACATGTCGTCTTCCGAGGCGGAGGCGCGGACGGCGTACAATCCATCCAAAAGTTCTTCATTTTTGATGTTACAGGTTTTCCTTGAATAATCGAAAGACGAGTCGGCCGCCTCGAAATCGAAATATTTTTCCATTTTGCATCTCTCGACGATTCGGCCCGCTTCAACGCAAATGTCTCTTTTTCTTTGCAGATTTCCGGATTCAACCCTCTGTTTCATTTTTTTCAGCAATTGTTCGGTTTTATCCAGGAG
>JAIRTO010000292.1 GCA_031254895.1 Deltaproteobacteria bacterium
AATCCTGGTCATCACTCATTTGCCCCAGATGGCCAGCCTGCCCGGACGGCATTTTCTGGCGGCCAAAAGCCCGGACGAGAGCGGGGACAGGACGGAGACCCAGATCTCCGAACTGGATCTTCGCCTGAGAACTTTGGAAGTCGCCAGAATGCTGGACGGAGCCGACCCGTCCCCGGAAGCCCTGGCTTTGTCCAAACGCATGTTGCAGTCCCCAGCCAAATGACCAAAAGAGCCGATCCCCGCGAAGATCGCCGCCTTATTCCGGCTTTCGTCCCTTTTCGGTTCTCGGCCGTTTTCTTCTTTTTCGGCCTCATTTTCCGCCGGAAGAAGCGACCAGAAATAGAGCTTTTTTTTGGCTTCCGACTGACGGCTCTTTGTCACATATAATCAGTACCTCATTTCCTTTTTAGCGTCATTTGCCTAAATTGTTTTTCATTCATCGTCTTGCCTCGAGAGCCTCTCCTTCTTTTCATCGACGTTTCGTCGCCGAGCGTTTATCGCGAAAACCCGCTCGATTCGCCGCCGAGGCCCATCCAAAACCCGGACACGTTTTCTCCGGATCTCGTCAGGTTGCTGTTTTGGTCAATTTTTCCGAAATAAAAACTCGCCCCATCTACGTCTATTTGATGGCTTTGACTTTCGCCCAGTCCGCCGCCTTCATCGGCTGGAACGCCCTGTACACGAACTTCGCCGTCGAGATGGCTCATCTGACCGGCCGGGACAACGGCATAGTTCAATCCGTCAGGGAACTGCCTGGTCTTCTGTCCATAGGGGTTGTGGTTCTACTTTTGCTGTTCAGAGAAAACACCCTATGTTCGATTTCCGTCGTCGTCTGCGGTCTGGGAGTGATGATAACCGGCTGGTTTCCCACCCTCTGGGGGCAAGTCCTCTGGACGCTGGTCTTAAGTTTCGGCTTTCATTATTTCGAATCCATCAACCAAAGTCTCAGTCTCCAATTTTTTTCCATTCAGGAGGCGCCCATCGTCATCAGTCGTCTCAGAGCGGTGACCGCTCTGGGCGGTCTGGTCATGGGGGCGGTCATAGTTCTGTTGGCCGGACGGCTCGATTATAGGGTTCTTTTCGGTCTGGCCGGCTCCGTGGCCCTTTTCGTCGGCTTATGGTCCATCTTCAGACGCCCGGACGCCTCGGGACTCCCCACGCAGCGGCGAGGCGTCGTCGTCAAGAAAAAATACTGGCTTTTCTACGTCTTGACGGCCCTGTCGGGAGCCAGACGACAAATATTCAACGTTTTCGCCATTTTCCTTTTGGTCGAACGCTTTCGCTTTTCGCTTTTCCAGATGAGTCTGCTTCTTCTGGCCAACAACCTCATCAACTGGCTCCTCAATCCGTACATAGGCCTGGCCATCAACGCCGTGGGCGAGAAAAAGCTGCTCACGATCAAATACGTTTCGGTGCTCGTCCTCTGCCTGGCCTATACGGTCTGCGACAGCGCCCCTTTGGCCGCCGCCTTGTACGTCATCGATCAGATTTCCTTTTGCTTCACCGTATCCATTCGAACCTACTTCCAAAAAGTCGCCGACCCCAAAGACATAGCTCCCAGCATGGCCATGGGGGTCACGGTCAACCACATCGTGGCCGTGACCGTTCCTTTTTTCGGCGGGATCCTTTGGATGCGCGACTGGCGCATCCCTTTCGAAATGGGGGCGTGCTTCGCCGTCGTCTCTTTGGTCATGACTCAGTTCATCAAGATAAGCCCACCCGTCGACGAATCCGACGACCGGCCGAAATGACGACCGCGCTTTCCGCCGCCGTTTTTTGGCCAACGATCTTGTCCGCTTTTTCGGATCCGGTTCGCGAAAAAGAAAAGCTTTCCAGAGAAGTCCCCCGCCTCCTCCTCCTCCTCCTCCTCCTCCTCCTCCCCTCTCCTCGTCCGAAAAAACCTTCTCGTCCTTTTTCCCTAATATATTGATATTTCATGACTATTTATTGACAGAGCCCCCTATCAGTTGGTAGAATCGACCAGGTCATCGTCTAAAATAACGTCCTTCGGGCAGCTTGAACCCGAAGATGAATATAACGTCTCCATTCAGTTCCCTCAAAGGTTCGGAGTCTTTTTTTTGGTTCCAATAATATGACCGCTGGCCAAAACCGCCTGTTCGCGGAAAGAAGACTTTTCCGAAATCGGCCGACGGGCGCGGCGAATGGCCGCCAAAAAAGCGGGCCATTCGTCTGAAGCCCTAAAAATAGCCGCTCTCCCGTCCACTGGTTCTCCAACTCGCAGAGGTGCGCCAATTATGCTGAAGCTCGTTATCGTCGTCGCGGCGTTTCTGCTCCTCAGGCCTCAACTTCTTTTTGCCCAAGACGCCCACGCCCCGACCAATCCCCACAGCATATACAGCGCGGTGAAAGATCTGGTCGAGGGCAACGCCCGTTTCGCCGCCGGCAAGGCCATGCATCCGCACCAGAAAAAGAAGCTGATGAACTACCTGGCCGTTCACGGCCAATCTCCTCTGGCCGTGGTCATGGGCTGTTCCGACTCGCGAGAGCCCGTCGAGGAGATCTTCGACATGGGCGCGGGGGATCTGTTCGTCATCAGAACGGCCGGGGCCGTCATCGGCGTGGATCAGATAGGCTCCATGGAATATGCGGTCGGCCACTTGGGCGGGCCGGTCGTGCTGAGACTGAGCCACACCAATTGCGGCCGGGTCACGGCGGCGGTGAACGGCGCCAACGAGCCCGGCTTTCTGGGAGAGGTCATCAAAAAAATGGATCCGGTGATCAAGGCCGTCGCCGGCCTGGACGAGTCCAAACGTCTGGACGCCGCCATAGAGCTGTCGGCCAAGATGTTCAAAGAACAGTTGCCTCTCATGAGCCCGGTTCTGGCGGAGGCCATAAGCCAGAAGCGCCTCCTGGTCATCAGCGGGAACTACGACATCGCCGTCGGCCAGGTCAAATTCGACCTGCCTGAGGAGCTGGAATACCTGCAGTTCGTCGACGAATGACCGGATGACCGGATGACCGAAAGTCCGAAAGCCTGAAAGCCCGAAAGATCGACAACCCAAAAAAATCCATCCTGTTTTCCGTCGTCCATGGGCCGACGTTTTGGCGGCGAGAGGCGTCGGAGACCAGCCGGATTTGCCGATTATGCTTCTGTCGGGCCAAAATAGAGAAAACTGCTTAGATGTCCCTTTCGGCTTTTTCGTCGGCGGCCGACCTGGTTCTCGCCCGGCTGTCCGCGCATCCCCTAAGACTTAGGCGAGATTCCGGCGGCAAGGCTCGCCTTGAGGCTCGTCTTTAGACGCGTCTTTTAGACGCGCCTGGAGAAGCGCTTACTTGCGCTTAGCAGCGTGGGGACTGTTTTGGCGATCGTCGCCTCGAAATCGAATCTTTGCTTAATTTTGGGCAATTCTCCCTCAAAATAAGGAATCGGGCGGGGACTTTAGACTCGCGCTGGCGCTCTAGGGTTCCGGCCTGGCCGCCGCCTCGCTTTGAATTTGCGAACATAAATGATATTTTTGTGTTAAAATCAGCCGAACAGACGGCTGATCCTGTTTTTTCGGTCAAAGCGCCCGGTCAAAGCGCCTTTGCCCCGCGCCTATTTTTCATAGAGACGCCATTCTGAAATAGTCACCCGCTGGAAGGATCCTCCTATGCCCAACAAAATTCGGATTACGGTCCTTTTGCTCTTCATCGCCGCTTTCTTCTGCGCTCCCGCTCTTCTGGCCCAAGGATCCGGTTCCGTAGTGTCCGGTTCCGCAGTTCAAGACCAAAACCAAGGGCTTGACGTCGTGGCCCCTCCCGATCCCATGACGGCTCTGTCCAACGCTCAGATCGCCTTGTCTTCAGGCGACAACCGAGCGGCCTTGAACGCCATAATGCTGGCCGAACAGTCTCTGTGGAACTCGTCTCCTTTGAGCGTCCGCAACGTGGCTTTCGTCACGGAGCCGGCGCCTGGCTTCGGCATGTACAACCTGAAAACCGGGGAAGAATTCCAAGGCGACGAGCCGATAATTCTCTACTGCGAGCCAGTCGGGTACACTCAGATAAAGGACTCCGACGGGACATACGGCTTTTCGCTGATCGTCTCCGTCGACATTCTTGACTCCAACGGCAATGTCCTCGGCGGAAACCAAAATCTGGGGCCATATTCCATGAACGGCCTAAAATCCTTTTACACCCAATACAACATCTGTTTCACCCTCAATCTCAGGGGACTGGATCCGGGCAGCTACATCCTTCGGATAACCATGACCGACAATTTCGATCCCACCAAAACCGTGGCCATTGAAAAAACCTTCAACTGGCTCTCCTCCGTAGGCGGCTGAAAACAAACGAATCGAAAAAGGAGCCTTCTTGCAGGTTAACGTTTGATGACAGAACTCCAGCCCTTTGACCGGAGCTTGTTCCTAGCCTTCGAAGGGCTGGACGGCTCCGGCAAGACCACGCAAGCCAATCTTTTGTCTAAAACCCTCGCCGCTGTCTTAGACCCCGGCCCTTTGCTTCTCAAAGAGCCTACTTACGGGCCGGCAGGCCTGCGCCTTCGGCAGCTGGCCTTAGGGTCGGACGCTTCTCTGACCGCCTCGGAAGAGATGGATCTTTTTCTCGAAGATCGCCGCCACGACGTGGCCAACAACATCAATCCCGCCTTAAGGAACAACAGGACGGTCATAATCGATCGCTACATTCTCAGCAACGCCGCCTATCAGGGAGCCAGAGGGCGAAGCGATCCGAAAGACATCCTCAAAGCGAACCAATCCTTTCCTGTCCCCAATCTGACCTTTCTTCTGGAACTGCCCTTGGAAAAATCATTGGAACGAATTCAAAAACGCGGCGGAGACTCGACTTATTTCGAAAACCCGACCTTTCTGGCCAAAGTCAAAGACATATACGACTCCATAGACTACCCTGGCCTTGTCCGGATTGACGCCGACCGCGACATCGCCGAAATAGGCGGAGACATTCTCGTCCGTTTGCGCGAATCGGCGCCCGCTTTGATTCCAGAAGAGCTTTTCTAGCGGCCGCGCGGAGCTTTATTAGCCCTCATTCGACGACGACGAGGAACCATGGACATTACCGACAGTCATTGTCATTTGTTTTTGGAGGATTTCGAGACTGACCGCGCCGCAGTTCTGTCCAGAGCGAAGGCGGCCGGCGTGAGCCGAATAGTGAACGTGGGCTTGAACAATTGGACCAACGAACAGGTTCTGGCGGCGGCCAGAGAGTGTCCGGCTCTGCCCCCGGCCGTCGGCTGGCACCCTCATTACGTCGACGAGATCGTCGACGGCGATCTGGAGAAACTTTTGAAGCTGGCTCAAGACCCGCAGACCGTCGCTTTCGGGGAGATAGGCCTGGATTACCACTATGGCTTGGAGAGCGCGGAAAAACAGCGCAAGACGCTGGAGGATCTGCTTCTCATCGCCGTCGAAACGAAGCTGCCGGTGATCATCCATTGCCGCGACGCCTGGACCGATCTTGTGAAAATTTTGGCCCCCGTCCGCAATCGGCTCAAAAACGCCCTTCTCCATTGTTTTTCGGGCGGCCCGAAAGAAGTGGAGGAAGCGGCGGAGATGGATCTCTTTTTTTCTTTTTCCGGGGTGGTCACTTTCCCCAAGGCGACGCTGACGCATGAAGCCTTGACCAAAGCTCCGTTGAACAGGCTCATGACGGAAACGGACGCCCCCTACCTGGCCCCTGTCCCCAGAAGAGGCAGACGCAACGAACCGGCCCTTCTGGTTCATCATCTCAAGTCCATAGGCGATCTGCTTCATATGAGTCCTGAAGCCGCCGCCGCCCTGACGACCAGAAACGCCGTCGAATTCTTCAATCTTTCGGGCCCGACCTTGCAAGAATTGGCCATTTGAACCGCCCGCAAGAATTGGCCACGCGAATTGGCCATATTCTGATCGTCTTGGTCAAATCCTGATCGTCTTGGCTAGAGCCCAACGTCTTAGGCGGAGCCTATCGTCATGGGCAGAGCCGTTCGTCTTGGCCAGGGTCTGCTCGTCCGGCAAAAGATCTGAAAAAACCGAAACGTTTTTTTCGGCAAGAAAGGCCAAAGCCGTTCCATCCACCTTAGGATTGTCTCCGTCATGCCCAAATCCGCCAAACCGATGTTCATCCTGGCTTCCCAGTCCCCGAGGCGCATAGAGCTTCTAAAAGCCGCAGCCTTCGTTTTCGAAGTCAGACCCGCCCAAATTGACGAAACGCCTTTTCCGGGAGAGGAGCCTATAGCCTACGTCCGAAGGATGGCCCAAACCAAGGCCAGAAGCGTTTTCGAGCCGGATCTGGCCTTGCCGACTCTTTCGGCCGACACGGCGGTGACTCTTGACGGCGCGGTCTTCGGCAAACCCGGCGATCGCGGCGAAGCCAAAAAGATGCTGACCGCCCTCTCCGGCAAGACCCATAAGGTCATTACGGGCTATTGCGTGCATATGGGCGACAATAAGCCGGAGATCTGCGGTTCCGTCGAGACCGGCATCACTTTCCGGGCCTTGACCGCCCAAGAGATAGACGGCTATCTGGACAGAGGGGAATCCATGGACAAGGCCGGGGCCTACGCCATCCAGCTGGGGGCAGGTTTCATGACCGCCGACGTGGACGGCTCTTTCACCAACATCGTTGGCCTGCCGTTGAAAGAGGTCATTGATTCCCTCTTCTCTGCCTTAGGCGGAGATCCTCGCCGGCAAGGCGGGCGAATGAACCCTTTTTAGGCGGAGCCCCTCGCCGGCAAGGCGACGAATGAAGTCTTTCTTCCAAACCATAAAAAACAAAAAGACCCTCCAGCGCCGGAAAAGAGCTGGAGGGTCTTTTTTTTGGAGACTAAAAATCACTGCAGAAAGCTGTTTTGGCAGTCGTCGGGATCATTTATGAGCTTGGCCGCCATCAGCAGTTCGACCACCACGCACATGGTCAGCAGTTCCAGACATTCGTAGCTGACGTACTGGTTGGCCGTGCTGTCGAACAGGACTTTAATTTCCGCGTCGAACTCGTCGTCGGCTTCGAAAAACTCTATTCTGACCGGGAGACGCGGCAGACCAAATTCCCAAGATTGTGCCCCGGCCGGCGAAACGCCCATATGCCGTCCGCCGATCTTCGGAGCCGCTTCAGCGAAGACGTCGTAGCGGTCACCTATCTTTTCGCTCAAGGGTTTGGTGAGGTTCTCGCTGGGGCTGGAAGCGGTGACTCCGATGCCGGTCAATCGGCCTATGGGCACGAACACTCCGGAAAGCTCCGCCCGCCCCTGAGAAGCCAGATAATGGGCGACCACGCTCTGGGCGTCCAGAGGAACTGGCCGATCGTCGGCGGAGACAACCGACTTGTCGTCGACGTATAGCTTTCGCCCCAGAAAATCCGCCGCCGCCCGTCCGTCGGCCTCGCAAGAAAGCCCCAATTGCTTGGCCTGAGCCGGTATGTCAAGTTTGGACAGGTTCTCCAGCTGGATTTGGCAATAGTTCTGCCGGGTTTTTATAGTCTTGGCTCTGCTCATGTATCTTCCAACCTCCTGCAAAAAGGACGAAAAAGCCGGAAAGACCGGCGCGTCAATTTAGGTTCGCGCAGCGGCGAAGTGAAGGAAAAAAAGGCGGCTCGTCGCTGGACAATCGTTAAACTTTAGCATAGACGATCAAAAAATAGGAGCAGAAAAAAGGGTTTAGGCAGGGCCAAAGCGTCAGTAAAAAAAAAAGAAAAATCCGTCGCGTTTAATTCCGGCCATTTTTGACGCTGAAATTTCGTCAAACGCGTCCTCTATTGGTTTTTTCTTCCAAGCCGACTTGCTGAGCGTCGAACAGGACGAAGAGGAATAGCCTCGCGCCTGGTCGCGGAAAATCACAAACAGGAAAGGGACGGCATGACCAACGAGATTGTCGTTGGCCCGCCAGCGGACGTTTTTTTGACGGCGTGGCGCGGCTTATGGAGCAGGCGCGTTTCCGCGCCGCGCCAACGGCGGACTTGGCGACGCGCGTGACCTGTTTCGAGGTCGGGCGCCTGATTGTCGAGGAGGAGCAGGGCGGCTACGCACGCGCGCTCGCGGGCTCTTTTTTTTTCTCTGCTCTTCTCCCTTCATAAGCCAGACGGAAAAACCGTCAGCCGACAAAAAAGCGCTTTCAGGATGAAAACGCGACGTCGATTCTCCAAGGCCCATATATCTTTTTCGCCTTTTTTCCGGCCACATCAGGCCATAACGCCGCCGATGGGCTTGAAGTATGGCTTTTATCAGATCTTTATAGTATATTTGGCTATCATGACCAAACGCCGCCGGAGGAAATAATGGCGACAATCGGCTACGACATAAGCAGAATCGAAGGCGAGATCACCGTCAGCCTCAAAGCGGCGGATCCTTACGGTCTTGTTCAAGCCTCCGTTTTGGCCATGGGCTCTCTTCTGACCAGCCGGGAAAGGCCAACCCTGCCGTTCGAATCGACCTGTCTCTTTTTCGCCGGACAAAATCGCAATGACCTTCTGGAGCGTTTGTGGATAGAGCTTCTTTATTATCTGCGGCAAGAACAGCTCAATCTGGTCAGAGCCGTCGTCGCCGAATTCACGGACAGAAAACTGGAAGTGGAATGCCATTTCAGTCCCGATTTCACCTTAGGGGCTCTTCTTCTCGGTCCGGAGTGGCTTTCAGGCGACATAGCCGTCCCCGTCTGCACTGAAATCAACGGTCGGTGGGCCGCCAGCATAGTCTGGAAATCGGCGGTCTAAACCCCATGCCCAAATTCAAACTGCCGCCAAGGCTGCCGTTTCGCAGACTCGGAGTCGCCGGACTGGGCTTGATCGGCGGCTCGCTGACCAAAGCTTTCATGCCCTTCGGCGGTCTGGAAATATCCGTGTTCGACTCCGACCCGGAAACGCTTCGGGAAGCCCAACGCGTCAAACGCTTTGCCAGAGTCACCGCCGATCCTGACGAATTCGTCTCCTGGCCCTTGGATTTGGCTTACCTCTGCTTGCCGGTGCGCCGCAACATTGAGCTCGTCCAACGCATGGGCCAGAGAAAAGTTCCTTATCCAGTCACTGATTCAGGAAGCGCCAAAGGACCCATAACCGAAGCGGCTCTGGCCGCCGGCCTCAATTTTTGCGGAGGACACCCGATAGCCGGCAAAGAAGTGGCCGGCTACAAGCATTCCTCCGCCGATCTGATTCGCGGCTGCCTGTTCCTTTTGACGCCGGATCCGCGTTTTGGGGAAAAGCAAAAGGAGCTCTCCTTCCGGCTGCGAAATTTCCATGAACTGCTAGGCTGCCGGATACGCCTGATTTCCCCGAGCGAACATGACCGCATTTACGGCTTAATCAGCCATCTGCCTTACATTGCCGCCTCCGCTCTGGCCGGAACGGCACTGGAAATGGGGGGCGAGGACATTCTGTCCTGGGTCGGGACGGGCTTTAAGGACAGCACCCGGCTCGGAGCTTCACCGCCTTTGAAATGGGTGGAAGTGGCCATGGAGAACTCGGTCAATTTGAGTCGGTGCATAGGCGATCTCATTCGAACGCTGAGCCGTTTTCAAGATCTCGTCAGTTCCCGAAACGAAAAGGATCTGACCTCTTTTTTGGAGGAAATCTCCGCTTTTCGTCGTCTTCTGGCCAAAGAATAGCTTGCCGCTCCGTCGGCCTCCAAAATGACCTCCGGCCTCTGATCTCCTTCGGTCCTCGTCGCCTCGTCGTTCCTTCGCGGACCGACCGAAACGGGAACTCCAAAAAATATGCTGCCGACTATTGAATTTCGGTCGCCGTTGCAGTACTATTATCGGGCTCGGAACACCCCCTCTTCCGGGTCATAAGGCCTTGGGCCTATACGAATCGGGACGTGGCGCAGCCTGGTAGCGCACCTGAATGGGGTTCAGGGGGCCGCTGGTTCAAATCCAGTCGTCCCGACCATGACTTAAGGGGTCCTGGGGCAATCGCCCTTGGACCCTTTTTATATTTTGGCGATCCAATTTTTTTGTCGTCCAAAAAAAATGAATCATGGCCGCCCAGTTTCGCCTTTCCGGCAATAACGCGTCTTCAAACTCAATAAATTTCTGCATCATAGGCTTATTTCATCTATTTTGGCGATATTCGGCTAATTGGCCCGTCTTTTGTCGGCCTTCCCGCCTAAAAAAACCGCGCCGGCCGGACGTTCAGACTTTTTTGAGCCAAAAAGCGGCGAAAAAGAAACTTGAAAAGGCCAGTCCAGCCGGACTGGCCGGCTGGACTGGCCAGTCGGGCTTGTCAGCCGGACTTGCCGGCTGGGCTTGTTAGTCTGACCTGTCAGCCGGACTTGTTAGTCTGATCTGCCAGTCCGACTTGTCGAAACGGAATAACCTGGCTTTCCCGGCGGAAGGAATAATATTGAGTCTTCGCCGCCTCGCCGGAAAAAAAATCGGCGGCCGACTGGCCGACGTGTGGCCGATGAGGCGCGGCCGACTGGCCGACGTCTGGCCGATGACGCGTTGCTGACGCGCGTCCGACTGGCCGACGACGTGCCGACGACTGGCCGACGACTGGCCTATGACGCGTTATAGACGAAGCGGCCAGCCGAAAAAACCGTCAAAAAAATGTTCCGACAACACCGGCCCAAAAAGGCGTAAAGCTGATTTTGCGATTTGCCCTCGCCGTCAGGACCGGACACGC
>JAIRTO010000037.1 GCA_031254895.1 Deltaproteobacteria bacterium
GCGAGACGAAAAAAATCACATCAGCGAACTCCCCATCCCCTAGGCAGACGACCTATCAAGGCTCCAGATTCTTCAACGAAGGTTCTGGAGCCTGCCCCTCTGGGCCTCATTTCCCATTAGTTTGACAAGACAGCTAGAATTTCGGTTTGAGCCGCAATATTGCGCCTTGAACTGAAGCTACGTCTATCAAGCCATAACAGAATCAAGCCAAAAAAAAACGAGGCATTGTTTCTGTACAGGGAGATTGTACCCTTGCGGGAAGGCAGGTTTGCGCACTTTCTCGTCATAGCTGTCCCCTTTCAGAGATAGCGGAAAGGCGCTCAACATTGAAAGAAAAACCTCCTATTTTTCATTGGGATTGAAGTCCCGTGAACGGTTACCCTAAATGGTCTTGGAGGACGTTTCGCCGGGGCAAGCGACCGCCGTCCTTAACGGCTGACATCTTGGCGGTTTGGAGGCGCTGGAATATTATGAGCCAAAAGGGGGCTGTCGACCTCGCTATATTCGGCTATATTCGGCTAAGTTCGGCTTCGCGATCCAGGAGCTCTTCCGTCAGATCCAACAGATGCCGAGCCCGGGCTTTGTTTTGCTCGTAAAGCGAAGGATAAGCTTCTCTATCCCACTGAAAATAGACTTCGGCCAAGGCGTCCGTCAGGTAGCGTCTGGCCAGATTCAGAGCCATGGCTCTGACGACCGTCGGCAGAAGTTGGAAGCGCTCCTTTTCCAGCCGAAAGCCTCCCTCCCGATAGCCTTGAATCAAAGCCGCCGCCATTTTCGCCTCGAAAAACGGTTTTTCTTCGGCTACGGCCCAGGAACGGCACATTTCCCCGACATCCAGAAGCGGATCCCCGTACCCCACGGTGTCCCAGTCGATCAGCGAAGGGCCGGCAAATGGATCGAGCAAAAAGTTGTCCCGTTTGCAGTCCAGATGGATGACCAAATCGCGGGCCAGAAAAACTTTTTGAAAGGCCGGTCGATTCGGCAGCCAGTTGGCCGCCTGAACGCCTCTTTTTAGTTCGGCGTCCAGACTGGACAAGCGAGGGTGACCTCGATAGAACTGAGATATGACTTCAAAATCTCTGGCCTGGCACAATTTTTGGTTAGAGAACTCGCCATTGTCCATGTGCGTGGGCGTCAAATCTATGGGTCTGGGCGAATTCAAAGCCTCATGACACTTCCCCAGAGCCTTGGCGGAAACGAAGGCGTCGTCCAAGGAATTCTTCTCCGGCGGTCGCCCTGGCAAAAAATCAAGCAAACGCCAGACGGAGCCGTCCTTGGGATCGACATGATGCCAATCGCCGTTTTTGGCGGGGATGACAGCGGGGCAATTGACTTCCGTCCCGATCATGGCCTGACGGACCCGGTTCAGGTTCTCTCCGAGACCCGGCAGGGCGGCCAAAAAGCCGTTAAGCTTCTGCAGAACGCATTTGCGGCCAAAATCGACGAAATAGGTCTCATTGACTCGGCCCGCCGGAGAACGGCCAATGGCAGCCTCTCCGGCTTCAAGGCCGTATTCGCGACGCAACAAGAGCCGCAGCTTTTCTCGTAGTTCCGGGCTTATTTCAAGACAGCGCTCCGTAATCTCCTCCCTTCGGTCTGGCGACGAAAGCTTTGGCCTAAAACTCTGCAGCCGTCGCCGGAAGCCTTCGCCAGGCGGCTAAGTTCGCTGGATTTTTCGTTGGCCAAACGGCGGCTTCTCCGCGATCTCGCCGGCTCGACTCCCGCATTTTACATCTAGAGGCCGGCTGGAAAAGAGATTTTTCGCCGCGGCCCGCGCGCTCGCGGTCAAACGACCGCAGAAATTTCCGCCAATAAGGAAATAAACGTATTTGCCTTAAAAATTCATTTTTGTTTCCAGCCGACATGAGCAGTCAAGCTGCCGGGAGAACCTTTCCCGCCCAGGAGGACGAGAGACAAGCGGGCCGCAAAAAAAAGCGAGCCTCAAATAAAGCAACCTCAAAAGGAGCAAGCCTCAAAACGAAAGAGTCGTTCCACAGAACGCGAAAGCAAAAATGTCCATCTTAAATCATGCCGTCAGCCAGTCTTGAGATCCCTGTCGCTCGTCATGCATTTCAATGTTGACTGCTTAGATTATAACAACTTTTTTTATTTTAAACTTGCTTAGTTGCAGTTTGTCGGTTTTGCGGCCATGTTCAGTTATGATCTTGAGAGCTCACAAACAGCAAGATCATTTAGTTTTCCAGTCTGCTGAGGGCCAGGCCCAGAAAAAACCCGACGGTCGTGGCCAAGTTAAGACTTCTGACGCCGGCTTTCAGAGGGATGGAGTAAACAAAATCTGCGGTTTCGATTATATTTTCTGGAAGTCCCCTAGTTTCCGGACCGAAAATGAGATTGTCGCTATTTTTCGGCCGATATTGAGAAAAATGGAGTCCGGTTCTGGCCGATGCGGCTATCAATCGGCCTTTTGGCCCGTCTTCCAAAAAAGATTGCCAATCTGGCCAGAGACGCAAATCGACCAAAGGCCAATAATCTAGACCGGCTCTTTTCAGATGGCGATCTTCCAGAGAAAAGCCCAACGGCTGAACAAGATGGAGGACGAGATCCAAGCCGGCGCAAAGCCTCGCGACGTTGCCCGTGTTTGGAGGTATTTCCGGCTCAAAGAGAATTATGTTCATAAGGCGATAGTTCCAGTCATTTAGCCTTTTTTCGAAACAAACGAGACCCTCCCGAAAGACCCCCCAAGAGTCCCTCCCCCAAGAGACTCGCCAAAAAAGCCTCCCCCATAAGTGTCCCATAAGAGCCCTATAAGAGCCCCATAAGAGCCCCACAAGATGCCCTATGAAACGCGCAAAATAGACAAAACGGATTTTTGGGCGACCTTCGTCTTGAGGCGAATCCTATTCAAAAGGCTAAACCGACGCGGTTCCGACGTCGGAAAAAGATAGGTCAATCGAGACGACGGATCAGAGTGGCCGCGAAATGCGTGGAATTCGGCTTTCCGGAAAGCCAAGCTTCCTCGGCGTCCATAAAATTGTGAACCACTTTGACCGGGCCCATTTTAGAGATGACATGTTCGCCTATGGGCAGACGTCGGCCATTGGCGATGAGGACATGCTCAAAAATGACTTTTCTCGGCTTTTCAGGCATAGGCGCACGGACGACCGATCTGGGCAGCTGCATGAAGCAAGCGGCCAGCTCCACCAGCAGATTGACTCCGGTGGACCAATACACGGCGGTCGGAGTCTGACTGGGAAAACGGGCGTCAATTTCCAA
>JAIRTO010000182.1 GCA_031254895.1 Deltaproteobacteria bacterium
CCGGCCACGGCCAGGGTGATCTCGCGCCCTGGAAACCGTTCCAACGCCTCGACGATGGTGTCGACCATAGTCTTTCTGACTTCGGAAAAGTGACGTTGATAGCTTCGGTGAAGAATGCGTCCCGACTCGTCGATGACCACCATTTTTATCGTCGTCGAGCCGACGTCCAAACCGGCGCGGAGAACTCCCGCCGGCGCCTGAGGCTCCATTTCAACAAGTTCCATTATTTCTGCCCGATCGTCATCGGCCTGTTTTTCCGAAAAAAAGCCGCCGTCAACTCCGAAAAGGGGTTCGTCCAACAATTGCTGAGCTCTAATGTCCAGTACATAAAAGAACGCCTATAAGTTTGTCGTCAGACAACGTCAGGCGTCAAAAATGCCTGCCAGTAAAAAAAAACGCCAATACGCCGAGAATTGGACTTTTTTCGAGCCGCCCTAACGGCCGAACTTCACGCTTATAAAACGGCATTAATCAGGCGAAGGGCGGAATAGGCCCAAAGCTCCGTGACGATTATATGGCGTTCCGTGAAACCGTCGATTCGACGGCGTCAGGCGGCGACGTCAGAGATCAGAAAGCTGCGGACGGCCTTGTCGGCGAAAATGCTCCTTTGACGATATGGAGACTTTAGACGGTTTTTGCCAGCGGCCGCAAAAACCGCCAAAAATAGGAAGATGTCTTTGACTTGCGGCATAAACGAAAAAAAGGCCAATCTAAGTTTCCGGCATTAAATGACGCTCATTAAAATAGGCGAATCGCTACGTTATTTCTATACAGGTTGAGCTCACAAGCGTCAATCTGTCTATTTTATTCAAACCGTAAAAGACGCATTAAGACAAAATTTCATTTACTTGATTTTCATTTACGCCAATCAGCCTACAAATATCAGCAACATCAACATTTTTAGACTTCATTTTTAAAACGATTGTTTTGATGTCGGCCTTATATTTCTCTTTTTCCTTAGCCAACGCTTTTTCAGCAGCCAAGGCTTTTTTCTCCAAAGCTTTTTTCTCAGCCAAAGCTTTTCTCTCCAAAGCTTTTCTCTCAGCCAAAGCTTTTTTCTCCAAAGCTTTATTCTCAGCAGCCAAAGCTTTTGTCTCAGCCAAAGTTTTCTCCTTCAAAGCTCTTTCCTCAGCCAAGGCTTTTTTCAAAGCCATGTCATATTCTATAGCCAAGTCTCTTTCTTTTAGAGCTTTAGAGTAGTCTCCGTCAGTCAGAAAATCAGCCAATTCGTTCATAATTGCTCCTCCGCCTACAAGCGAATTGCGCTCTTCAACGTCAAGAAAAGCCGCTGCCGCGCATATGACAAGCGCAAAAGCTTTATAGTTGGCTGGAACGGGCGAAAAAGATTTGGCCAAGCAGACCGCGTCGCGGCAAAATTTTTCTTTTTCGCCTCTGACCTTGTCCAAGAGGCGCCAAGGCTAATTTTACCACATCTTCGTCAGTTAACGTTGCCTTCGGATTGGCCTGAACATTTCGAGACATTTACGCTAAAATTCGGTCTCCGTCAACATGATCGGCAATGGATATTTGTTCTGTCGCCTAGACGACGCTTCCTTCGACAGCGTAAATTCTTGGAGATCGACCAAGCCGAAAAAAGATTCGCCGTTTCCGCGAAAGGAGCTTCTCAGCAGGCGGCTATGAAGGCTTCGAACAAAGCTCTGGCGCAGTCGTCGTGATCGGCCAAAGCCTCAGGATGCCATTGCACGGCTATGGCCCAGGGGTAACCCGGATATTCCAGAACTTCGATCAAATCGTCGGGACTGCGCCCGGCGATTTTGAGGCCGTCGGCCACCCGCCGAACCGCCTGGTGATGACCGCTGTTGACTTCATGTTCGGTTCGGCCGCAAATGGAAGCCAAAAGACTGTCTGGTTCGAGGACGACTCGGTGAGAGGTCTGACTTCTGGGAGTTCTTTGCTGATGTTTCAAAGGGTTGGGATAATCGGAGGGAATGTCGTCCCACAGATCTCCGCCGAGATGCACGTTCATCAGCTGGAGCCCCCGGCAAATGCCCAAAATGGGCTTGCCTCGATCCATCGCCGCCTGAAAAAGAGCCGCTTCCCAGAAATCGCGATCTCTGTCCATTTCCCGAATGACGTCAAAGCCGTCCTCGTCGTCCATAATGACGTCGCCGCCGCCGGTCAGCATCAGCCCGTCGGTTCTGTCCATGACGGCCCCGGCCTTTTCCAGAAGAGGCTCCACCCGTCTGGGCGAACTCTGGGCTCGCCCCCGGCCTTCCGTGAAACTCCGGCCTTCGCCGGTCCAGTTGGCCAGCACCAGAGGCAGTCCGCCGGCTCGATAAACGGCGTCGCAATACTGAAACGAGGTTCTAACCTGAGCCAATCGGCCTTTGTTCCAGTCGAAAGCGTCTCTTTGGGAGGCGGAAACGGCTATGGCCGGCAACTTTCCGCCGGTCATGGCCGCCTCTGCATGACCCAGGCCTCGCCGTCCAAAACCACTTTTCCATGCTGATTGACGACCGTGGTGGCCAATCTGATCCTTTTGCTCGCTTCCTTTTTTTCCAGAACCTCGAGCCTGACCGTCACCGAGTCGCCCGGAAAAACGGGTCTTTTGAATTCCAGATTCTGACTCAGATATATTGTGCCGAAGCCGGGCAGCTCGTTGCCCATCAACGAGGCGACGAGGGAAGCGGCAATCATGCCGTGAGCCACGCAGCGCTTGAAATATGAGCCCGTCTCCGCATAGGCTTCGTCGAGGTGAACAGGATTGTCGTCCAGAGTGACTCTGGCGAACTCGCTTATTAGCTCTTTGCTGACGAGCGTGGTCTTTTCGGCCTTCTGGCCCACCGAAATTTCTTCAAATTCAGGCATATGACTAGACCTCAGAAAAAAAAATCGCTGCGGTCGTTCGACCGCAATCCTTCAATTCGCGTCCAAAAGCTTGCCCCTGACCCAAAGACGGCGCCGTCCGAAAAAGCCTTCCGGACGCCCCTAAAAAGTCGCCAGGAAGATTTCAAGGTCGTCCGCTCGGCTCCACAGGCAAGCCGTCCATAATGAAGAAAGCCAAGTTGCCCTTGATTTGATCCAAATACAAGCTATGCTTTCCGTCGTCCAGCTCGAACTCGAAGAGATCGCCGGGGCTCAGGCTGCGAGCCGTTCTCTGGGCGCCGTCGCGCTGCCGCATGCGGACGATGATTTCATTTTCCAGACTGTCTATCTCGATCAAAGACAAGACGACCTTGTTTCCGAAAGCGGCTTTGTTCTCCGACAGCCTTACGGTCAACCGGCCTCCGGCTTGATCGTCGGCGGGACGGGCGCCGGAGTCGTCCCTAACCGAGGGCTCGTCGGACCGGGCGGAAGGTTTTGCGGAATCAGGAGAGGCGCCGTCAGTCGGTTCGGCGCTTTGGCCGGTCTCGTCGGAAGAAGTCCGAGAAGCTTTC
>JAIRTO010000207.1 GCA_031254895.1 Deltaproteobacteria bacterium
CAACGCTATTTGTGACATAACAAAGATTGTCTTAGACATATAAAAAAATACACGACCGCAGTTGAGCTTCTCCTAACCAACTAAATATTTTTTTTGCGTCGTCAATCGTGTCGCTTCCGCCAGAGCCCATGGTGTGGCGCCATGGTGTAACACCATGGCTTGCCCTTCCGGAAGCCGCCTTCAGGCAAGGTTTTAGCCAAAAGGAGGCCTTCACGCCCCCTTCGAATGAGCTCCTGGAGCTTTGGGCCGCTTTTTTTGGCGGCCTTCGGCTTCGACAAAAAAAACGCCTCGCGAAAAGTCGGCTCAAGCGGCGTCAGCGCCTCAAGGGAGCGAAGAAACTTTTTGGCGAGCGTCACGTTGAACGAGGCTATTCTTCTTTTTCCGATCGATTGATTTCTTTCTTTTTAGCATCGACATGACCAAAGCGTCACAGTCCCTAAAATTCCTTCCTGAGAAGAAATCTTCTCCGGTTTTCCGCAGGTGTTTTATTTTATGAGCGCAGCCAGCAAGGGTAAGTTCTCGCTCGAATACCTTCTCAACCTACTCGTCAACGCGGGTCTTTTAGGTCAGAGCCAAGCCGGGAAGATCGTCTCCGATTACGGGACGGCCATAGGCGGCTCCCGAAGCCGCAACATCGGCGCCGGACAGTCGAAGGGGCAGCCCAAAACCGACCCTTTGGATTACGTCACCAGTCTTAAGCTTCCCCTCGTCGGGGCGGCCGAAGGACGGCTCATAGACGACGACGTCCTGGCCAGGCTGATGGCTCAGGACAGCGGTTTCAGATATCTGAGAGTGGAGCAAAGGGAACTGGATATGGAACTGGTCACGCATATCCTGCCCCGCTCTTTCGCCTCCAGACACATGGTTCTGCCCCTGGCTCTGGAAGGCAACAATCTCACCGTCGCCGTCCGCCATCCCTTTTATCAAGCCATTTTGGACGACGTCCGCCGAGTGGCCAACCGTCCCATCACTCCGGTCATATTAAGCCAGACAAACATAAAAAAGCTCATCTCGGACATATACGCCTTCAACACTTCCGTGAAGGGAGCCGCCGGACAATATGAAGGCGGCTCGCTGACCGGAGTTGACGTCAACAACTTGGAGCAGTACGTCAAACTAAAAAACGCGGCCGAAATATCCGACGACGATCAGCACATCAAAAACCTCATCGATCTTCTCTTCGCCGAGGCCTTCGACGGGCATGCTTCAGACATACACCTGGAACCCAAGAGGGAAGCCTTATTGGTTCGCATGCGCTTCGACGGCATACTCCACGACATGTACAGACTGCCGGCGGTGATTCATTCGGCCATGGTCTCCCGCATCAAGACCATATCCCGATTGGACATAGCCGAACGCCGTCGTCCCCAAGACGGCCGCATAAAGATCTCTCATCATGGAGATGAGGCCGAAGTCCGCGTCTCCACGGTTCCGGTGGCCTTCGGCGAAAAAGTGGTGATGAGAATCTTGAATCCCGAATCGTTGTTTTTGGATTTGAAGACGATGTTCTTCAATTCCGCCGATTACGAAAAGTGGTCCAGCTTCGCCGCCAATCCTCATGGCATCATCTTGGTCTCAGGCCCCACGGGCAGCGGCAAAACCACGACTCTCTACTCGACCCTGCGTCAATTGGCCACGCCCGAAGTCAACGTCACCACCATTGAAGATCCCATTGAAATGATCCACGAGCAATTCAATCAAATCGCCGTGCAGCCAAAGGTAGGGATCACTTTCGGCAGCATCATCAGAACAATCCTCAGGCAGGATCCGGACATCATCATGGTCGGCGAAATGCGCGACAAGGAGACGGCCGAAAACGCCGTTCAGGCGGCCCTCACCGGACATCTGGTCTTGTCCACCATCCACACCAACGACGCGCCTTCCGCCGTGACCAGACTGGTCGAATTGGGTTTGGAGCCGTTTCTGGTCGCCTCCACCGTGGTGGGCATCATGGCTCAGAGGCTGGTTAGAAGAATATGCCCCTACTGTTGCGACGACTTCGTCATGACGGAAAAAATGGCCCTGGATCTTGGCTTCATCACTCAAGGAGATCTAAATCTTAAGCAAGGCCGCGGCTGCGACGAATGTCGCAACACCGGCTATCTGGGCCGATTGGCCACCGTGGAGGTGCTTCCGTTCAGTCCTAGACTGAAGGAATGCATTTTAACCGGCAATCAGAACTCCTTGGATCTCAAAAATCTGGCCCGGACCGAAGGCATGACCACCTTGAGGGAAAACGCCTTGGATCTGATGCTGGCCGGCAAGACCACCATTCAGGAAGTGCTGAGAGTCACGGGAGCGGACTGACGCCAGCTTTGACCCGACCTCTTTTTGGTCGGACGAAGAGCGTTTTTTTGAAACGCCTAAACAACGCCGCGAATTCATGTTTTTTGGCTTATTTCGCTTCTGCCTTCGGGACCCTGGACATATGGGCTTTCCGACCCGATTTTCAAATATGCTATCATGCACTGTCCAGAGGCTTCGCCCATAAAGCGGCTGGCGTTCCGTTCTCTTTGGCCGGCCTCAGACGCCCCCTGGCTGACGGCTAACCTGCTCGCCAAAAAAAACCTGTCGAGTTCGTTGCGGCTCGGCAGAGGGAACCGTTCTCGGGCAGCCGCTTCAAGGGGAACCGTTCAAGGGGAACCGCTCACGGGCAGCCGCTTCATCGTTCTCTGGATAGCCGTTCAAGCGTCCGCGCGTTCGGTCGTCCTGGCGCGGCTCCATAGTCTTTTACGGCTTTTTTTCTCGACTTTCGTCCAACCACAAGCTGTGAGGCAGCCGATTAGATGCTGGCTGAATTAAAAGTTACAAATCTCGCCCTTATCCGCAGTCTGACCCTTTCCTTCAGTCCGGGCGCCAATATTCTCACCGGCGAAACGGGAGCCGGCAAAAGCATTTTGGCCGGTGCCATCAGTCTTCTTCGCGGCGCGAAAGCTTCCGGCGATCTGGTGCGGGCCGGCGAAACGGAAGCCAGGGTGGAAGCGCTTTTCCATCTGGAACGGCCCGACGGTCTAGCCCCGCTCCTGAACGGTTTGGGTTTGGAATCGGCCGACGAACTGGTGGTGCAGAGAATAGTCGCCGCCAACGGCCGCTCCAAAGTCAGAGTCAACGGCGTCATGGTCACCTTGGCCCAACTGGCCGCCCTTGGCGAAGAATTGCTGGCGGTCTCCGGACAGCATGACCAGCAAAGTCTGGTCAAAGAGGCTCGACAACTTGATTTTCTTGACGATTTCGGCCAAAACCAGCGGCAACTGGCTGAAATGAACGAAGCTTTCCGAGCCCGACAAGACTTGGAAGAGGCCATCGCCTCTTTGAACGACGAAATAGGACAAGGCGACGAACGTCGGGAATTGCTGGAGTACCAACTCCAAGAGATCGACAAAGCCGCCCCCAGGCCAGGCGAGGATCAGGAGCTTATGGAAGTGAAGGCGGCCGCCAAATCCTCCGGTCGTCTGTCCAAGCTTCTGGGCGAAGCCAGCGAGCTCATGAACGGCCAGAGAGGCGAAGGGCTCGCCCATCGCCTAGACAGACTGGTCAACCTTTTGCAAAGGGCCTCGGGAGCGGACGAACGCCTCGCGCCCATGGCCGAGTCGGCTCTGGAATGTTCAGGATTGATGGCCGAACTGAACGATTCCTTGACCAAGCTGGGCCGGAATCTTGGTCCAGGTCCGGAGGAGCTGGAGGATCTGGACGAGCGACTGAGCTTGTTGGCCAAATTGAAGCGCAAATACGGACCTTCCCTTGAAGAGGTCATAGAAAAAGCCGCCGCCAACCGAGCCGTTCTGGCCCGTCTGGAGTCGGCTTCCTTCGAACTGAACAAGCTCTCCAAAGAGCTGGACAAAGCCGTCAAAGCGGCCGACAAGGCCGCTTTGACTCTCCGGGAAGCCAGACGGACGGCTTCTCGGGCGCTGGCCGAAAACCTCGTCGCCACTTTGAAGGTTCTGGGATTTCCCAAGCTGACCATGGAGATTGAAATAACCCCTCTGGAAAAAGACGGTCAGAGTCCAGGCCAGGCCGCCGGCCCCAAAGGCGCCGACAGCGCCTGTTTTCTCTTCTGCCCCAATCCCGGCGAAGGCTTGAAGCCGCTCTCCCGCATCGCCTCCGGCGGCGAGCTTTCCAGAATGATGATGGCCCTGAAAATCGCTCAGGAGCCTCGCTCGGATCAAAGCCTGGTCTTCGACGAAATAGACAGCGGCTTGTCGGGAGCCACGGCCGAAGCCGTGGCCTCGAAAATGGCCGAGCTCTCCAATAACCAGCAAATCCTGGTCATCACTCATTTGCCCCAGATGGCCAGCCTGCCCGGACGGCATTTTCTGGCGGCCAAAAGCCCGGACGAGAGCGGGGACAGGACGGAGACCCAGATCTCCGAACTGGATC
>JAIRTO010000228.1 GCA_031254895.1 Deltaproteobacteria bacterium
TATGAGTTCGCGGCGACTCTGAATCCAGCTGCGCGGCCGGCACACCCTTGACGAGCTTTTTTTTGTCGCTGGCTGGCGCATAAACGCGCCGCCTTTCAGTTCGATATTCATTCGCGACCTTTTCTGCACATTATCCATTATACCCCCTATCACGTGAAATGTTAAGCTATATACTCAATCAAATTTTTATTAAAATGCCTGTTCGGCATATTTTATGTTTACTTAAAAACCCCTTGGCAACTTTTATCGACGACCAGTGATGTTGTCGACGTTCATTTTGGACAGGCCGATGAGAGAATACTGTTGTCAGTATCTTTTTGCCTTTTCTGCCGGAAAGCGGCCTAATAGGCCGTCGACCGATGGAAAACGCCAATAAATCTCTCCACCGACTATTTTGCGGGCCTCGGCCAAACCCGGCTCGGCCAATTTGACTGGTTTCCAATATAATTTTGGCTAATGGCCCATAATTTTCCCTTCCGCCAGAACAGCCCGCAAAACCTTCTTCCGGCCGCTCGCGACCAGTCTCGCCCGACAGTCCAGCCCGATAGTCCAACCCGATAGTCAAACACGATAGTCAAACACGACAGTCCCGCCCAACAGTCCAACCCGATAGTCAAACACGACAGTCCAGTCCAACAGTCCAACCCCGCAGTCTTTGACGCTTTCACATATCCTGCTTGAATAAGGCGTCGAAAGATCTTCATTGTATCTCATCGACCAACAATTATTCTCATGGCTCCTTGTTTGAGCGCCTGCTCGCCAATGTCCCCGCTTCCGCCAAAAAGGATTCTGCTGGCGAAACGAAACAAAACCAACTGAAAGGAAATGAAATAAAGCTATTTCCCTATTCGCCCTCATTCGTCATCATTGGTCATCTTTTTGTGATCTGCCTGGAAAAGCATTTATTACTGGCCTAGTTAAGTTTTTATTGTTTATAAACACATGATTGCATTATAAGCGACTATCGCCTTGAATGAAGAGATTAGATCTGGTTGTTCGCTGGCCCGAGCCGACGTTCGCCCGAGCCGAAAAAAAATCGTTCCATAACCTTTGGCCGCCGATTTCGTGATCTCTCCTAAAGGAACGACGAAAGGAACGACCGGGGATCATGCTTTTCGGTCAAACAAGGCGGGCCAATTTTGCAAAAAGGAAAAAATAAGCTTGACGGGCTCCCAAATTTCCGCTACTCTATCGATTATTGTTTTTGCTGCTATTATAATTTTTTATTGACAAACCCTTGCTCGGAGCTGGAGCCACTGTTCCGTCAAGGTTTTTTTAGGAGGTGACGTTCGATGACGACCGAAGAAAAACGGATTTTGGACGATCTGGCGAAAAGCGTTTTGGAGATGGACGAGGATCTGGCCCGTTCCGCCGCCAGCCAGGCCGTCGACGCTAGAATAGATCCCAAAACGGCCATATCCGACGGCTTGTCTAAAGGCATGGAAGCCGCCGGCGTCAAATACGAGGAAGAAGAATACTTCGTGCCGGAACTTCTGCTCTGTTCCGACGCCATGTACGCCGGACTGGACATTCTAAAACCTCATATTCCCAAAGATTCCGTGAAAAAAGGTTGCGCGGTCATAGGCGTGATAGAAGGCGACACCCACGATATCGGCAAGAATCTGGTCAAACTTTTCATGGAGACTTACGGTTTCGACATGATCGACCTCGGCCGAGACGTGCCGGTCGAAAAGTTCGTCGAAACTGTCAGAGACAACGACGTCCAGCTCATCTGCATGTCCACCTTGATGACCACCACCATGGCCGGCATGAAAAGAGTCATCGAACGACTGAACGAAGAAAAGCTTCGGGATAAAGTGAAAGTGGTCATTGGCGGCGCTCCCATTTCCAAGGCCTTCGCCGGTAAAATTGGGGCCGACGCCTATTCTTCCACGGCGACGGAAGCTCCGTTGACGGCCGCCGATTTGACGACTCCAGGCGGTTTGGCTCATTAGCCGACCTAGGGTTTTGACGTTCCCTGACGCGACGGCTTGACTTGGCCTGCCGACCGGGACGAACGGGAAGTTGACGCGCCGCTTTTGATCCTGCAAGCGCCTGGAAGCTTTTGGTCACTAAAATGAGGACGCGGAAAAAATGAACGGCGGCCAAGATTCCTCCGGAGCTTCCTCCAGGGATTCTTTCAATGATTCCTCTGGGGTTTTCTCTAGAGATTCTTCCATTGATTCCTCAATGGGTTTTCTCTAGGGATTCTTCCATTGATTCCTCAATGGGTTCATCCATGGATTATTCCAAAGATTCCTCCATAGGTTCCTCCAGAGACTCTTCCAAAGATTCCTCCGGGGTTTCAGCCAAAGATTCATCCCTGGGCTCCTCCTTGGATTCCTCCAGGGCCTGTTGGGGACAAGACGTCTCTGGGCTCGACCAGGTTCTGGCCGAGGAGCTGGGCCTCAAGTTTCCCGAGGCTCACGGCGACCCTGCGGCTCTGGCCGCCATGGCCAGTTCCATAAGGCGGAAAAACCGTTCCTCTCTGGCCTTTTTGCCGTTTTGCTGCACCGTTGAAGCCGAGGCCTTAGGAGCCAGGATAAATCTGGGCGATTCCGCCATAGGCCCAAGGCCCGGCGAGTTTGTCCACGGCTCTCTTTCCGAGTTCTTGTCCGCCGGCCGCGAGATCGATCTCGAATCGGGACGGGCGGCGGCCGTCTTGAAAGCTTGCGCCAGGCTCGCGGGCGAAGGCCTGAAAGTCGCCGTGGAGATTAGCGGTCCTTTGAGCATATTGAACTGTCTGATGAATCTGTCTCAGGCGATAAAAGACTGGCGAAAGGACGAGCGACTGGCGGCCGAAGCCTTCGAGCGCCTAGGCGATCAGCTCCTCAAATATGCCTTGGCCGTGAAAGCCTCCGGGGCCGCTCTCGTCAGTTATGCCGATCCCATCG
>JAIRTO010000363.1 GCA_031254895.1 Deltaproteobacteria bacterium
TCGCGTCGAAGGTTGGGTGCGTATATTGATGGCGGCCGTTTCGGGCGTCGGATTCGGCGTAAAAAAAACGGGTTCAAAATTAAGGGCGGCCAACGTAGCTGACTGTCGACATTATTATAACTCATTAACCCAATTTTTGCAGTTTCGATAGACAACAGCAAAAAAGAACAATTATATCATAATGTTCCCTAAGAAGGGGCGTTAGGCTTTATTCAAAGACTGCTTTCGCTAAAAGTATTTGTCGATATATTCTGGGACGATTCCTGCGCGATCGGCAAATGACGACTTGACGACCTTTTTTTCGCCTTTTTTCGGAAATGGGACTTGGCAAAAAGTTGTGTGCGGGGTCAGGGCCGGGTAAAAACGCTCGGAGACGAACCGACTCGTTTCCAAGCCAAGGGGGGAGGCAGAGGCGAGGGGAAATTTCGCGAGCGATTGTTTTCCTTGCAGGTTATTTCGCCGCTTTATGTGGGGAGAATGTCAAGCATAATCAGCTATATGCAGATTATTAAAATATGTCTCGCAATCCGCTGTCAAGACAACGCAGGGTCGGACTTCCGCGCGGCGAATTGCCGCGAGTCGCCGCAACCGTTCTGATCCAAGCTGCTCCAAGGTGATCAAAGGGCTGATCTAAGAGCTGATCAAAGACCCCAACCATCGCAAAAATCGAGCGTCGGCGACCCTTGGCGTCGGGAGAAAAAAAAGAGACGGCGGGGCTTTTTTAGGCGAAGAATTTTGGTCTGGAAAAAGATTCGGGGGCAGGGGACGAGACGAAGGAAGATTCTCCGTCTCGTCGCGAGAGCGGCCGTTTTGGAAAAAATGGACCTTTCTTCAAAAGGTCATTAATGGCAGATACCAGGACAAGAAGGCGTCGCCCCAAAAAAGCCAGATCAAAGCGGCTAGGGACAGAAAAGGCCCGAAAGGTATGGCTTTGACTCCCAAGCCTTCGCTGGTCAGGCGGCCGGAAAAGAGCAAGACCGCGACTGAGACCAGTCCGAGCACGGAGGAGAGCAGGAGGATCGGAATGACGCTGGGCAGGCCGAGGAACAAGGCGATGAGGCCCATTAGAGGAGGATCGCCTTCGCCCAGGCCGCGTTGGCCTTTTAGACGCTTGTAGGCGACCGAGGCGAGGTGCAGCGACAAGAAGCCGACCGCGTAGGCCACAACGGCTCCGGCCAGACTGACGAGTCTGTGGTTCCAGCCAAAGGCTTCCAGCCAATTCCACAAGGCCAGCCCGGTCAAACGAGGATACGGGGTGACGGCGGCGGAGACGAGTCCAAGAAGGACGGTCGGTTTGACCAGGATGTCCGGGATGACCATAAATTCCAGGTCGATGAAGGCGATGGCGGTCAGGCACATGACGAAGTAAAAATAGAAGACGAAGCGCCAGCTGAATCCTTCCGCTTGAAGCAGGAAGATGGCCAAGACGGCGGCCGTCAGCTCAACCAGAGGGTAACGAGCCGAGATGGGACTGCGGCAGCTGCGGCAACGGCCGCGCAAAAGAAGCCAGCTGAAGAGGGGGATGTTTTCGTGCCAGCTTAGCTGATGACGGCAGTTGGGACAGAAAGAGCGTCTGGGACTGGACACGGCCAGTCCTTCTCTGGGCAGTCGGTAAATGACCACGTTAAGAAAACTGCCGACGCACAGGCTGAAGAAAAAAACGACCGCATAGGCGACTGCGGCTGACGCCCCTTCGAAGATCATGAATTTTCGAACCTCGCGATATTGGATCTTGCTCCCCGAAATCTCGGACGCCGCCGCCGTACCCGAAGCGGAGCGGAAAGGCGTTTTAGGGGAGCCGGAAAAAGGCGTTCGGCAAAAAAATCAGCCCTTGTGCCCTGACCGAACCTCTGAACGAGGGCAGCTCCAGAACAAGGGCTGAAGGAAATTGAATGAACGCTTTTGAACGATTTTCAGTCCCGCCAAAAAGAGTCGAAGGAGGCGGAGCTGCGGCGACTCGTCTCGGGATGCCGAACCAAAGAGACGGGTCAGGTCTGACGCCCTATTAAAAAACCGGATGAAATGTTCGGTTTTCGAAGCTGGAGCGGCAGTTCCGCAATCGTGCCTTCAAATCGCCGACAGCTTTGAAGGGTCAGCGAGCCTTGGGCGCGTCGGGGAAGATTTTTTCCATCTTCTCGTTCAAGGTGTCGGCCGTGAAGGGCTTGACGATGTAGTTGCTGACCTTGGCTTTGACCGCCTCGATTATGTTTTCCTGCTGGGCCTCGGCCGTGACCATCAAAAAAGGAATGTCTTTGATATGCTCGGTGGATCGGACATGCCGCAACAGCTCAATGCCGGTCATATTGGGCATGTTCCAGTCGCTGATGATGAGATCGAACTTGTCGATCTCCAGGATAGCCACGGCTTTGACGCCGTCCTCCGCTTCGCTGATGTTGTTTATGCCCAATTGGCGCAGAATGTTTTTGACGATGCGCCTCATGGTCGCGAAATCATCCACCACTAGAACTTTCATGTTCTTGTTGTAGGCCATAATCCTGATCTCCGAAACATATAGAATTGGCCAGGCTGCCCGAAGAAGCAAATTTCTCTCCGGGCCAACCGCTTTTGGCCTCAAATGAAAGCCAAAAAAAAACGATCGTTCGCCGCGACAGTTCCCGGCGACCGCTCTTTGGCGGCCGTTTTTGGGAGAACGAACCGCCTTGGGACCGCAATCTGAGAAATAAGCGATTGGCTTATTATGCCATGGGCGCCGACTCAGTCATATTAGCAAAAGAGGACATGTCGCACAAGTAGACGCGGCCGCATAAGCTTCGGCCGGCCGGCCGCTTTCGGTCAGGGCCGGCTCGAAGGCTCCGGCGGTCTCCAAGAAAGGCCATAGGGCAAGGCTATAGACCGGAAACCAGCATATAGTCGCTTTTAAAGCGACCGTCATACAAAGCCCACCTTCCTTGGCGGATGTCGGATATGATTTTTTCGCAGCTAACCTGAGTCAAAATCGTTTGAACGCTGCTTTTGGCGTCGTCTCGAAGAACGGCTTTCCATCTTTCGTTTTGACCGCCGTTGATTTGAATGACTTTTATGGCTTTGGCCAGCGTCGAGCCGTTGGCTTGAGCGTAACCTTTCATGACTGAGGGTTCGCCGCATTTGGCGCAAAGGTTCTGAACTTGAGAATAGGCGGAGAGAAGTCGCAAAGCCGCTTTGAGTTTGGCTTCTCTCGGAGAGTCGTTGGATTCTGTCGCTAAATTGTATTCCGCTCCGTTTTCGTCCGCAGCGCGCATCTCCTTATTGGCGGCGGCTAAAAAAAGGACGGCGACCAGCAAGACTGTCATCAGTTTGGCAGCCAGGAGGAGCGGGCTGAAAGAGGAACGAGCGTTTCGTTTTGATTTACCCATAGTGTTTCCGCCTTCGACCGAAATAACGGGTCCGAACGCGAACCTTTCGACTTTTGGCGGCCTCCTTTCTGCTTCAGTCAGAAGCTTTCCCCCGGCTATGGACGGCCAGGGACTGTTTTTCGGCGATTTCCAGTCTGGCGGAGCCGCGACTCGCCGAAGAATAGGATTACATTATAACACTTTCCGTGTTATATGGGTAGAGCATGTTTTGAATAAATAGCCCCAATTGACCTATGAATATGGACAGAAGGTCGAAATTTGGCGGACAAAATTCAATATATATAATAAATTATCGAACTATATAGCTATATTTTATAAATATATGTTAATTAAAACTAAAGGCAAGTAAATTTGATTGGTTTTAGATTTGATCTGGTAGCCGTCTCCTTGGATTCAGACAGGGCGGGTCGCGCGAAAGCCAAAAAGTCGCCAGGGAAACGAGCGGGTTGGATCGAGTTTGAGGCGGATATTTTCCAGAAAACAAAAAACGTCGCCAAGAGGCGAAGTTCGGCATGGCCTTGAGGCCGTTCTGTCGCCATGGGGCCGTATTTTTCGGCTCTAAGGCCTTGGCGAGGTCGGCGAGGCCTTGTTCGCGCCGCCAAACGCTGAAAGCCGCCGGCCAAACGTAGAAAGCAGGCGGCAAAAAAACGCGGGAAGCGGGCAGCCAAGCGCGGAAACCGGCAAATGCGGGAAGCGGCCGGCCAAACGTCGAAGGCGGCCGGAAGGTCAGGCGAAATCCGCCGGGCGGGTTTTGACGAAAAGAGCGCGCCATTTAGGGAAAAGCAAAAAAGCCTTGAAAACGCTTGCGGAAGGCGTCTTCAAGGCTTTTCTGGGTCGCGACTAGCAGTATTTGATGATTGTTCGTTTGTCAAAAGGAGCGGCATATCTTCATTTTTTGGAAATATTTCTGGCTCGGAGAGAGCGATCCGTCTGGAGAAGGCGATTTTTTCCGCCTTTTTTGGTCAAACAAGATTTTCCTCAGAGGGCTTCGGCTCAAACGCGTTCTCCCCAAAAGGCCGGCTTTTCAAGAAAGGCGAAAGGATTGGCGCGACCGCTCCGCCAAGTCGGTCAGGCAAAAATGGCGGGAAGATCGGCCGATCCTCCCGCCATTTCGTTTTGCGCCTTCGTTTGGCTATTCGATTCTGGACGTTTGAAGGGAATTCGCTTAGAACACGAAACCCAAACCAGCGGATATATTATGATTCTTGTAGCCGCTTCCGGCATCCAAATCATAGTTGACGAAAACGTCCAACAAGCCGCCTGTGTTCACTTTCACGCCGGTTCCCGCCTGGAAGGTGTGGCTCCTGGCTTCGATGCCGCCGATTCTTCTGGAATTGGCGACGCCCGCGAAAGACGCTTCGGCGAAATGGTCAGGCTTTTTCGCGGCGTAAGTCCACCCCAAACGCAGTTCCGGAGTGATGGTCGCGGCCCCGGACTGGATGGAGGTGTTGACCTTCAGCTGAACAGGGATGTCGACCTGATGGTCGCTGATTTTGTTGAAGCGATGAGGAGCGAAGTTGCCCGAGTTGCCGGTCACCGATTCGGACCAGGCTTCCTGCTCCAGGGTCAAGTATCTGACGCCGACGCTGGGGATGAATTGGAAATTGTCGTACCGGAGGATGGCTCCGCCCCTCAGGCCGAACTGCCAGGAGTTGACGTCGAAGGAGCCGGTCGCTTGTCCGCCGAGGATCAGGTTGGTGGCGACGTCGTTTTTGGCCCAGGCGTACCCGGCGTTGGCGTCGAAAAAGACGCCGTTGGGGAGGGTGTAGCTGCCGTAAACGCCCACGCCGGCCGTATCCACGTCCACGGAAGTGAGACCGTTGTTGTCGTCCAAATCGCCGGTGGAGACGGCGGCGCTGACGCCCAAGAGAAGACCGGGCACGGCGTCGATTTTCCGATCATAGCCGGCGGCTATGCCGCCGCCCGAGTATTCGTAGCCGCTGAGACCGCCGGAGTCTTTTTCGTCGGACCAGAAACCCAAGCCGCCGACCCAGACCCTATTGAGTTCGGCTCCGCTCCCGGCGGCGGGAGGCGTGAGAAAATCCATATCGACTTCGCGGATGCGATCCAGACGGCCGTAAACCGCGTTTTGAGCCTTGATGACTGTCCCCGCGACGGCAGGAGCCACGTTGGCGACATACTCTCCGGTCAGCTGGCTCAGAGCCAGTCTTCTGGTCCGGACGTCGGAAATGTCGTCGATGGATTGGATTTGATTCATGAGAGAGGTGATCAGTCTCGGGTTGTTCCCGTTAGACTCGATCTCGTCGATCAAGTGGCTGATGGTCGGCAGGTTGGGCGTCGCGCCTGACACGGAAGCGCCCAGGCCGCCGAGAGCGGATTCGAAGGATCTCCTTTTGGCGACGATGTCCTTGTCGCCATTGCTTTGGAACACTTGGTAAAGCGAGCCGGCGAATATGCCGTCCACGCCGGAATACACGTTCGATCCGGCGGTCGTCAGAGTTTTGCCGTCCCAGTAGTTCGGGGCGCCGTCGACGGTCGCCAGCTTGAAAGAAGCTCCCCTGTCAAAGGTGACGGCGGGAGTTCCGCTGATCGCGATTTTTCCGTTGTCGGTGCCGTTGGAACCAATCATCAGAGTGGAGCCGTTTTCGAATTTTATGTTAGTGGCGCCCAGAGTCACTGGCGTCGCGCCTATGTCCAGAACGCCGCCGGAGCCCAACGAAAAAGCGTTGGCCGCGACCGTCGTGCCTAGGGAGTCCAGCTTCGCCGTCCCGCCGGAAATGGAAATGTTTCCGCTGCCGGCGGTCATGTTGCCGTTGAAGACGCTGTAGCCGCCGGTGACGGAGATGTTTTCGCCGATTGACGAATTTGTGCCGACCGTCTGTTTGAAGACGTTTCTGCCGCCGGAAATGGCCAAGGAGCCGCCGACCGAGACCTGGCCTTCAACGGTGTTCGTCCCTCCGCTGAAAGAAAGCGAGTTGTTCGAGACCGCTGCAGTGTCGCGCCCGCCGTAGAGGTTCCCTTTGACCAAGTTTGTCCCGCTTTGGAACGAGACGTTATTGTTTTTGACGTTGTCGCCCGTGCCCCAGCCCGCCGTCACGTCGCCGTTCACGGTGGCGCCTTTGAAGGTTATCGCATTTTCAGTGACGTTTTTGCTTCCGCTGGAGCCGGTTTGTTTCCCGGCCACTGCGCTGTTTATGACCACGTTTCCGGAAAGGTCTATTCCGTTTTTGGTGACGGCGCCGTTGGAATTGGTGTAGCCGCCGACGACGTCGCGAATTCCCGTTCCGCCTGATATTGAAACCGTATTGTTGTCGATGTTCGCCGCGCCTACAGCTTCTTCGGCGCTGGCCCCGAAGATGTCGGTCGTGCCTGAGCCGTAAGATAATTCGCCGCCAGTGACGGTGACTACGCTGTTTTTAAGCGTACCGGTAAAACTCGCGGTTGTAGCTGGTAATGCTCCTGATGTCTTGGCTCCGTAGACGTTTCCGCCTATTTTGGCGGAGCCCTCTATTGTGGCCATGTTTTTGTCCAAGGTGCCGTATATGGAGGATTGTCCGCCGATGACGTTCTCAGTGACATGACCGCCTGAAACCTTCGCGTGGTTGCTTGCGACTATAGCCCCAGCCTCCGACGCTCCATTTTCGTGGATGCCCCCGATGACGGTGCGCGCGGTTCCCCCTTGAACAACAACCTGATTGCCGGATATTTTGCCGCTCGCGGGGTCGCAGGGGGCGCCTGGCGTCAGATTGGCGCATATGGTGCCGCCGACCGCTTTGCCGGCGTATGCGCCCGCAGTCGACATGGAGCCGAATCCCACTTTGGCGCGGTCGCCAATCTGGATGATGTTGTCCTTCACGTCTCTGCCGCCTAAATGCGACGCGCCGCCGAAGACGTTTCTGCCCACTTCGCCGAAAACATAGATTCTATTGTTTGAAGGCGAGTCGCTGTCGGAATTGAGGGCGAGTCCGCCATAGACGGAGCCTGTAAACGTCCCGGAGCCGGCGGCGCCAACTTTCGCCCCTTCGCCGATGACCACCACATTGCCCATTCCTGTGCCCTGCAAGGTGGAACCCGGCAGCCCCGGGTTAAAGCGGACTCCGCCGATGACGCTGAAATCCGTAAGCGTTCCGAGGATGTAAGTTCCGTTGGGTTGGTCGTAGATTTTGCCGGGAGAAGACTGTCTTATGACGAATCCTTTGGCCGTTCCACCCAAGGGATCCTTGGGGCCGCCGAACGCCAGCCCGTCATAGAGTCTAGCGGGATCCCCGTATTTGTTCAAGTCCGCGCCAAGGCTCGGATCGGCGGGCAGAGAGCTGAATTTTATGACGTTACCAGTAGGAACGTCGGTGACTTGGATTACTCCTGTTTGCGCCCTGGCCGTTCCGCAAGTGGCCAAAGCCAAAACGAGCAAAAACCCCAAAGCAAGGCCAGGCTTCAGCCCGTTTATATTTGAAAAGAGGCTTTTTCTGCTGTTGGACATTATTTTAAACCTCCTAAAATAGGAATAGGTCCATTGCATAAAATGTTTGGCACTAATATATAACAATAGTAAATGAAAGTTATATATTAACGTTCTATATACTTGAATACATAGGATAAATATATAAATATCCGTAATTTTTTAACGAGTAAACTAAAAAGGTAATTAGGTAGGGCAAAAACCTGCGCAAGCTGGTTTTTTAATTAGGATTTGTCGAAACGGAGCACAGAAAAAGATTCAAAGTGAAACGAAGGGTTGTTTTTGGAAGGAGCGCCCTTAGGGGCCAACTTTTTGACGAGCATTTGTTTTGTCCTTCCCTTTTTTGCGTCGCCGTCTGGCCGACCGCCAAACGGCAAAGGCGAATTTCCTTTAGACCAGCGAACGATTGGGCAGAATCAAAAGACAAGGCGACTGCGCGGAGAGGCTCAAAAAACTGAAAGTATTTTTAGCATACTTTCTATGGTATGTCAATCCAAATCAATAAAAAAAATTCATATTAACCTATTATTCTATATTAAAAATCTGATTATTTTTATAAATTTAAAACTATATTCAATTTATACAAAAATCAATTTTATTATATTTACAAATATTAATTTAATTTAGTAATAGATATAATAAATGTATTATATTAGATAAATATATCCCTATATATATTTATAGATGTATTTTTAAGTTTTTATTATATTCAGTCCGCCATATAGAAGCGTTAGTCTTGTTTGTCTTGTCTATGGCGGATTAAACCGAAACTGATTGAATATTTCGTCCCGAAGACGAGATAAAGTGGCCCGCCGTCTGTCCGCCCGCCCGCCGGTCTGTCCGCCCGCCTGTTCGCCTGGAGATGCCCCTTGGTTTTGGCCAAAAATCATCCGTCTCGAAAAGGCTCCGTCGACGGCGCGGACTTCGTTTCGCGGCGTCGGGCGACCGTCGCTAATAAGCGTTGGCCGAGGCTTTTCAAGCCCAAAAAAACCTTCGTCTCGGGGTTCAAGAAAAACCGTTTTTGGAGGGACGGTTCCGTTTCGGGTTTTTTTTGCCTAAGATCTTTCATATTGGCCTTCTTCGTGGTATGTTATGTCGGATCGGCTGACCACTTCGCCTCCAATTTAGGCCGACATCAGCTGATTTTTTTATGGTTCCGAGCCATTTCGTCCTTCGACGGCGGCCAGGTATGTGCGAGCCCGAACTTTTGGCGCGCTTTGTCGCGCTTTCGCGCGGGTTTCGGAATTTTTTTTCGCCGCGACGGACGCTGCGGGCGCGCGTCAGTTCGGACTGCGCGTCCGGCTTCGGCCATTTCACTTTCAAATGGTTTTTTTGGAGGATTACATGCTTCGCATTAAAACAACCGCTGTCGTAGCCGCTTTAATCATGGCCGTTTTTTTGCTCTTGCCTGTGGTGGAAGCCCAGGCTCAGGCTGTGATTGGCGTCGTTGATCTCGGCAAAGTCATTACGGATTCAAAGCGCGGAAAAGATGCCCAGAACAAAGTCAAGAAAAAAGAAGAAACCCTCAAGAAATCTTTGGAGCCCAAGCAGAACGATCTGAAGAAGAAAAGAGACGATCTGGAAAAGACGGCCTCTACTTTGAGTCAAGATGCTTTCGAAAAGAGGCGTCAGGATTTGAACAAAGAGTTCAACACCTATATGGAGCAAGAACAAAAGGCTCTTGAGGATTTGCAGAAGACTCAGGCCGACGCCATGCAGCCCGTCATGCAGAAAATCGAATCCGCCGTGACCGACATCGCCAAGCAGAGAGGCTTCAGCATGGTGGTGGACATCACCGGCGGAGGCGTGATTTATTACGACAACGCTCTGGACATCACAGCCGACGTGATCAAGGCGGTCGACAAGTAAAAGCTCTTCTTTTCCGTCGCCTGTTCTGGCCTGTTCAGGCCTTCTTCCAGATCGACAGGTCGTTTTTTCGGGCCTTGATCGTTTGGCCTGAGGGAAGACGGACGCGCTTTGCTTGACCCCCGTCGGAAATCGGCGACAGGACAGATCCGATGGCCTTCCGGCTTTCGGTTCTGGCCTGCCGGCGACGTCGAGACATTTTTATTCAACTTTTTTGAAGATTATTTCTTGCTCGGCTTTATGGCCCGATTAGACCTAATCTTCAAAAAAGTTTCTTTTTGCGTTTCCATCGCTCGAATCGCCTGGCCAAAACATCTTCCCCGCGTTCACGCTTCATTTTTGTTATAATTGGATCGATAGGGCGGTTTTCCCTGTCGCTATTTGCGGTCAAGGCGAGGTCACCGAAGGCCAAAATGATCACCCTGCCCATTCCAAGCTCCGTCAAGCAATTGCTTGCTCCGGCCGGCGAACGGCTGTCCGAGGCCTTAAGCCTTTTGGGCGGTTCGTCGGTAAAGCCTGATTTTCCCGTCTTGGGCGATCCCGAAACCCTCATTTTTTCATTGGCGCCGGCGGCCGAAGCGACCGAAGGCTCGCTTTGCTTCGCCGTGAAGCCGAGCTTCTTGGCCGAAGCCGCCGAGCGGGGAGCCTCGGCCGTCCTTATTTCCCCGGCTTTGGCCCAGGACGAGCAGGCCGAAAAATGCCTGCGGTCCGACTCCCGGCTCGGGGCTTTGATCGTCTGTCCCGAACCCAGACTTTTGTTCGGGGTGATGCTGGGCCTGTTCAGTTCCCATTTCGTTCCCGTCTGGGCGGTCGGAGAGCCTTTTTTCAAAGACAAGGCCTCCTGCTCTATAGGCGAGGGCGTGAGCTTCGGACCGCACAGCTACGTCGGGGCCAAGGTGACCATCGGCCCGAGAACGACCATAGGTCCGGGCGTCTTCATCGACGACGGCGTGGTCATCGGGTCGGATTGCCTCCTCCATCCCGGAGCGGTTCTGCGCTTCGGGGTTCGACTGGGAGACAGATGCCAGATCCACGCCAACGCCGTCATCGGCGACGACGGGTTCGGCTACAACCAGATCCCTTGCCGCGAGCAAGGTCGACTCGTGCATTTCAAAAATCCTCATCTAGGCGGAGTCTCCATCGGCGACGACGTGGAAATTGGCGCTCTGGCCGCCGTGGACAGAGGTCTCGTCTCCGACACCGTCATCGGCCGGGGCACGAAGATTGATAACCTCGTCCAGATTGGTCATAATTGTCAGATAGGCCAAGACTGCATCGTCGTCGCTCAGGTGGGCGCCGCCGGTCACTGCCAGATAGGCGACAGGGCTTTTCTGCTGGGTCAAAGCGGCTACAGCCACGGGGCGAAAGTCGGTCACGACGCCATCATTTCCGGCCAAAGCGGAGTCCTGGGCTCCGTGCCCCCGGGGGCCAACGTCTGGACGGGCACTCCGGCCCTGCCTCAATCGGAGGAATACCGCTCGCAGATAATGGTCAGAAAGGATCTGCCTTTATGGCGCAAGTTTCTGCGCCTCTTTTTAAAAGGAAAATCTCTGGACGAGATAAGGGAGGCCTTAAAAGAGTAGCCTGCCTTGGAAGAAGCGCCATTGGCGGCCGCCCCTAGACGGACGGCCGTTTTAGTCTTCATGTTTTTCGTTTCCAGGATCGCGGCTTTTTTTCGCCTTTTTTACGACTTGACGCCTCCCTCCGCTTCTCGCCTCCACAATAGGTCTTCCGCGAACGGTTCGACCTGATTTCGGCCAAAATCCGCGGATTTTCCTTTTTCCGGGCTGAAAATACTTCATTCCTTTTTTGGTTTTTTCCTTAAAGAGTTTCGTTAATTTGCCTTATTAATTCGCTTCCTTAATTTGTTTCATTATCGCTTCAAATTCATATCCGGCTCTTTCTGGCCTGTTTGAAGGGCGCAAAAGACTTCACCGGTCGGTTCATTTGAAGCCGGTTCAGAAGGTTTTAAAAATGACGACAACCGGCAACTCCAATTTTCTGCCCACTCTCTACGACATCAGCGAAATCATGTCCATCATTCCTCATCGCCCTCCCTTTCTCATGGTTGACAGAGTGACGGAAATGGAGCCGTGGAAATCGATCCGGGCGTATAAAAACGTCACGATGAACGAAGATTTTTTTCGGGGCCATTTTCCAGGCACTCCGGTCATGCCCGGCGTGCTGATGTTGGAAGCCATGGCCCAGACGGCCATGCTGCTGTTGAACTTTTCCTATCGAGATCATCTGGATTCCGCCCCAACGGAAATTAAAGACGGAGTCGTCGCCAAAGACGTGAAAAACCGCATCGCCTATTTCGCCAGCAGCGACAAAGTCAAATTTCGTCGTCGAGTCGTCCCGGGCGATCGATTGGATTTGCAGGCTTCTTTCCTGCGTCTGGGCGGGCGCCTCTGGAAGGTGGCCGGCAAAGCCACCGTTCACGGCCAGAGGACGGCCGAAGCAGAGATGACAGCCACTTTCTGAGTTTCCCTCCGGCCTGTCGGCCGGCTCATTTAAGGAGCCAGTTTTTTTCCATGGCCATTCATCCTACCGCCATCATAGATCCCTCGTCGGAAATAGATTCCAGCGCCAGCGTCGGTCCTTACACGCTCATAGGACCTAGGGTTCGGGTCGGTCCCGACACCGAGATCATGGGGCACGTCTTCATCGATAAAGACACTGACATCGGCAGAGGCTGCCGCATATTCCCCTTCGCGTCTCTTGGCGCCGATCCGCAGGACATGAAATACGCCGGCGAACGCTCGCAGCTCGTTGTGGGCGACGAAGTGATCGTCCGCGAATCCACCACCATCCACCGGGGCACCAAAGGCGGGGGCGGCGTGACCAGCATCGGGAAAAAGGCGCTCATTATGGCTTCCGTGCATGTGGCTCACGATTGCCGTCTCGGGGACAGGGTCATCCTGTCCAGTTTCGCCGTCCTGGCCGGCCACGTCTCGGTTCAGGATCAAGCCATCATCAGCGGCTCTTCGGCCGTTCACCAGTTCGTCCGCCTAGGCGTCCACTCCTTTCTGGGAGGCATGACCGGAGCCACCAAGGATGTTCCGCCTTACATGATCGTCGCCGGCGTCCGGGACAAAGACATGGTGGTCACCCCTAACGTCGTCGGCTTGAGACGGAGCGGATTTTCCAAAGAGGCGGTGTCGGCCATCACCGGCGCCTTCAAAATGCTCCACAACCACAAGCCGTTGGCCGGGGTCTTGGAAGAAGTCGAAGCCGCCTATCCGGACTCCGAGGAAGTCAAAGTCCTGACTTCCTTTTATCGAACAAGCGAACGAGGCGTCTACCGGTGAAATCTCCGGCTTCCGAAACGAGCATAGGCCTTATCGCCGGCAACATGCGTCTGCCCGTTATGGCGGCCGGACGCCTAAAGGCCAATGGTCATAAAGTGGTCGCCGCCGGTCTGACCGGCGAAACGGATCCGTCCGTCTACGACCTCTGCGAGGCCAGCGAGGAATTCAATCTGGGACAAATTGGCGCCATGGGCGATTTTTTCGTTCGCCACAAGGTCGACTACATTTGCCTCATCGGCGGCATAAGCCGCCGAAGCGTCACCAATTCCTACGTCCCTGACGAGACGGCCATAGGGATCATGGAATCTTTGGACAATTTTCAGACAGATTCCATACTCAGGGCCGTGGCCGGTTATTTGGAGTCCCTCGGACCAAAGGTCGTCTCCATCGCCGAAGTGCTGCCCGAGCTCTTGGTTCGGCCGGGTTATTTGACCGAAAAGAGGCCAGGAGCGGACATATTGCCCGATTTGAAGCTGGCTTTTTTTCTGGCCAAGGAGTTGGGCCGCCTCGACTGCGGTCAGACAGTGGTCGTTTCCGATCGCATAGCCGTCGCTTTGGAAGGGGCCGACGGCACTGACGCCACCATCCGACGGGGAGCGGCTTTGACCAAAAAGCGGATTGCCGTCGCCAAAGTCGTCAAGCCCGGCCAAGACTTTCGCCTCGATCTCCCCGTCATCGGGCCGGAAACCATAGCCGTTTTGGCCGAATGCAAGGCCGGTGCCCTGGCTCTGGACGCCGAGGGACTTCTTATGCTGGAGCCGGAAAAGTGTCTGGCCACGGCCGCCGAGGCCGATCTGGCGATAGTGGCTTGGGGCTCCGAGGCCTCGGAGAAATGACGCCCTCCGCTTTTTTTCAGGTAGGCGTCGGAGACTGAAAAGTCATGTTTTTATAATGTAAATGCTGTAAAATAAATGTTTTTGGATGGAATATTTTATAAAGATAATGGTATTTAGTAATATTTACAAATGAATAAAGAATAAATTTAGAAAATAAAATTTATGCTTATAAATTAATTTGACGGCTTTTTAAATGTTTTTAAATGCTTTTAAATGCTTTTAAAAGTTTTTTTTGCGGATAAATATTGTTAAGTATGGTGGCTTCGCCGAGTTGTTTAAAATAATGGAGATTGAAAGTAATGTATTTTATGCTGAGCCTTGTTATGGATAAGTGTTTTTAGTAAATAAATTATGATGTTGCGCATATAGGCTAGGCATTATCTGAAATTTTTGTATAATATGCGTAGATTTTATTTTTTTAAGCTAATATGTTGTTGAAAATGATATCTTGACGGTCATGAATTGTATTTTCGAAGGTTTATAGTTTTTTGAGTAAATGGATGGACGATTGAAAAAATTCTCTTCAACCGGCGACGGGACGAGAGAAAAAAATAGGGAGAGCCAAAAAGCGTTCGTCTGGTTTTGCCCCCCGTCGGTCATCGGTCTGGAGACGATTAACGCCCATGCGAAGATCCATGCGCATGCCTGTAGGCTCGGCCTCATGAACAAGTCCTTGAACAACCCCTTGCTCAACCTCATGAACAACGCGTTGAACAACGCGCCGAACAACGCGTTGTTCGGCGCGGAGACGCCGGGGATGATTTCATCTTTCCCCCAAACCGCCGCTTGGGGCTTCCTATCGGGGTCGCCGGGAGAGTCCGGAAAGTTGAGGCCAACCTCGACTCTCCAAAATTCGACGCTCAAAAATTCGATTCTTCAAAATCCAACGTTCCAAACTTCGACTCTTCAAACTTCGATGTTTCAAAATTCGACGCTTCAAAATTCAAAAATTCATAATTCGAAACTTCATAATTTGGGGCTTCAAAATGCGGAGCTTTTAGTCTCGACTCTTCAAGCTTCGGTTCCTTTAGACGCTTTTTCCGCGATCGAATCGCCGCCTTCCTCTTCTTCCGTCTCCGACCGTCTCTCGTCCTCAACCGGGCTCCTCAATAATCGGTCAAGCAAAATATTCATCAGCGCCGGCGAAGTGTCAGGAAACATGCATGGAGCGGCCTTGGTTCGGGAGGCGCGGAAGAGGTTCGGCGACAAGCTGGAATTCTTCGGCTTGGGCGGAGACGACATGGCCGCCGCCGGCGTGGATGTCAGGTTTCATCTTCGGGACACGGCGGTCATGGGGCTGACGGAGGTCTTGGGCTCCTTGCGAAAAATTCTTTCCATCCGTCGCCGTCTTTGCGCCATGATTGAGGAGGAAAAACCCCAGGCGGCGGTCTTGATCGACAGCCCCGATCTCAACCAGACCCTGGCCAAAACCGCCCATAAAGCCGGCGTTCCGGTCGTGTACTATATTTGCCCGCAGGTTTGGGCTTGGCGAAAGAGCCGACTCAATTGGCTCGGCCGTCTGGTCAAGCGCCGAGCCGTGCTCTTTTCCTTTGAAAAGACTTTTTTCGAAGAGGCTGGCCTGACCGCCGACTGGGTCGGTCATCCCCTTTTGGACGAACTGCCCCTCTCGTTGACTCGTCAAGAGGCCAGGGAACAGCTTTCTTTGCCCGCCGAAGTCCCCATCCTGGCCGTGCTGCCGGGGAGCCGCAAGGCGGCGGCCAATCGTCTGGCCGGTCCCATGCTGGCGGCCGCGGATTTGCTGATGGAAAA
>JAIRTO010000254.1 GCA_031254895.1 Deltaproteobacteria bacterium
ATCGCTTGATTGTCACGGCAAACCGGCGTCACGCGGTCGCCCGCGCCAACGCCTAATGCTTCGCGCATGTCTTTGGGCAGGGCAATTTGTCCCTTGGCCATAATTTTCGGGTTTTCCACAAGCATTTTGTTCATCTTGCGATAACCTTCTTTAATGGTTCAGGCATTTCAGCAATCCATACTTGCTCTAGTAGCATACTCTGAACGAGCCGGAATATCAACATTTTTCTAGGCATCTAGCGTCAATGCCGTTAACTTTAGCCGGGGTTGGTTTGCCTGGCCTAATCGACGGATAATGCGCGCCTTTTAGCTGATGGCTTTTGGTTTAAAGTCATGCTCTTTTTCCGGGCGGGGAAACTGGACATCTTTCGTTTCTCTTCCCTTGGATTCGGTTTTCCCGCGCTTCTGCGGAGCTTCGCCCCTGGCAAGCTCATTTTTGCAAACAATCCTTCCACGCTTTCATCATCTAAAGTTTACAGCATTAGCCTTATGCGTCTTTTTTTTTGGGGGAAAAACGGCCGGACAAAGATTTGGCGAACCGTCAGGTCAGCTCGTCAAAACGTCCGCGAAAGAGTTGCCTGATCAGATTTTCCGATTCTTCGTTGTTCGTCGATTCAAGAACTTCGAACGAGAGTCGTTGCAAATCTTCAAAGGATGACATTCTTAAAAGTCTTTTTATTTTCGGTATGGAGCCCGAGGGCATGGACAGTATTTCCGCCCCCAAGCCGACGAGGAGGGGAGCGCTGATCGTCTCGGCGGCCATGTCGCCGCAGACGGACACTGGAATGTTCAGCTCTTTTCCGGCGTCGATGATGGTTTTGATCATTCGGATGATGGCCGGGTGGTGGGGCTGGTATAGTTCCATCACTTCCGGGTTGGTGCGATCCAGGGCCAGACTGTACTGAATGAGATCGTTCGTGCCGATGGAAAGAAAATCGGCTTCCCGGCCCAGTTCCTTCACGATTATGACCGCCGCCGGAACCTCTATCATGACGCCCAGACTGATCTTTTCCTTGACGGAATGACCTTCTTTCTTAAGTTCCTGGGTCGTTTCGAAAATGAGTCTTTTCGTCTCTCTGATCTCTTCCAGACAGGAGACCATCGGCAGCATGATTCTCAGTTCGCCGAAAACCGAGGCCCTCAAGATGGCTCTTAGCTGAGTCCTAAAAAGATCCTGATTTTTCAGACAGAAGCGGATGGCCCGCAGACCTAAGGCCTGGTTCAGATTTCCGGCGTCATGGTTGTTGGGCGTCAAGTCTTTGATGGCCGTGATTTTGTCGGCCCCCAGATCCAGCGTGCGGATGACGACGGGACTGGGCGACACCGTGGCCACCACCCGGCGATAGCTCTCGAAGAGCTCGTTCTCGGTCGGCAGCTCGTCTTTCATGGTGTAGATGTATTCGGTTCGGAACAGGCCTATGCCTTCCCCGCCGCAGGCCATGATGTCGGGAAGCTCTTCGACCAGCTCTATGTTGCCCATTATCCTGACTTGATGATCGTCCAGAGTCGTGGCCGGCAAGTGAGCGCTGCGGTTTATTTCCAGCCTGTCCGACTCCATGGAGTTTTTGCGTTTTTGGTAAAAGCTCAGGGTGTCGTGATCCGGGTCGATGATGACGTGACCTTCGGGGGCGTCCAGGATCAGCTGACTGCGATCGCCCAGCCTGCTCAGCAACGAAGACACGCCCACCACGCACGGTATGCCTATGGTTTTGGCCACGAGGGAACTGTGGGAAGTTCGGCTGCCGCGCTCGGTCACCAGTCCCGCCACCAGATTGACCGGCAGGGTGGCCACTTCCGAGGGGCTCAACTCTCTGGCCGCGACGATGCACCCTTTTTGGTAGAACGAAGGTAGACCTTGCTCGTGCTCGTCTTCCTGAAGGGTGGCGATGACCGAGTTGCGGACGGTTTCGACGTCGAAAACGCGGCTTTTCAAGTATTCGTTTTTGAACGCGGAGATGGTTTTTATGTGCTGATTGAAATAGAAGGCCAAAGCCGATTCGGCGTTAAGCTTGTCTTGTTCTATTTTTTGGGTGACCGACTCGATGAGGTGGGGATCGTTTAAGAGCATCAAATGAGTGCTCAGGATGTCCCCTTCCTGACCGACGAGCTCGGGCGGGAGAGCTTTCTGGGCGGCTTTGAATTTTGCGCAGGTCTTTTGTATGGCTTGCTCCAAAAGAGCAAGTTCAGGCTTCACTTGATCGGGGCTAATTTCATAGGTTCGGTGCCGAATGCGGCTGTTGCTGGTGATGACGTGAACCGGGCCGATGGCCAAACCTCGGCCCACGCCGACGCCGCAAAAAACGTTTTTTTTCGGCACGAAGGGAGGAGGTAAAATCATGCTTCGCCGAAACGATCATTGATTATCTTGGCCAGAACGGTTATGGCTTCCTCGGCGTCTTCGCCTATGCCGATTAGGCTCACTTCCGTATTGTACGGACACTCCAAAGTCAGGAGCGACATGATGCTCCTCACGTCGGCTCGCCTGTCGTCTCTGACCAAAAACAGCTTCGACCTGAAAGGCTTGGCGGCCGTGACCAATTTGCCGGCCGCGCGACCGTGAAGGCCCAGTCGGTTTTTGATTTTCACCGTAATCTTTGAGGCGGGCGAATCTCCAATGGTCGAGAGACTATTGGGTCTTTTGATCTCCAAATCAAGCATACACAAATCCTTGGGTTTTGTAAGGATGTATAGCAGCCTCCATTTATACTATAAATCCTTTATTGAAATGTAATAGACGTTAATATAGCAGCAAAATTAAATTCATGAAACTAAAAATCAATTAGACAAGAATAGCTATAACCAAAAAAAGAATAATTAAAGAAGCGTATAATAGTCCACAAACAATAAATTTTCGTCCAAAGCAAAGATGTTTATAAATAATTAGAATTATTATTGACAATAAAATCCATAAAAGTTTCCTTGGTAATACTTCTAGTGGTTGAAAAATTGTCTTAGCTGTAACAGCTGTTGAAAAAGCTAGTAAAATCATCCAAAGGTATTCTAAATATAAAGACAGTTTTTCTCCATGCATTATTTTATATATTTTATAGGTGTTAATTCCTAAACTATAACCTTTATATATGCCCCAAAATCGAACAAACCAAGCTGTGCCGCCGAACAGAGCCGGGATGACGACGGGAGGCCAAAGGGCTCCCGTGACCAGCCGGCAGTAAATGGCGAATAGGCAACATATGGGCAGCCAGGATTTCCAGAAAATATTGTCGCCGACTCCGGCCATGACGGAGGCCAAAGCTCTGACCACGCCTTCGTTGTCCTGAGGCGAGACCGAATCGGCTATTCGCTCCTCTTCCATCCGCAAAATAGCCCCGACGACCAGTCCGCCGATGACGGGATTGGTGTTGAAAAACGCGGAAAAACGTTTTCTGGCTTCGTTTAGGGCCTTCGGGTCATGTCCGTGGAGTTTCGTCAAGGCCGGCTCGACGACCAGCAAAAGTCCCAGTCCTTGCTGCGTCTTGGGACACCACAAGGCCGACAGCCATAATAGTCGAGTCGCCGTCCTGAACAGGGTGAATTTATCCAAACGGCCGACGGAACCGTTTTCAGGGGCATCGCCGGCCTGGGCTTCATTTGAGGGAATGACTTTATCGCTTGTCGTCTGACTGGTCATAAAAAATTGGATTATGAACGCGGCTCCGCCTCGGCAGCCTGCAATGAAAGGTGTCCCGGCGCAAGTCGCATTGACCGGTCATTAGTTCGCTCATTATACCCGAACTTTGGATTATTGTAAATGCTTGAATCTTTTTTTTGACAAATCCAAAGGCAAAAAAAAAGCGCTTTTTTCCTGGTCGTTGAAAATATGGCAAAAATAACAGCGACTTTTATCACAGTCGCCAAATGCGCCCGAGGCGGACCAAGAAAATCGTTCAACTAATTTTGACAATCTTTTGGTGAAGCTATGGGCAGTCAAGTCCAGACAAGCGGAGGATTTGGAGGTGGCGCGAGAATTAATTTTGACGGAATTTTGTTGATGACGGCTTTCTTTGGGATGTCTCCATAAGTCGGTTGTTCTCTGAAGGACGACAATAACTTTGTTTGAACTTTTTTGATTGTTTTAAGTAGGCTCAAGACGTCCGGCGCAAGGCCTTTGGGACGCATTTTTGCGCCTATGGCGGCGAATGACGATGGTTTAGACCTTTTTTTTGAATTGAATTGAACCCGGTTTAGGGCGATGGCGGGCCAAAAGCCGGCTGTCTCACCGGACTCCTGTTCCGAAGGGCGAACGTTTTCTCGCCCCAAAAAATTCTCCGGGCAAGGGCCTTGGCGCCCCTTTCGTCGCTCTTTTTTGGGCCCTACAAAGCGGATTTCGCTTCGGCCTTGACCTTTTTTTTGAGTTTTTTTAAAGTCAAAAAGCGGACGGCGTTTGGCCGCCCTGTCCGCTCGACGGAGATTTTGGAAGACCAAAAAATGGTCAATGTTATCGAGAAAGGTCGACGTTATTGAAGAGTCGACTTTTGGGCGGGTCGGCAAGGCAGAATTATGGTCACTTGTCCGCCGCCTTCGGGGATGTTCTCCAAAGTCACTTTGCCGTCGTGGGCGTCAATGACCGTTTGGATTATGGACATGCCCAGGCCCATGCCTTTGGATTTGGTGGTGAAAAAAGGCACGAAGGGGCTGTCCAGCTGGGATTGCTTGAAACCTGGGCCATTGTCGGCCAGGCTTATTCTAATATGTTCCGGGTCGGGCGAGGCCAGACTGACGGCCAATCGGCCTGGCTCGGCTGGGGGATTCGCTTCCGTGGCCTGAATGGCGTTCAGATACACGTTGGTCAGAGCCTGGGTCAGCATGTCCTTGTCGCCGTTGACGACCGGGCACTGACTGGGCAGATCCAGAGTCATGGAGACGTTTTTGAATTTGACGTCGTAGCTCATGAAAGAGTGGATTTCTTGCATGAATTTGATCATGTCCATCGGATAGAGCCGGAGATCAATCGGTCCGTTTCGCTCCAAAGGCAGAAAAACCGAAACGAGAGCGCCCCCTTTCGGGGTGTTGGCCAACTGCATGCTGCCGCCGAAGGCCTGAATGAGATTGTTGGCTTTGGCCAGACTTAAGCCGGCGTTTTTGGCGCTGGAGGAAAAATACGGCAGGAAGGGCGTTTTGAGCTGTTCCAGACCGAACCCCGGCCCGTTGTCGGCCAAGCCTATGACGGCTTGGAAGGAGCTGGTCTTGATCAAGGAGACCGAAAGATGAGGCGGGGTTTCGGGAGGATTTTTCTCCATGGCCTGAAGGGCGTTGAGATACAGGCTCTTCATGGCTTCGGCCAACTGATTCGGATCCGCCTGGACGGACAAGGGGCCGTCCGGCAAAGACAGCTCCAGAGACGCTCCGGAGGCTTCCGGCCTTTTGGACATGTCTTGATGAACTTTGGCCAAGAAGGCGGTCAGATCCAACTTCTCCGCATTTATGGCCGGATTGGCGAAGGACTGAAAATCGTTGATCGCTCGCGACAGTCTTTCGACGCTGCTCAAGATGACTCGAAGCGGCTCTTCGTCTTCCGGCGACTGGCTTTTGTTGATGAGATGCTGAGTCAGTCCCTTGATGGCCCCAAGAGGGTTGCGAATCTCGTGGGCCAAGCCGGAGGCGATTCCGCCCAGACGGGCCAGGCGCTCTTTTTTGGCCAGTTCTTCCTTGAGGCGGCTCAGCTCGCCCACGTCGGCCATGAGCACCACCTGGCCCAGCTCGGTTCCGCCCGGACCGGTGACGTCGCCGGAGGTCACGGAAAGTCTCATATGAGGGCCGTCAAGAAAACTGACGTACGCCTCGTAAGCGGTCAGCTCTCCTCGTTCGGAAGGGAAGGCGTCATGGGTCAGCTCTTTGAGCGTCCGTCCCGTGAGCTCCTTTTCCGGTTTTTTGATTATTTCCTCAGCCGCCTGATTGGCCAGAATGATTTGCCCCTTCGGGTTGCACAAAATGAGGCCGACGGGCAAACGGGTGATTATCTCGTTGGTCACGGCGTAATTGCGCATGAATTTTAGGGACCAGGAGACGGCCGTGAGGGCGGAGAGGAGCACGAGACCGATCAAGCCGCTGAAGATGAAAGTGTTTCGGCGGCCGGCGGCGGCGGCCAGTTCGAACGGAGCGACGTCGAAGCCGACCCAGCAATATATGGCTCTCTGGGGATGCTCCATGTCCAAAACCGGCGGCCAGACCGGCAGTTCCTTTTGACGGCCCATATGATGGTTCTGAAGCCGTTTTTCCGGTTCCAGAGAGAAGATGAAAGGGCGATAGACCACGAACGACTTGCGGCCGTTGGCCAAGGAGACTATTTTGAAATGCGGGCTCCATTGAGGCTGGAAGGAATAGGGGGAGTCAGGCGCCCCTAGGGCGTTGGGCCCCAGGAGGGCCGTAGGCGCGGAACTGCCCCTGAGGCGTCCCAGATAGTCGGAGGTGGCCAGAAAAAGGACGTCGGAGGCTTCGTCGGCCAGGGCCAAGGTGGCCATGCCTTCCTGAGAGCTCTCGTTGACCCATTTTTGGCGAATGGCCACGCTTAAGGACCTGATGATCAATTCGCCCTTTTGAACATACAGCTGCTCCAGATTCCGGGTCTCTCGGTCCAGATCCATTATGGCCATGAAGGCCGAACCGATCAGACAGCCTATGCCCAAGATCATGAGGAGGCGCAGCCAGTAAGGCAGACTGACTCGACGGTTGAGATAATCTATGCCTCTTGTCGTCATCAGAAATCCATAATTCTTCGATAGGTGGCCGGGGAGGCGCATGTCCGTCGGCCGAAAAAGTCCGTCGGCGAACGAGTAAAAAATAACCAGACCTAAGTTCAGCTTTGACCCAGCCTCGAACCGGAAAAATTGTTTCGGTCCGGTTGGAGCGAAGCAGAATTTACATGCTTATTATCTCAAAAAATATCTAAAAAGTACATAAGATAACTAAAATAAACAAATATCCAATATGCCTAGGCTAAAAGTTTTCCTATCAGACCGGAAGAAGAGCTCCGCGCTCCTCTTCCGGCAATTCTATTAGCAATTTTAAGACCAACGCCGCCTGCCGGTTGCTTTTTCGCTAGGGGGAGCTTTAGGCTGCCCCGGCAAATGGCCGCGACGGCGACCAAAAAGGCCCGAAAATTGCATGAACTCGTCGTATCGGCCAATGGCCAAACATAAGTTACTATGGCCTAAATTGTCATCCATATTCGTCAGGTGAAACGAAATCCGACCGGCAGCTCTCGTTTGTTTGGCTTGTCGGCCAAAGGCGGCGCCAAAAAGGGCTGCGGAACCTCAAGCTTCAAGGAGAAAACATGTTATTCGGCGCAAAAATGTTCGTCGTCGGTTTGGCGGCTTTGCTTCTTTCAGCCCCAGCCATGGCCCAACCCGAAGATTCGGTTCCCTCCGACTCCCAGACCATCGACTCTTCCCAGACAGGCGACCCTGACGACTCGTCCTATCGCTCCGGACGGGGGGATCGCCGGCTGACCGAGGAGCAGCGGGCGTCTTTGAGAGCCCTTCAGACGGAGCATCGAGCCAAAATAACGCCTCTTTTGGATCGCATGAAAGATCTTCGACTGCTCTACGGCGCTTTGGCCAACAATCAAGCCGCTTCCTTGGACGAGATCAGACAAGTCATCGCCGACATCAGCGATCTTCGTCGGGAGATTCGGGCGGAATTCCAAAACTTCGACCAAAAGATGACCGACGCCGGCTTCGAAGCTTTTGACGGGAACAGATTCCGCCATCGGAACGGCTTTCGCCATAGAGGCGCCTCCCCTAACGCTTGTTTCGACGGCGATTGGGACGATGACTGGGCAGGCTACGGGCATCATGGAGACAATAGCCGCTTTCGCGGTCACCGGAGAAGGTGACGATCGGCAGGTCAGGCGATTTGTCGGCGGGCGTTCGGCGGTCGGCGGACGATCGGCGGACGATCGGCCGACGGTCGGCCGACGTCCGGCCAGCGGCCGGTCAAATGATTTTTAG
>JAIRTO010000286.1 GCA_031254895.1 Deltaproteobacteria bacterium
GTCGCCGACTTTAGAACGAAAATACTCGGGATTCTCAAAAAAAATCTCGAAAAACCGCTTATTTCTCAAAGGATCATAGTAATCGTTGAGCGTCTCCAGTCTCGAAAAAAAGACTGAAACGACGGCATTGACGACGATGTCCTGCAACAGCTCTTTATAGGCGTCAGGATGAAAACATTTCTCGATGCCGTCCAAGCGCTCGAAAAAATAACCGATCTCGGAAACGATCCGTCTGCTGACCGGATTGTCTTTGGCGAGCCAACGCTGGACGAAACACATCGCCTCCGACTTTCTGTTGGATATAAGGCGATTGTTGGCCGACAAATAATCCCGCACCGCAGCCTCGTCTTCGCCAAGACTCAACAAAAAAGAAGCCAAAATGTCGTCGCTGAAGGATGAGAAATTCTTGCTCCAGCGGGAAAGCGGACTAAACAAGTCCGGCGTGACCGAAGCCAGTTTGGAGAGGCAGCTTATGACGCATTTGGGCCAGACGAGCTGCTCGGGGCCTATCGCTTCGGCGCATCTCTCGATCTGACTCACGGAGTCGACGAAATTTGAAAAGCCTAGCTTGAAGGCGGATTCCTTTTTAAAAAACGAAATGTAGCCGTCGGCCGGATCGGCGAGAAGGTCGTCACTGCCGAAGTTGGTTTTGAAAACAAGCATGCTTTTTAGACAGGCCAGCAAATAGCGCTCTTGAGGAGAGAAAATGGAGGCGGACAACAGAACGTCGAGGTCGGCCGACATCTTGTTTTTCAACTTCCCTTTCGGAGCCGTCTTTTTGGCCGTCAAAAACTTCTGATGGACCTCGGCCGCTTGAGAATCAAGCTGAGGATATTTCTTCAACAGATTGATTTTGACGGCGTCGAACCAGGTTTGGCCGAAGATCCGCAACCCGGTTTCAAGAACCTGCATGAAGAGCGACTTGACGGCCGGGTGTCGAGACTGCCGGGCTATTTTCTGGACGCGAGAGAGGATGGCCTGACTGTCCGGTTGACGCCAATCGTCGACCTCGTCTCGGCTAAAATCATTCAAGATGCCGGCCGCCTCCGCCATGGCTTCAAAAACTTGCTTCTCGCCGGCGAACCTGGCCAATTCGCTCAGTTCCGTGCCGGTCTGATACATCTCCCAATAGTGTTCGGGCTTCTTGTCCGGTTTCCGGTAGAGGGCGTCCAGCCTGGCAATCTTGCTCATTCGCAAATCGTCTTGTTGACCGAAGACTAGCTGGCCGTATTCGCTCTGAAGATTTCGGATCTTCTTCCAGGCGGGCGGCAGCTTCGACTGTTGTTCCAGTTTGGCCGCCGCGAAGCCGGGGGTTCCGACTTTCAGGCAATCCGCGGCGATCTTGGCGCAGTCCCGCAAATGAACCATATCCGATCCGGCGGCCGCCTCCGACAACTTGTTCGCCGTTTCAATCAAGTTTTTTGGAGACTTTTGTCGGAACAGCAAATCGGTCAGCTTGCCGTGGAGCGCATAAGGGACATGACCGGCCCATTTGGAGACGAGAGGATCGGACTTAAAACGGTTGAATAGACTTAAAAACTTGTCCCATTGACATTCTTTGAACAACTGCGCCATCTGCAGGTGCGGATGGGCGATCTTCGGCTGCTCTTTTTTGTTGTTTTTGTTTTTGGCCATAACGGTGACTCGACTTCAGGATCCGCCAAAAGCGAAATCTTGGGGAAAAACAATCCGCAAAGGACGTTTCGAGCGGGACTCGAAACGGGATTCTTTACAGGCTATGAAACGGGGCTTTCACGTAACTCCACGCTGGACTTTAACGAGGCTTAGAAGTATCAGGGACTTTTCAGAACTCCATGCAGGGCTCCATAAAAGGCTCCAGGCAAGGCTTTATGCAGGGCTTTATACAAGGCTTTATACAGGGCTTTAGGCAAGTCCCCATACAGGGCTTTTTGGATCGCTCGCCAAAGCAAGCCGACGGCGAACAAACGCGCGAACGACCTCAAAAAACAAGCGACGCAAAAAAAAAGCGACGTAAGAAAGGCGGCCGCAAAAGCGGCCGCCCGGAGTCGGTCATTTGACCAGCTTGGATATCTCCGGTCTGTCCAAGATCTCCAAAATCTTGTCTTCGCACTCGTCGATGAGACCTTCGTCAGTAGTGGCGGAGTTGAACAAATACCTTTGATAACGAGAAAGCAGGGTTTCCAGCTCATTTCTCGCCTCCATGGTCTTAGGCAGCTTGTCCAAAGCGGAAATGGCCTGTCTGACGACGTAGTTTATCGGTCCCGGTTTGGCCGAACCCGCCGCCTGAGCCGCCGGCCGGTCGCCCGGACTCGAGGCCGCGCTCCGAGAAACGAACCCGTCCTCGCCGTCGGAAGAAAAAGACAGCGGAGCCTCTTCGGCGTCAATGACGTCGTCGTCGTCATAATCCGAAGAGTCGCGCCGTTCTTCTATAGCCTCATCCAAGAGGGCCCTGAGCGCTTCCTTCGTCAATGGTTCCGAATCATTCATCTCTTCATCGCTAAATTGATCGGACAAGGAATCATTTTTGAAGGCTTCAGGATTGCGGCTGTCTATTTCCAGCTCCACCTTGCGGCTGTAGCCTTTCTGTTCGGCGACCACATGAACGACCCCGTTGAGATCGTAAGAAAACTCCACCGCCACCTGAGTGTGAATGGGCGAAGGAGCCAGTTTGAGCATCTTTTCGCCAATAAGCTGATTTTCTCCCGGTTTTGCGCTTTCCCCTTGATGAATGGACACCAAAACCTGTTGTTGATTGTCAGCCACCGTGAAGAAAGTTCTGGAACGAGTGGCCGGAATGGAAGTGTTGCGGGGGATGATGGGAACGCACTCCAATCTGCGGTGCTCGACCAAGGCTTTCGTGCTCAAGGTGTGCGAGGTCACGTCCACCAGTATTTGATCCATGCTTTCGCCGACTATGATCCCTCCTTGAATAGCCGCCCCGAAAGAAACGCTCAGGTCGGGATCGACCGCCGGCATCTGCGATTGACCGAAAACTTTGGCCAATTTCTGGGTGACTATGGGCATTCTGGTCATGCCGCCGACCATGATGACGCGATCTATGGTCGAGGCGGTCAGAGAGGCTTCTTCGATGGCTTTGTTCACATAGGTCATGGTTCGATCCAGAAGAGAATCGACCATCATCTCAAAATCGGTTCTGTGCAGTTCGTAGCTGACCGACGCGGTTTCCTCTCCTTCCGGGACTGGAATGAACGACTCTTCGATCAAAAACGTGCCCTTTTCGCTGAGCTGAATCTTCGCCGCTTCCGCCGCCGACCTGAGGCGAGCCATGGCCGGAGCGTAGCCGGAAAGATCCATTTTGCTCTCTTTTCTGATTCGGTCGAGAAGAACCGAGGTTATGACCGCGTCGAAGTCGTCGCCGCCCAGCATGGTGTCGCCGGTGCTGGAAATGACTTCAATGATTTCGCTCAGTCGAAGGATGGAAACGTCGAAGGTGCCGCCGCCCAAATCGTAGACCAGCGTCTGGGACCACTTCTTGCCGCTCTCGCGGCTGCCGACGTTGATCAAATCGTAAAACAGCGCGGCCGCCGTGGGTTCGTTGACGATTCTGACCACTTCCAAATCGGCCAACTGACCGGCCTCTATGGTGGCCCTCCTCTGAGCGTCGCTGAAATAGGCCGGGACGGTCACGACCGCTTTTTTGACCTTGTGGCCTTCCAGACGAAAAGCCTCGTCCCGGAGATAGGCCAATATTTTGGCGGAAACTTCCTCAGGCCTCAGTTCCTCCGAGCCCAACCTGACCATTTTGTCGGAGCCCATCAGGCGTTTCACGGAGCGAACGGATTCGTCAGGATAGGCCAAAGATCTGTTCAAGGCTTTGCGGCCGACCATATATTGACCTTTGTCCAGACTGACGACGGAAGGAACGATTCCGTTGCCGTCCACTGGAATGACCCGAGGCTTGTTTTTGTCCAGAACCGAGATGCAGCTGTTGGTCGTGCCCAAATCAATGCCGAAGATTTTATCTTGCATAAAACAACCTGTTGACAAAAATAGCGAACAAAAGATGTTGCTGTGAAGTTTGAAACATTATGGAGATATTTTTCGCCAATTAAGTTTATAGCTGCTTTGCGGCTACTTTTTGGAACTGAACTCCGGAAAAGGCGGAGGCTCAAAATATACAGCTTCGACGTCGTCCGTCGAACTGGCGAGAAAATCAAAGACGTCAGCTTGGCTTTCCGGTTCGGTCAGATCCATGTCGAGGGACAGCAAATCTTTTTCCGGTTTGGGCAAAACCCAAAATGGGGCCAGGAAACTGTTGATCAGATCCTTTTTCTCGTCTGATTTCAAAATGTCTTCGCAAAGGAGGTTGACGAAGTCGTCGGACAGCGAAAGACAGTCGTAGGCCGATTTCACGGCGCGAAATTTATCGGGAAACTGCTCTGGAGGATAGCGTTTGACCAATTTGACGTAAGCGTCTCTAATCTCGTCCAGAGAGGAGCCAGGGGCAACTCTCAGCGTTCTGAAGTGTTCTTGCAGCATCATGTCCTCATTTTTGCAAGCGCCATTTGTTCAGGGCAATCAACAACTAAAAAAGTAACGAAATATGCTTCTCAACGTTTTTCGGCCACGAACGGCGGGTTTTCCGTCATCGGCATTTTCTGTTTGGAGGAGATCAGGAGAACAATCTCCTTGAGGCGCGTCAAGATCCGCTCCATTATTTTCGGAGCCTTCGGCGAGGGCTTCTTCGGAATCTTCGGCGTCGGAAGAATGGACGGCGGATTCCGCTGTAGGGTCAGAAGGATAGGCGTCTGGCCTGGATTCAGGAAAGGAGAAGACTAACGACGAAAGAGGCTTGGCCGCGTCAGGCAGTGGCCAGGATTCGGATTTTGGTTCTTCCTGCTGAAAAGGAGCTTGGTTTGGAGCCATCTCGCTCGAAATCGCGGAGTCTTCGCTCGCAGGCGCATGGTCGATCGCCTGCGCGTTCAAAGGCCGAGCCTCCTGGCTTTGTGGAGCCAAAGCGGAAACAGGCGAACAATTATCGTCCGCCGCCCGAAAAGACGGGCTGACCGAAGAACTTTCCGGTTCGGCGACGACAGGTCGAGCCTGAAGGCGATTGACCACCACCGAGGCGAAGCGAAGAATTTCGGCCTTCGAGCTGAAGCCGGGTTTGACCACTTCCAGTATGGTTCCGTCCGGTTGAGAATCGTCGCTGCGGACGTGACAGGCCTGGTGAAATTCCGGATCGAAGGCGTCGCCCGCGAAAGCCAGAATATGCAAATCGAAATTCTCCAAAAGGGCGACGAATTTGTTGATCATTATCTGCTTATGGGGGTCTCGCTCCTTCAACTGATTGGTCCAAAGGATGAAGACTTCGGCGAAGTCCATCAAAGATCCGAAATCTCCGCTTGAGGATTGGCCGCCCTGCAACAGATCACGGACGGAGTCCAGACCGGAGACGATGATGTCCAAAGCGGCCTGTTTTTGACGATCGCGGCGGATGTGGCTGACTTGTTTTTCTTCGAAAGCGGTCAGACGAGCGTCCAGTCCTCGCAAAGCTTCAGAGATTGAGTTCGCGTCGTCGCCGAACGAGGGCATATTTTGGAAGCGACTGTCTTGTTTCTCATCGAAAGCGGCCAGATTATCTTGCAGCCCTTGCAAAGCTTCGGCGATTGAAGTCGCGTCATCGCGGAACGAAGGCATATTTTGGAAGCGACTGTCCTGTTTCTCATCGAAAGCGGTCAGACGAGCGTCCAGTCCTTGCAATGCTTCTGAAATTGAATTAGCTTCGTCGCGGAACGAGGGCATGTTTTGGAAACGGCTGTCTTGTTTCTCATCGAAAGCGGTCAGACGAGCGTCCAGTCCGCGCAAAGCTTCTGAGATTGAGTTTGCGTCGTCGCGGAACGAAGGCATATTTTGGAAGCGACTGTCTTGTTTCTCATCGAAAGCGGTCAGACGAGCGTCCAGTCCTCGCAATGCTTCTGAAATAGAATTAGCTTCGTCGCGGAACGAAGGCACATTTTGGAAGCGACTGTCTTGTTTCTCATCGAAAGCAGTCAAATGAGCCTTCAGATCTTGCAAAGCTTCTGAGATTGAATTAGCTTCGTCGCGGAACGAAGGCATATTTTGGAAACGGCTGTCCTGTTTCTCATCGAAAGAGGTCAGACGAGCGTCCAGTCCTCGCAAAGCTTCGGAGATTGAGTTCGCGTCGTCGCGGAACGAAGGCATGTTTTGGAAGCGGCTGTCTTGCTTCTCATCGAAAGCGGTCAGATGAGCCTTCAGATCTCGCAAGGATTCGGCGATTGAGTTCGCCTCGTCGCGGAACGAAGGCATGTTTTGGAAGCGGCTGTCTTGTTTCCCATCG
>JAIRTO010000342.1 GCA_031254895.1 Deltaproteobacteria bacterium
CTTTGCGTGGCCAAAGATTTTACGGCAGGCCTTTCCTTGGCGGACATCCGAGGCTTTTGCCCCTCCGAGCCCAGCCTCAACGGCAGCTACAGTCTGGCCGCCGCCGCCTATTACGCCAGAACTCGCGATTTCAGCAAAAACGGCCGCAATCAGCCGGCGGAGATATTCGCCGTGGGCCTGTCGCCGAACATTCCGCAAATAAGCATCAAAGACGGTCGCGGCCATCAAGCCAACATCATGCCCATCGCCGTGGTGGCCCCGACCAGATCCCCTTACGCCGACTCCTTTCCCAGCACCCGAACCCTCATCAACTTCATCATCAAAAGGGCCCAAGCCGACGTCAACGGTCTGACCTTCCGCATGCAGTTTCTGACCAATTTCGAAAGCGCCACGGAGCCGAACGACATCTGGGAAAGAGACCACATCAACAACGCCGACGTGGCCCTTCTGACCACCAGAAAAACCCCGGCCCATTACCGGGAAGCCGAACCTTATTTCATCAACAGCGGCCCCTTCAAAACCGACGTCAAAAGCTTTTTGAACAACAAATATAAAATTCCGGCCAACCAGCCGGCGTATTACGCCTTCAAAAATCCGGACAACCCTTCCATTCCGCCTTTGGACATCACCAAATATGAAGTGGTCGGCCTGGCCGTGACGACCAACGCCGTCGGCTCGGACACCAGCTGGTCGGCCGCCGTGGGCTACACCATCAACGGGGTGGAGCATTCCGGAGGCTATCTGGACGCGGCCAACATCGGCCTGGACATCCGCAAGCCCAGCCTGACCCCGGCCTATCCCTATCCCCATCCGGACAACCGCCGGCTGGGCGTGCCCAACGGCACGTTCGTCGGCTCGCTCAACGTGCCCAACGCCACCATGGATCAGCTCTTGACTCCCTGGGATTGTCCCTTCGCCGGAGACTCCAGCCCGGCGGGCCGGAAAAACTGCGGCCTGGGGGACGGCTCTTCGGCCGGCAAAAGAGCGGTGGCCGACCAGATGAAATACATCCAAATCCGCTCTTTCAAGTTCGCGGAAAACGACGGGAAGACTCTTCAGCCGGCCAATCTGCCCAATCCCTTGTGGCTGGCCGCCAAATACGGGGGCTTCAAGGACGCCAACCAAAACGGCGAGCCGGATCCGGGCGAGTGGGACTCGGTCAGGGCCGGGGTTCCCGACAACTATTTCGAGGTGGCCAATCTTAGCGAACTTCCGGAGCAGCTGGGCAAGGCCTTCGACCGCATTTCCAAGGCCGGCGAAGCCGTCACGGCCACGTCGGACTCCATCTCCACCGTGTTGGGAGGAGGCCTGGCCGTCCAGACTTCCTACGTGCCGGAGTATTCTTCGTCTTTGGACGCCAACGTTCCCGAAGAGAAAAGGGTCAAAATCAAATGGGTCGGCAACGCCATGGCCCTTTTCATGGATCAGTGGGGCAACCTGCGCGAGGACACCAACCAAAACGGCGTTTTGGACGTCGTCTCCGGCGATCCCGCCTCGCCTACCGGCGATCTGGTGGTCATCCTCGAAAACCGCTCGGATTCGGACAATTCCCGAATAACGCTGTGGGCCGACGAACTGGGCGTCAACGAACTCGAGAAGCCCGGGGCCAGACACATTCTGGACAACATTCATCAATTGAGGCCCGTTTGGGACGCCAGCCGCATCTTGTCGGAAATTGACGACGACAGCCTCAAGGCGCCCCGTCAATTCAGCAGCGCGAAGCCCGGTCGGCGTCTGTACGCCTACGCCGGCGGCGACGTCCGCCCGGAAGTCGGCTTTCCCTCCGCCCAGAGTCTCAGTTCGCATCTTTTCAGCGAAGACAACCTCAATAAGCTCCTGCCGTGGCTGGTCCAAGGCTACACCTTAGGCGCCCCCCGCACCTTCAAAGGACCGGAAGCTTGCCAGGAAGCGGCTCGCCGCGCCTGCGGCTCGGCCTCCAAAATCTGCCAAGAGATTCACGTCTCGGCCGTGGGCAAGCCGCCCCATGAGCTGAAAAGCCTGGCCGCCGAAATCTCCGCCGACGTCTCCCCTGGTCAAGTCATCGCCGTCTCCGGAGCCGGAGGCCGACTGACTTTGAAGGTCGGCCGCACCACGGCCAAGGGCGTGGTCACGGCCCTAAACGACTTCGTCTACGACAACCACGTCCCCCACATCGTCCGAGCCCACCTGAACGTCGGCGACGACGGCTCCTGGATGCCCAACGTCGGCTCTCTGGTTCTGCCCACGGCCAACAACCCGGCCGATCGCCTGGAAACGGCCAAAAAGCTCATCGCCTACGCCTACGGCCGGGAAATTCCCGGCTGGCGCTCCCGGAACGCCTGCCTCCCCTGGAACACGACCGCCAAAAAAACCTGGCGGCTGGGCGACGTCATCAATTCCAGGCCCATCACCGTCGGCGAACCGACCGGGGCCTACGATCTAGTCTACGGAGATCTGTCCTTTTCCAGATATAAGAAAAACCGCCCCGACGCCCCGCTCTACCCGGGAACTCTGGGTCGACGGATGGTCGCCTATTTCGGCTCCAACGACGGCATCCTGCACGCCGTCAATCTAGGCTTCTACGGTTCTCTGTCCGTCGGCGCCGTCGGCTATGCCGAAGAGAAGCGTCATTTCGGACAGAACGCTTCGACCGAACCGAAGCATCGCTTAGGCGCGGAGATCTGGGGCTTCATTCCCGCCTCCGTTCTGCCTCACCTGACCTGGTCGGTCGATCCGGCCTATGCCCACGCCTACACGGTCGATCTGGAGCCGATGATCGTCGACGTGAAGAACACCTCCGGACGCGATCGCAATTTAGGCCCGGGGAGCGTTTGGAAAAACGGCGAGTGGCGAACCGTGCTCATCGGCGGCTTGCGACTGGGCGGGCGAAGCATAGAGCTGGACGCCCCCGACGCCCCGCAAAAAATCCTCTATTCGGAGTATTTCGCGCTAGACGTGACCGATCCGGAGAAGGAGCCCGTCTTGTTGTGGCGTTTCAGCCATCCTAATCTGGGACTGACGATCGGGAAGCCCGCCGTCGTCTCCAGTCAGGGCGGATGGCACGTCGTTCTGGCCAGCGGCCCCACCAGCGATAGGTTGAAAAAAATCGCCGATCCCAAGGGCATAGTCAGCGAAGTTCCCGCGCCTTTGGGCTCCGGAGGAGAAATCGCCTATAAAGGCTACAGTTCGCAGGCGGCCAGGATTTTCGTTCTGGACGCGTATTCCGGCGCCCTCAAAAGGACGTTCGGCGGAGAAGCCAGCGAGGGAATGCCCAAAGGCCAAACGATGCCCCCCAACAGCTTCTTCAACGATCCCTTCGTCCCGGCCGCCGTGGGGCCGGCCAGCGAGAAGCTGGTCAAGAAGGGGGCCACGCCCGGCTCGGTCGATTGGCACAATTCGACCGTCTATTACGGACTGACCCGGTCGCGGGACGAAAAGCGTCTGGATCGCGGCGCGGTCATGCGCCTGCAGATGGTCGACTCCAACGGCCTCCCCGCGCCGGTCGATCAATGGAAGCTGACCACCTTCTATAAGACGGATCGCCCCGTCACCGGAGCGGTCAACGCCACCTACGACGCCGTGGGCAACCTCTGGGTCGTCTTCGGGACCGGCCGGCTGTGGAGCAACGACGACGGCAATCCCATGTGCTCCCTTCTGCCTTCCGCCGATAGGGCCGCCTGCGAGAACAATCACCGGCAATATCTCTTCGGCGTCAAGGAGCCGATGCGGGACGGAGTCCTGACCTTCGCCGAAGCCCAGGAAAGCCGCGACAAGATCATGGCCGACGTGTCGCAGACCAGAGTCTTCTCCAACGCCATGGTCGACGGACACCCCGGCTTCGGAGGGCCGGTCGATTACCAGCAAGTCTCCGCTTTGATGCGAGGAGATCGCTACCTCGGCTACAAGCGGGGCCTCAACGTCTGGAACTACAAGACCCCGGGCCAGGGCCGGCAAAGCTACGAAATGATCCTGACTCAGCCCAAGATAGATCCGCTGCCCAACGGCCGCTCCACCTTGGCCGTCTCGACCTACGAGCCGTCAAGCGATTTCTGCAACCCTGAAGGCCATTCCTATCTTATGCTGGCGGACGCCTTCACGGGCCTGCCGGCTCCCTACATGTCCAACTACGGCTTCGAGTCGTCGGGCCTGTCTGGCGGCTCCGCCCCCGGCCAGTCCGGAAGCGGGAAACCGGCCGAACACCTCACCGGCTACCGCTCGGCGGGAAAAGGCCTCTCGACGGAAGCCTGGATCATAAAAGGCTCGTCCGGAACCTTTTACGGCAACACCAGCGCCAATCAAGTGCAAAACCGGCTTTTCATGAAGAGCTCTGAAGACGGCTTCGTCAGCGGCCGCCTCTGGTGGAGGGAAGCCATGGATCTGGGCTTCAATCTGAGTCTGGAACAGTTGGAGCAGGGCTTGCTCGATTGAGTTCGGGCCAGGGCAGAGGAAGTCTTTGGCGGCTCGAAGTCTTTTGTGGGCTCGAAATTTTGGCGGGCTGGAAGTCTTCTATGGGCTCGAAATTTTTGGCAGGCTCGAAGTTTCGAAGTTTCGAAGTTTTTGGCGGTTCGAAGTTTTCGGCGGCTCATAAAGGGGGGCATGTCTCCTCCCCTCCTTAGGCTCCGTCGTCAAACCGCCGGAAACGGGTCAGCCCTTTCCGGCGGCTTGAAAAAACAGCAGACCAAAAGTCGCCAAAAAACTTCCCTTTTAGCGGAACGACCAAGTCGTCATTTGCTTGAGCAAGACCGGCACTGCCCGTGAACTTCGATGCTGCCGCCGGAAATGGAGAAGCCTAAGGACTCGAGTTTGGCGAAAATGGAATCCATCAAGTCCGGATCGTTAATTTCGGAAGTTTTCCGGCAGTCCGGACAGACGAGCAAAAGGGGCTCGTGAACGAGGGGAACGCTCTGTTCGGTGCAAGCCACATAAGCGTTCAGGGCGTTCACCTTATGCACTAAACCGTTGTCGATGAGAAAATCGAGGGCTCTGTAGATGGTCGTCGGGGTCATCTTGCGGCCCAGCCGACCGGCCTCCTCGATGAGGTCATAGGCTTTGACCGGCTGACCGGTCTTCAGAAGAAGGCCGAGGATCAGGCGTCTGATGTCCGTCAGCTGTCCGCCTTTTTGCGAGCAATGCTCGCCCAGACGGCGCAAGGTCTTTTCGATGGCGTCAGCGAAGATCGTAGACATGTCCCAGACCCCTAAAAATCCAAGAATAAGGCGGAACGACGAAAACTGCTTCATGACCTTTTGAGGCCCAAAAAAGACGGCGAAGCGAGGGAGCCTTTCCCCCTTTTTTTCCCTTTTGACCGCAAAACTGAAAATTAATACGCTTCGTCTTCCATTTTGTAGAACTCGACCTCGTCGGCGGCCAGCGAGTAGCCTGAGCTGCCCATGTCCGTGGACACCTTCTCCACGTCCAATTGACCGTACACCCAGACGACCTCCATGGCCGCCAGCCCTTCCATGGCTTTGGGGAGCCTGACCATTATTATCTGGTTCGGCGGAGGAGGAGGAACGTGGATGCAGGCCCCGAAAAAAGGCACCAAGAAAAATTCGTCGATTTTGTCCTTCTCGAAATCCAATGGTACAACAAATCCGGGGATTTTAAAACGCTTTCCGTCTATGGCCGGATTGACCGGCGATTCCGCCCATTTTTTCAAGAATCGTTCGATGACCTCTTCCACTCTCGGATCGTCGTCGGCCATGTCGTTTATGTTCAGCTCCTCGAAAATGGCCGCCGGATCCCAGCCCTCCGGCATGAGCTCTTCCCAAATCAGCCAGCCGTTCTCCAGATAACCCTGGCCGTTTTTGACCGGTTTAGGCGCAGGCTCGCGCGGCGACGCCTCCTCGCCAGCCGCCCCCTTCGTCGAGGAGCGGGAGGAACTTTCGACGACCGCCGGAGCGTCCTGTTCGGAAAGAAGCCGCGCCCGGCTTTGATTCGACGAGGCCAAGGCCGACGGCGGCCCCAGAAGGAACCCGGGGCCGAGGCCGGCGGAGCCGGCGGGGATAAGCTTGACGATCAGAGGCAACATGAAGACGACGATCAAGGCTGCGCAGCGTTTCATCAAAAAAAGCCTCCAGAGAGGGAAAACGGTCGGCCTTGGGAGCGCCGACCAATAGATCGTCCAAAATTCTTCACACGGAAACGGTCAAGCCGTCTCCCAGACTCAAAAAATAAGCCCGGACGGCCGGAACCAGACCGGCCAAATTCCCGGCCAGAAGGATGGCCAGAGACAGCGCTCCTTCTCTGGCCGTGGGCCAAGAAAGGTAGATGGGCAGGCCGTAGAGATCATTCGCCATGGGCCCAAAGGCGGCCAAAAGAACGGCCAAGGCGACAAACCCTAAAAAAAGCCCGCAGGCGGTCACGGTCAGACTTTCCAAAGAAAGCAGAATTAAAATGTCCATCGGCCTGGCCCCGACGCTGCGCAGAACGGCCAGCTCTCTGCGCCTTTCCCCCAGACCCGCCAAAACGGCGGAAATGAGGCCCATAAGACCGCTGGCCGTCACGAGGACGGAGACGAGAAACAGCGCCTTTTCGCCTGTGCCCAGAAGCTGCTGCAGCTGATCCAAAGCCACGCCGGGCATGACCGCCGTCAACGCCTCTCCCGGGGCGTTCTGAATCTCCCTTTGGAGGCTAAAGACCTGGCGACGGTTTTTAAGCCCCACCAAAAGGGCGGTGATGGACTTGGGAGTCAGGTTCATGCGCCTGGCCCGGTCGGCCGACACCGAAAAGCCTCTTATCGGCGCCCCGCCGCGCCAGTCGATATGAATGGCTTCCATGGACTCCAAACTTATGTAGAGAGATCTGTCCACCGGAGAGCCGGTGGGCGCCAAAATGCCGGTCACGACGAACGGCTTGTCTCCGTGCTCGGGGCCTTGCCGCCCCAGACCGTGCCGCAGGACAATTTCTTGGCCCAGGCCGTAGCCGAGCTTTCTGGCCGTTTCCGAGCCTAAAGTAACTTCGAAGACGTCGGAGAAAGGAACTCCGGCGGCCATGGTCAGTTCCTGGCCTCGACGATAGCGAAAATATTTGAAAAAATCCTCAGTCGTGGCCACCACCGGGTAATTTTGGTGGCTGTCCCCCATGGACAGGGGGATGGTCCAGTCCACCTCGTCCATGGCGGCCACCTTTTGAGCCGAATCCCAACCCAAGTTGTTGGCGGCCCCGCCCATATGAAAGACGGCGTACAAAATGAGCTGGAGCTGCCCTCCCCTGGCCCCGACGACCAGATCCGTCCCGGATATGGCCTGAACGAAGCCGGCCCTGACCTGGCTGCGGATCCTCTCCAGACCGACAAGAAGAATGGCGGACAGAGCCACGCACATGACTATCAAACCGAGGGTCATGCGCCTGTTCCAGGCGCTTCGGACGGCCAAGCCGAACAAGGCGACAAATCTGCTCATTTTACCGCTCCCCTTCCGATTTGGGAATCATCCTGGCCGGAGGCGCCCTGTTTGGCCAGATCGCCGAAAGAGACGGACCGATCGAATTCGTCGGCCAGAGCCCGGTCGTGACTGACGAAGAGGAGGGCCGAACCGGCTTCCCGACATTCGCCGATCAAGAGCCGCAAAAAAGAGAGCCTCAGATCGGCGTCCAGGGCGGAAGTGGGCTCGTCCGCCACCAAAAGCGGCGGACGCCCCATCAAAGCCCGAGCGGCGGCCACGCGTTGCTGCTGGCCCACGGAAAGTCGGGCCACTTCTCGATTCAAAACGTCCCGTCCCAAACCGAGTCTAAAAACCAGCTCTTTCGCCGCCTCCGCCGGCGAACCGAACGCTTCCGCCGCCCTTTGAGCTCGCCAGGCGGAGAAACGACAAGGCAAAAGGACGTTGTCCAAAACGCCCAGATAGGGAACCAAATTGAACTGCTGAAAAATGAAGCCGATTTTGTCGCCCCTCAAGCGATCCCTGGCCGGACCTGAAAGACTGGCGAGGGAACGGCCGTCCAAAAGCACGTCCCCGACTTGGGGCTTCAAGATGCCGGCGACGAGGCTTAAAAGGGTGCTCTTGCCGCAGCCGCTGGGGCCGGAAATGAAGACCCTCTCCCCTCGGCTCAAGCGAAACGAATCTATGGCCAGGCTGAAATCTCCTTTGGGCCAACGAAAGAGCAAGCCGTTCACTGCCGCCGCCGGGTGAGGAGGAGGAGCGCCCGAGCTCGAAGTGGAAATGGGCGGCTTTTCCGTCGTTTCAAAGCTGTCGCCGGACGAGGTCAAAAGTTCACCACCTTAGTTCATGAGCGTCGGGAGTCAACTCTCTGGAGGCCTGCCCTTCGTCGCTGACCACGCGAGCGTCAATTTCGGCCAGATTGGGGAACTGACCGAACAGACCGACTTCAAGAGAATTCAGCTTGGAGACGTCTTGACAGGAAAAGACGTAGAGAGCCTCCAGATCGCCGTGCACATGCCCTTCGTCATGACCGTCTCCATGATCGTGATCGGCGTCATGATCGTGATCGGCGTCATGGTCATGATCGGCGTCATGATCATGATCGGCGTCGTGGTCGTGATCGGCGTCGTGGTCGTGATCGGCGTCATGGTCGTGATCGGCTTCATGATCGTGATCGGCGTCATGATCATGATCGGCGTCGTGGTCGTGATCGGCGTCATGATCGTGATCAGCGTCATGATCGTGATCGGCGTCATGGTCGTGAGCGGCGCCATGGTCGTGAGCGGCTCCATGATCAGACGTTTCGCCGGGGGCTCCGGAAGTCCGCGAGGCCGCATATTCGCCGAAAATGTCGCCGGGGATGTTGTCCGAGGCGAGGCTTAGCGATTTCAGCCGACAGCCCGCAGCCGGCTGAGTCGAAAAGAGGGCTTCCGCCTGAGCCAATTTGCCGACCATCTCCTGAGCCTCAGCTTTTTGCTCCGGAGTCGAAGGCCGATGTTCGAAAGAAATGAAGCTGGCCAGGGGGCCGATGATTTCCATGGCGAAGCCGTCGGCTTCGATGACCAAATTCAACTGGGCCGCCCCATGTTCATGCGGCGCGTGACTTTGGGCCAGGACGAGCGAATGAGCCGAAAACAACAAAAAAAAGGCGGCGACAAGAGCAATTTTGCTTTTCATGGTCAACCTCGCAAGAATTTTGTTTTAGCGAACTATGTCGTCGCAAGCCGGGGCGACGCCCCGAACTCGCCGAACGCGCCGCCGGCGTCATCCATGGAGGAACAAACAGTTCATCTGGGGCGGAGCAAGTTTCGCTAAAACGTTCAATCGAATGACATGATATATTATTGCATTGCTCGGGAGTTGTCAACCAGATCGTCAAATCGCTTTTTTGCCAAAAAG
>JAIRTO010000026.1 GCA_031254895.1 Deltaproteobacteria bacterium
TAGCCGCCAATGAAGCCAATGACGCAGCCGTAACCGCCAATAAAGCCAATGAAGCCAACGACGCAGCCGTAGCCGCCAACGAAGCCAATGACGCCAACGACGCAGCCGTAGCCGCCAACAAAGCCAATGACGCCAACGACGCAGCCGTAGCCGCCAACGACACCAACGAAACCAACGACGCCAACGAAGCCAATGACGCCGTCGTAGCCGCCAACGACGCCGACGGCGCCAACGACGCAGCCGTAGCCGCCAACGACGCCAACGAAGCCAATGACGCCGACGGCGACGACGTCGACGGACGCGAACCGGCTGAACCACCTTCGGCGCTCTCGCCGTCCGAGCGTCTGGCGACTGTATATGACAACCCTTGGCTGTCGGCGGCTAGTTATGACGACTGGTCGGCGAATCTGCTCGTGGAAGGCGACGGTCTAGGCGGCGAAGTGGAAGAGACGATAGGGTTCGTCCCGGAACGAGTCGAAACGGAATTCATGGTCAGGGCCTCCGCGCCTCCCGAAATCCTCCTGGCCCCGTCAACGACGGACTCCGCCTCTCTGGCCGCCCGGCCCTCCGCAGCCGACGCGGCCTCCCCGGAGATAACAGCTGAAAACGCCGCTTCTCTGACGGCGCCCGGCCAGCCCGAGGCTGTTCCGGCCGTCTCGCCCAGGCCCGACGGGAGGCTTATGGATATTAGGGGCAATGCCCCAAAACTCGCCGGCGCCGAGCCGGCAGCTCCATCTTCGCCGAGCGGAAGCCTCGCCGACGGCCAGGCCGCCGAGGCGGCCAAAACCAATGACGCTCCCATCTATGCCGTCGTTCCAGTCGACGCCGTCTCTTCGACTGACGCCTCCTCCGCTCCAGTCGCAGTCGCCGCTCCGGCGGCGGGTTCCGCTCCGGCCGCAGGCTCCGCTCCGGCCGCAGGCTCCGCTCCGGCCGCAGTCGCCGCTCCGGTTAAAACCGCCGCTCCAGTCAAAACCGCCGCTCCAGTCGTCGCCGTCGATCCGGCCTCCCTCCCCCCTGGACAGGAAATCGGCGGCGGAATCATGGTTTTCCCTCTAATCCCCTAACGAAGCCGCCTATAGAGGCCGCTCCGAACGCGGCCGAATCTCGGCCGAATCTCCGCCGAGTCTCGACCGAGACTTTCGAGGCTATTCCGGCGCGAATTGTCCGCTTCGGGTCGCCTTGGGCAAAATATCGGATCGTTTGGAATAATTGCCGAAGTATTTGACAAATTTTGCCCTGTTGATAAAATTGACTTGTCCTCGCCCTTTTTCTTCGCCACACGACAGATGGAACGACGGACATCGGCGGTCGGCCGCAAGTCGGAGACTCCGCCCGAACGGCAGGAGACCGTTTTTCCTTCATTTCGGCCAATGGGGCCGGAGGATTTTTTTGCCGTTGAAAACCGCCCGGGCCCTCTCAAAGGGAACGGGCTAAACTTTCTAAGGAGCCCTATTTATGACCAAGACCCCCTTCTCCTTTCAGGAGGTGGTCCAGGCGCTCACCCAATTCTGGTCTGAACGAGATTGCCTCATTCTGCAACCATACGACATGGAAGTCGGGGCTGGAACTTTTCACCCCGCCACCACGTTGCGCAGTCTCGGACCGGAGCCCTGGCGGACGGCCTACGTCCAACCCTCGCGGCGGCCGACCGACGGCCGCTACGGTGAAAATCCCAATCGCCTGCAGCACTACTATCAGTTTCAGGTTCTTTTGAAGCCCTCGCCCCTTAAGTCTCAGGAACTCTACCTGGAAAGCCTCAAGGCGCTGGGCATAGAACCTCTGGAACACGACATCCGATTCGTCGAGGACGACTGGGAATCGCCCACTTTGGGCGCCTGGGGCATAGGCTGGGAAGTCTGGTTGGACGGCATGGAAGTCACGCAATTCACCTACTTTCAGCAAGTTGGCGGCATAGATCTGAAGCCCATTTCCGTCGAGTTCACTTACGGCATCGAGCGTCTGACCATGTATCTGCAGGGGATCGACAACGTCTACGATCTGTTCTGGAACAATCAGATACGCTACGGCGACGTTCATCACAAGGGCGAAGTGGAGTACTCCAAACATAACTTCGAGCTGGCCGACGTGCCCATGCTGTTCCAGCTTTTCGACATGTACGAGGCCGAAGCCAACAAGCTGCACGAAGCGGGTCTGGTTCTGCCGAGCTACGATTATTGCCTGAAATGCTCCCACGCCTTCAATCTTCTGGACGCCAGAGGCGCCATCAGCGTGGCCGAACGCACCCGTTTCATCGGCCGGGTCAGAAAGCTGGCCAGAAACGTGGCTGAACAGTATCTCAGTCAGCGGGAGGAAATGGGACATCCCCTGTTGGGCCGCTGGGAGGTGAATCTGTGACCAGAGGCGATTTTATTTTAGAGCTCGGCGTGGAAGAAATTCCCGCCAGCTACTTCGGTCCGGCCATGACCGCTCTTCGGGAGAGGCTGGATCGGGAGATTCAAGTAGCCGGACTGACCTACGATCGCATTCGGGTCTGGGGAGGCCCCAGACGACTGGCCTTAGGACTTTGGGGCCTTTTGATGCTGCAGCCTGACGTTGAGGAAGAGATCACCGGCCCGCCCTTGTCGGCGGCCTTCGACTCCAACGGCAATCCCACCAAGGCGGCCATGGGCTTCGCCAAAGGCCAGGGGGTTCAGGTCGGCGAACTGTTCACTCAAAACACCGGCAAAGGCTCGTACCTGGCCGTGAAAAAGCACGTGAAAGGCCGGGCCACCTCCGAGATTCTCTCCGAGATGATTCCGTCAATTCTGGCCAATCTGCCTTTTCCCAAGGTCATGCGCTGGGGCGAAGGCAATCACTCGTTCGTTCGGCCGGTGCATTGGCTGCTGGCCGTCTTGAAAGGCGAAATACTCCCCCTTTCCTTCGCCGGAATAAGATCCGGCAAGGTCAGTTACGGCCATCGCTTCCTCCATCCTGGACCGATAGTCATCACCTCTCCGGACGAATATTCGGAAAGGCTTCTGGAGACTCACGTCTTGGTCGATTTCGAGAGCCGGCGAGACATGGTCAAACAAGAGATCGCCAGGGTCATCGAGGAGGCCGACAGCGATCTGGTCGTGTCCATGGACGAGGAGCTGGTCGACGAAGTGGCCAACCTTCTGGAAGAGCCTTGCGCCATTTTGGGGCATTACGACTCGCAGTTTCTGGATCTGCCTTTGGCCGTGGCCGCGACGGCCATGAAAGAGCATCAGCGTTATTTTCCCATCACCGACAGTCAAGGCCGTCAGGCGCCTTATTTTGTGGCCATCAACAACACCAGAGCAAAAAACATGGGCGTGGTTCAAAAGGGCCACGAGCGCGTTCTGCGGGCTCGTCTGGAAGACGCTCGCTTTTACTGGCTGGAAGACCGCAAGATTAAGCTCGCCGATCGGGGCGAAGCCCTAAAAGGCGTGGTTTTTCATCACCTAATGGGCACTTCGTATGAGAAAGTGCAGAGATTCAAGGCCTTGGCTCTGGAACTGACGGCCCAGAACTGTCCCGAGCTGCGGGACACCGTCCTTCGGGCGGCCGATCTGTGCAAAAACGACCTGGTTACGGGAGTGGTCGGCGAGTTCCCGTCCCTCCAAGGGATCATGGGCCGCGAATACGCTTTGGCCGACGGCGAGTCGCAGGAAGTCGCCGACGCCATAAAAGATCACTATCTGCCCATCCGAGCCGGCGGGGCTCTGCCGTCTTCTCTGGCCGGAGCCATTCTGAGCATAGCCGACAAGCTCGACACCATCGTGGGCTGTTTTTCCGTCGGACTCCTGCCTACCGGAGCGGCTGATCCCTTCGGCTTGCGTCGTCAGGCTCTGGGCATAACCTTGATCATGCTCGACCGAGGCTTCAACTGGTCCTTGGAGCCGTACATAGACAAAGCCATCGCCAACTTGGCCGGAGTGGCCAAACGTCCGCCCAAGGAAGTCAAAAACGAAATCCTGGACTTTTTCAAAGTCAGACTGAAAAGCCACATTCAGGGGATGGACGTCTCCAGCGACGGGGCGGAAGCCGTCCTGTCCCTGTACGGCGACAACCCCATGGCCGCCGCCGGTCGGGCCAAAGCCCTGGAAGCGTTGAAAAAGCGGGAAGGATTCAGGGATCTGGCTCAAACCTTCAAAAGAGTCGTCAACATAATCAAAAAATTCGGTCCCCGCGAAAATTTGGTTCAGGGAGAACTCCTCACCCACGAAGCGGAAAAAGGACTGCTCTCCGCCGTCATGACGCTGGAGAGCGAATCCAAAAGCTACCTCGAAAGCGGCGACTACGTCGGGCTTTTGGAAAAAATAGTCACCCTCAGACAACCGGTGGACGCCTTCTTCGACAATGTGCTGGTGGACGACCCGGATCCGGACGTCAAAAACGCCAGAGTGGCTCTGCTCAATCGGACAAGCAGACTCTTCGCCCTGATCGCCGATTTTTCCCGGATCAGCACCACTTAAAAGAGAACCCGTTCTCGACGAAAAAAATGGCCAAAACGCCGAGTCATTTTTTTTGGCTCGGCGTTTTTTTTCGGTCGCCAGCCCCAGAACAATTGTTTTTGATCTTTCCAAAGCCTGATAAGGCGAGCATAATAAGGCGACAAGCCGCCTGACAAGGCTCCAGGCCGACTGACAAGGCTCCAGGCCGACTTGTTGGCCAAAACGAGCGCGAATTGTCAGATAGGTCGACTTCCCCAAAAGCGAAGTCGAACGAACCATTTTTGCGGAAAACAAAAAACAGATGGAGGGAGAATAATGACGAAGCCGCCCAGAATATACTTCGACAACGCGGCCACCACTCCGGTTTCGGAAAAAGCCCTGGCCGCCATGCTGCCCTATTTTCGCGAAAATTTCGGCAATCCTTCGGCCATCCACCATTACGGCACGGAAGCCAACAAGGTCGTGGAGGAGCGCCGCAAACAAGTGGCCAAAAACATCGGGGCCATATCCAGCGAGATCTTTTTCACCTCCGGCGGCACGGAAAGCGACAACTGGGCCATCAGTCACGCCCTGGCCGTCAACGGACGAAAAGGCCGACATCTCGTCTCCACGGCCATAGAGCATAACGCCGTGTTGAAGCCTCTGGAAAGACTGGAGGGCTCGGGCTGGAAGGCGACTTTGATCAAACCCGACGAATACGGTCAAATTACCCCAGAGCAGTTGGAGGAGGCCATCAGGCCGGACACGGTTCTGGTCAGCGTCATAATGGCCTCCAACGTAATAGGGACGATTTTGAACATCCGGGAGCTTTGCGCGACGGCCCATCGCCATGGCGTCCTGTTTCACACCGACGCGGTTCAAGCGGCCGGCCATATCCCCATCGACGTCCGGCAGCTTGGCGTGGATCTTTTGTCCATCTCCGCGCACAAGTTTCAAGGCCCTAAAGGCGCGGGAGCCTTGTTCTCCAAGATTCCTCGCGTCCCCGTGCCCCTGATTCTAGGCGGAGGTCAAGAAAAAGGAGCCCGCTCCGGCACCGAAAACGTTCCCGGCGTGGTCGGCCTGTCGCAAGCCTTGACCGAAGCGGTGGAAAATATGGACCAAAACTCGAAGCGTCTGACCGACCTCAGAGACCAGCTCATAGCCTCGACGCTCCGGATTCCAGGGACATATCTGACCGGCCATCCGACAAATCGTCTGCCGGGTCACGCCTCCTTCGTCATTGAAGGTTTGGCTCACGGAGCTCATCTAATCAATGAACTTAACGAGGCAGGAATCTGCGCCAGCTCCGGCTCGGCCTGTTCGGCCTCGTCAAGGGAGGCCTCTGGGGTTTTGTCGGCTTTGGGCCTGAACGAACAATTGGCCATGGCCGCCCTCAGACTTTCCCTTTCTCCGGAAAACACGGAAGAAGAAGTGGAGACGGTCGCCAAAGCTCTGGCCCGGCTCATCCCGAAGGTCAGGGATTTGACCAAAAACAATCGCTACAGCCACTGAGGCTTTTTGGGCCTGGAAGTTACAGTTTCGACGGTTTGGATTTGAGGTTTTGAAGGTTTTAAATTGAGGCGTTGGCGATTTGGAATTGAATATATTTTGGCGTTTTGGAATTGAGCGTTTTTTGGCGTTTTGGAATCGAGGCTTCGACGGTTTGGAATTGAGGTTTTGGCGGTTTGGAGAAGAGGTTTTGGCGGTTTGGAATTGATTTTTTCCGTCCCACAAAGCTACGCCCTTAAAATCGACGAAATGACGCCGGACCAGAACGTCGCGTCCAGCTCTTTTAGCTTTTTTTGCGCCGTCCCGAACGGACGGTCTCGGAGCAAGTCATCGATAAGGCCTTTCCGACCAACGTGGTCAGGGAATTGCCGTCATTTTGGCCAATTCACGACCCTTAGCCTTTTTTCTTCGAGCCTCCCCTTTTCTTCGAGCTCGTTTCCTTTTCGCCCAATCCGCCTCCTCCAGGCTTATTTTTCAGCCCCGCCAACATGGACTTAAGGTTGGCTTCATGCATTTGCCTCGATTCTTCCAATAATATTTGCTCAACATCATCGAAGGTCAGAAAGCCGTCGACGTCGGATAGCCCTGTATGCAGACGCTCGTTGGCGGCCGCGCTTATCTGCATGATTTCCACAAGATGATTGTAATCGAGGATGTCGACCCGCGCTTCGCAATACTCTTTCAGCCACTTCAGAAACCTGTTCGCTTTTTCAACGGCGGTCAGGGGTTCAGACTTGTTTTTGGGGTCGTCGCCGCTCATCTGCTTGGTTTTGAGGTCGTCGTCGCTCATCTGACAGGGATCTCCCTTTTAGCCAAATTCAGGCCTTTTCCAGCTTTTCTAAAGCTCTTATCTAATCTCTATACAGTCTTTATTCAGTCTTTATCCGGCCTTTCTCCAGATTGGCCAAACGATCCGTTTATCGCGCTTGGCCGAAAAAAGGCTCCATCAGCGTCGTTCGAGCGATTTGCGGAGAAGACTTGCGCCAAGGAAAAATGCTTTTGTCGACCGGCGAATTTCGGGTGTTATTCGTGAGATTGTTCGCAACTATTAGGCCCATAAAAATAACGCCGCGCCAGACAAACTCATTTCTTCGAGAAGAGAGCGATTTCGCCGACGCGTTTTTGGCGTCCATTGTCCCGACCGCCGTCAGGCAAGCTCCGTCAGGGCGTTTCTGCCGAAGCGGCGGAACAAAACCGACGACTCATGGCTCATTTGTTTCCTTCAGCGGGCGGCGGAACGACGAAGACATGGCAGCGGCCCTCCATCAGAGAAATCATGTGGGCCGTTCCTCGGCTCCGGCCGTCCCAAACGGCCACGCCGAAATCGGCGTATTTGGACATCTCGATGTTGCGCAGGGAACCGGCCTTTCGGCCAAGCTCCTTCCAATGAGCCGGGAACTCCTTGACGGCGAAACCGTTCTCCCTGGCGTATTCCAAAGCCAAAGTGTCCGCCCCGGCGGCCAGACCGGAGACTATTTCCGTTATTTTCGGCTTTATCCCCGATTCTGAAACGGCCTGTCGGACATGTTCGATGTCCTCGATGGTCCGGCTGCCGAAAATGACCACTTTCATTTGTCGCTTCCCCAAAAGGTCTCTCCAAAAGGCCGTTTTTGACGGGCAATCGCTTTAAAATAACTCATTTTAGCTTTTGATCTTTCGTCTCTCCATAAACGTCAACCGTCCCTGACCGAGCTCCACCTTCAACAGCGCCTTTTCCCCGTAGAACCACGGAAGGTTCCTTGAACCATGCCCGAAACAGGGGCACCACAGGGCCGGAATTTTTGGGGAAAGCCGTCTGACGAACTCCGCCAGCAAGCGATGGACGGCTCTAAGCCCGCCGCAGCCTTTGAATTCGCCGAAAACGATCCCGGCGACCTTCTTCAGCCTGCCTGACAGCCACAAGGCGGCGAGAAGCCTGTCGAGCTTGTATCCCGCCTCGGCGACGTCCTCCAAAAGCAAGATCGCCCCGTCCAGACTCGGCATGTATGGGGAACAGAGAAGAGCGTTCACGAGGGTCAGATTTCCGCCCAACAAAGGCCCGACGGCCTCGCCTTCGCTCAGACAAAAAAGACCGTGAAAAGTCCAGTCGTCAGGCGGCGCCCCGGCGAGGGCGCCAAGATGTTCCTGAAGCTTGTCCGCCTGAAGAGGCAATTGGCCGACGACCGGCCCATGCCAGCCGCCTTGACCGGTGGCCGCGTACCTGGCCAGGTGCAGGACGGTCAAATCGGAATACCCCACGATAGGCACGTTTTCCGGCATCTTGGAGAAATCGAGGGACGGCAGAATCCGCAAGCAGCCATAACCTCCGCGACTGGCCATAATCCCGGAAATCCCAGGATAGTTGATGATTTTCATCAAATCATCAGCTCGAACTTCGTCGGAGCCGGCCAGATACTTGCCGCGCCTTTTTGCGCCTTTGGAAAGAACCGTTCGGTAGCCAAAGTCAACGAGTTTTTTTAGCCCTACGGCCAATTTGTCTTTGTCCGGCGGAGAGGCCGGAGAAAAAACGCCGATGGCGCCCGGAGGCTTGATGAATGTCGGCATGTTCAATAGGCTTTCTCGTCATAGATTATTTTTAGCCCTTCCATGGTCAGATTGGGCAGAATTTCCTCAATGACCGACGTTTCTCCGGCGATGAGAGCCGCCAAACCTCCAGTCGCCACGACTTTGGCTTGACCGATTTCTTTGCTGATCCGGCTGACCATGCCTTCCACCAAGCCGGCGTAGCCCATGACCAAACCTGAATTGAGGCTGTGGACGGTGTCCCGGGCCACCGCCGCTTCCGGCTTGAAAAACTGCTCCAGTTTGGGAAGTCTTCTGGCTCGATCGAACAGAGCGTCCGCCGAAAGTCTGAAGCCGGGAGAAATGGATCCCCCCAAATACTCCCCGCTTTGAGAAATGCAGTCGAAAGTCGTGGCCGTGCCGAAGTCGACCACGACGACGCTGTTGCGAAAACGCCTATAGGCGGCGATTCCGCCGACAACTCTGTCCGCGCCCACTTCGCGGGGATCATGATAGCAGATGGGCATGATCTTCTGGCTATGGGCTTCGACGAATATCGGCGTTTTGCCCAAATAGCGGGCGCCGAGCCGCTCGATGGCCGGACGCATCGGCAGAACGACCGAGGCCACCACCAGATCGTCCACGTCCTTCAAGGCGTAGCCCTGAAGCCTCAAAAAACTTTCCACCATCAGACCGAGCTCGTCGCCGGAGGTGCTGAGACGGGTGTTGATGCGCCAGTTGTAATCCATCTGACCGTTTGTCCACAGACCAAACTTCAAGTTGGTGTTGCCCACGTCCATAGTCAGAATCATCTGCGGTTGTTTCCTCTCTCCGTCCGAAAAAAATCAGCTTCGAACTTCCAAAAAGCCCGCTGTTGCCAGCGGGGTTATTTTTAAATTTAACTTTTCGGTTATTTGGACAATCGTTTACGGCCATGTCGCCATGAATCGATTATATCGCGAAAAGACGCGCGAAAAAACGAAGACGAAAAGACTAAAAAAGCGAGGGGCGTCGTCTCTTCGTTTCAAAAAAGTTGGGCGAACGAAAAAAGTCGCTCGACTCCGGTCGGAAAGGCGTCGGCGAACAAAAAAAAGCTATTCCACTCCAGTCGGAAAGCTGTAGACGAACAAAAAAAGCTATTCCACTCCGGTCAGATAGCCGTCGGTGAACAAAAAACTGTTCCACTCCGGACAGAAAGCCGTCGGCGAACAAAAAAAAGTTATTCCACTCCGGTCAGATAGCCGTCGGTGAACAAAAAAAGCGCCTGACTGCGCCGGCGGATGACCGCCTCGGGCTGTTCGCCGGAAGGATCCGTTATTTCTATCCGCAGGACGCGGTAGTAAGGGATATTGAAATGCAGCCGTTCAAGCGGCCGATCTATGCTCCAAGAGGCCCTTTGCACTGGCGGCCCCAAAACTCGGATAAGATCGGAGCTGGTGGTTTGGCGCAGAACGACCTTGACGACAGTCTCTTCGAGCTGTCCCGAGCCGCCCCCGCAGCCGAACAGAAACAGGAGCAGGAGCAGCATGACCGGAAAGATTTTTATGGAACGACTATTGGACATTGTCCGCCTCAGTTGGCCTGAAAGTCAAAACTGCCGGCGAAGGCGAAAACCGCGTTCGCGTCGGGAAGAGAGCCAGTCGAAAAAAAAGGAGCCAAAAAAAACCCGCCATAACGGTCAAGCCGTGCCTTTGGCCAGACAGGCCAACTTTACGGCCAAAGCTTGCAGAGCCAATTCCGGGGGCGCGCTGCTGGTGACCATGGCGCGCTGGGTTTCTTCCAGCGCCTCCAAGGCCGTTTTTAGGGCCGGGAGGGACCAATGCTCCAGTTGAGAGCGAATGCGCTTGACCTGGAACGGATGAGCTCCGCTGCCGGAAGACAAGGCCGCATTGGTGGCCTTGTCTTCCGTCTCATCCAAAATGGCCTTGACCCGAATCATTTTAAAAAAATAAGTGCCCAAGGCTTTCAGTATCACCAACGGCGCGCTAGTCTCCAACAGATCCGACAATATCGGCAAAGCGGTCTGGAGCTTTCCTTCGGCCAAAGGCGCGCCCAGTTCATACATCTCCGCCGTCGGACCGTGACAGACGAATGAGGATATGTCTTTGACGTTGATGGGCTTCTCTGGGCCAGGGTACACGGCCAGTTTGGCGACTTCGTTCAAAAGAGCGCCCGGATTTTGGCCGATGCGATCGATCATGAACCTGGCCGTGTCAGGGTCGATTTTGAGCCCTTGATCTTTAAAACGAGCGATGAGCCAACCAGGCAGATTGGCCTTGTCAGGAGCCCGGCAGTCGACGTCGACGCCCTCTTTGGCGACGTCCTTAAAAAATTTAAAGCGCTCGTCCGCCTTTCCCTGCAGGATCATTATCAAAGTGGAAGCCGAGTTGATTCTCGGCCGCAGTTTGCCGAGGGATTCCAGGCCGTCGGCCGAGGGTTTTTCGGTTTCGTTGACGAGAAGGACGACGATTTTAGGAGCCGGACCAAAGGGACAAGAAATGAGTTCGGAAGTCAATTGCTTCCATTTGCTCTTCTCCAGCTCTTCCAGCGAAAACTGACGATAATTGAAGGCCGCGAAGGAAGGATCGACGACATTTCTGGCCGTTTCCAGGCAAAGTCGAGTTGCGGCCGGATCTCCCCCGAAAACGAGGTAAAAAGGCTTGCGCCGAGGAGAAGAGAGCTCCTTTATGAAATCGCCTATTTCCATGATGGTATTCTATCCTGAGGTCGCCCCTCGCGCAAGAATTTTCAAAGCCTTATCCGTCGACAAGGCAGGTTAAAAAAGGCCGATCTGGAAGCGCTTCGCCAAAGGGAAAAAATAGAGAACGAAAAATCATATTCCAAATTGGACATAAGCCATATTTACCAATTTTAGATTTCTTTAGGTCAATAAGGGAAATATATAAAAGTCTTTTTAGTCATTTTTATCGACCGTCAATGCGCGTATAGCCAAAATGCTCTTATTTAGTCAAGCTACAAAACATTATATCTATTATAGCCTAAATTACAGCGCGAAAAAACGGCAAAACCCAAAAAAAAAAGACAAATTAAGCGACCAAAGGAACTCTGGCCGGACTTTCGCCCGGCCGCTTTCCGACAGGCCGCTGACAGGCCGATGACAGGCCGATGGCAGCCCCAGAAAGAAAAATGAGCGACGGTCGGCGAGGTCGGCCAAACCTCGCCAACTTTGGCTCCCGATTGCGGAGTTGAGAGGATTGGGCTATAATCAAGACATTGATTTTTGGGCTACTCCTGCTTTTTTTTCTGAGCTTGCTTTTGATTTTTCGTCATTCGACGTAACGAGTCGCCTTCTACTTTCTTTTCCGACAATTTCGAGGATAAATGACTGTTCTGCCTATTTTGAAGCATCCTAACTCTCTCTTGCGTCAAAAGTCGGCCCAAGTGGAGGAGTTCACTCCTGAATTGGCCGCTTTCGCCGAAGACATGAAGGAAACGATGCTGGCCGCCCCCGGGGCCGGACTGGCCGCCCCGCAAGTGGGCAAATTGATAAGAATGATCGTCATGGACGCGTCGGATGACGACGCCGACTACGGGTCGACCGTCCTCGCTCTGGTCAACCCTGAAATAACCTTGTCGGAAGGCAAGATGCTTTATGAAGAGGGCTGCCTTTCCGTCAACGACTACAAAGCCAAGGTCAAACGCTTCGCTCGTCTGCAGGTGAAGGCGCAGGACGCTTGCGGCCAACCTTTTTCTCTCGACTACGAGGGACGACGGGCCGTCATTTTGCAGCATGAGATAGACCATCTTGACGGCGTGCTTTTCATCGATCACCTAAGTCGGCTGAAACAAGAGCTATACAATAGACAGTTAAAAAGAAACAGCAAAAAATAACTTTCCTCAAATATTTTTAACCGACAATCAATCGAGTTTGATTGAATTAAGCGACATGGCCTATAACACTTCAAAATAGTCTGACAATCTGCTTAAAGCCTTCTTTTTTCTCCAAGGTCTTTTTAGAGACTGCCGCGCTATTTAAAGACTTTTTTGTTATCGGTTCAATGATTCCATAATCATCTGGCGAACTGACATTTCGTCTTTTTTCGGAAGCTTTTTGGTGAGCAAATGAACGACCAACCTTCCTCCCCTTTCCGAATAGCCTTCTTCGGCAGCGGAAAATTCGCTTTAGCCAGTCTTCAAGCTCTTTTGAACGGCCCTGACAAAATCGTCCTGACCGTGACCACTCCTTCGGCCAAAGCCGGCAGGGGTCAGGTGTTGACGGCTTCGCCAGTGGCCCTTTTCGCCGCTGAACGCAAAATCCCCTTTATCGAGACGAACGCCGTCAACGGCAACGAAAGCATGGAAATGATCGAACGGGCTCATCCGGAAATATTGGTGGTGGTCGCCTTCCGGGGCTTTTTGGGTCAAAGATTGCTGAGCATGGGCTACACTCCGCCGATCAACGTTCACCCTTCCCTGCTGCCCCGGCACCGCGGTCCTGCCCCGATCAGCTGGACGCTCATCAAAGGCGACCCCTTCTGCGGGGTCACCGTGACTTTCTGCGATCTGAAAATTGATTCCGGCGCCATATTGGCCCAAAAACATATGCCGACTCCCGAGGGCGTGAGCGCCGGCGAGCTGGAGACGATTTTCGCCGACATCGGCGCCGATTTGCTCGTCAAAGTCATGGACCAGATTAGGAACGACTCTCTTTCCCCGGCTCTGCAAGACGAAAGTTCGGCGACCATGAACAGGCTTCTGACCAAAGCCGACGGCCTCGTCGCTTTCGAGCGTCCGGCGGAGGAGCTGGCCAGACTGATAAACGGCGTCAATCCTTGGCCTGGAGCTCAAGCCAGATTCAATCAAAAAATAGTCAAATTTTACGGAGCCAAATCCCTTCCAGGCGCGGGGCGGCCCGGCGAGATCCTCGGCTTGACCGACGACGGCTGGCTGAAGATCGGGACGGCCCAAGACCTTTTGGCCGTCGAGCAAGTCCAACCGGAAGGCAAGGCGAAAATTAAGTCCGCCGACTTCCTGCGAGGCTACCGGGGCGACTCTTTTCAGAACGGGAGTCTTTAAAATATGCCTCAACTGGCCAATATCCTCGAAAGCTGCATGCTCGTCGCTTTCGGATTCGCCTGGCCCGCCAACATCCTCAACACCCTTAGGGTCAAATCCAGTCGCGGCCGCTCTCCGGCCTTTCTGATCATCGTTCTGTCCGGCTATTGCTTCGGTCTTTCGGCCAAGATTGTTCAGGGCAGCCTCAATTACGTCGCCGTTTTTTACGTCGTCAACATGCTGATGGTTTCCGCGGACCTCTTTCTATACTGCCATTACCGCAAAAAGGACCGTTTGAGAGATCTGGGGGCCTGACATGACCAACACTGCGAGCGGCGTCCTGGTCGCGATGAGCGGCGGCGTGGACAGCTCGACGGCGGCCGCGCTTTTGCTGGACGAAGGGCATAAGGTCGTGGGCGCGACCATGAAGCTTTTGGAAGAATCCGGCCAGTTCGCGCCGCCTCCTGATTCTTTCGGCCGCTCCTGCTGCTCCGCGAGCGACTTTCTTGACGCCAAAAACGTGGCTTTGAAACTGAACATCGATCATCAGATCCATAATTTCAGCTCCATTTTTAAAGATAAAGTCATTGAGCGTTTCATCAGCTCCTACTTGTCGGGTCTGACGCCCAACCCCTGCGTCGACTGCAACCGCTTCGTCAAATTCGGCCTTCTTTTGGAAAGAGCCGGGCTTTTGGGCTGCGATCGTCTGGCCACCGGCCACTACGCCAGAATAGTCTTCGACCCGGCCTCGAAACGACATTTATTGAAAAAAG
>JAIRTO010000059.1 GCA_031254895.1 Deltaproteobacteria bacterium
ATTTCACCCATAAATACCTCCCTGTGGAAACTGGGCCGTCAAAGGGCTTTCTCAAAAACCGTTCGACACAAATTTCGGACAATATATTTATTTTATGGAAAAGACTATATTTTTCGCGAAATTGCCCTGTTGATGTAAAATTGTATTATATAAAACAATAATATAATAAATCTTATTATATTATTTAATTGTTAGTTATATTTATTTTGTAAATTTAAGATTGAATTAGATTGCTAAAACGATAATATTTATGGTTTTAATTTAAATGACGGCAATTTAAGCGTAGCCAATTGGCTCGTTCCAAAAAGCTCGGTCATCATTGTTTTGGCGAAAACGCTCTATTTTTTGAACCGCCCTAAATCTCCCCGGAGTCGCCGATCTCCGGTTTTTGGGTCTCGGGTCTCCTGAAGGTCAGGAAGCGCCTCGCGGCCTCCCTGAAGCGGTTTTTTAGGAAACCCGAAAAAAGCCGGTCGGCGGGCGTTCGCTCTCAATGTTCGTTCGGCGCGCGTTCGTTCTCGATGTTCGCTCGCGATGTTCGTTCGGCGGGCGTTTTCTACGTTAGTTCTCGATGTTCGCTCGGCGCTCGTTCGCTCGCCGAGCGAACGCCATTAGCCTTTCTCGGCGATCATTTTTTCTATGGCTCGATCCGCCTCCGGGGAGAGGTAGTCCGAGCGGGCCTTGGCGAGGCGCTCCTTGACTATGGCGGCGGCCCTTTGCGCCGGCGAGGTCGAGCCGTTGTCGACCCAATGGGCGTGGGCCTCCCAATGAGAAACCGTCGGAGTCCACAGCTTTCGGAAATTTTTCAAGGTGCTTTTGTGGGTGATGAAGCTCCCGCCCGGACCGACCTCCGCCAAGAGATCCGCGGCGTAGTCCTCGTCTTTCAAAGACGGACCTTTCATCATATGAGCGCAGCGAGAGAAGATCTCTTCGTCCAGAACCAGCTTTTCCGGGCTAAAGCCTAGTATGGAGTCCAGGCAGCCCAGAGAGATGTGAAACATGTGAGCTCCCCCCATCATGGCCATGAGCATGCAAAGCATCGTCTCGGCCCCGGCTTGGGCGTCCAAAGTCTTGGCTTCGGTCAGGCTGGAGTTCGCTCTAATGGGCAGGCCGTAGCGGGCGCGGCACAGCTGGAAGTTTATGGCGTTCGCCAGATATGAATCAGGGCTGGAGACGGCGCAGCCGGCGGTCTTCATGTAGCTGGCGAAGCTGCCGGGCATGTAGACGATCGGACTGCCGGGATTGACCAGCTGGACCAAGGCTATGCCGGCCAGGATTTCGGCGTTTTGTTGAACCGCCGTGCCCAAGTGGCTTATGGGACTGGACAGAGCCATCATCGGGGCCGGGGCCAGAAACAGGGCCTGACCTCTTTGGGCCATTTCCATCATGGTCTCCAAAGCCTCGGCGCCGTATTGAAGGGGGTTTAACGGAGTGATGCCCGCTCCGACCACGCAGCCCTTTCGGAAGACGTCTTCGTCTCCGAAGGCCAGCTCGAGCATCTTGAGCATGTTGAGGCATTCCTGGCGATGGCTCATCGGGATGATGAAAGGCTTGGAAGTGTTTCTGAGCGACGCTTGGGTCATTCTCAAAAACTTCGTTTCGGCCGGGACGTCGGCAGGGTAGACGGGGGTGTAGCCGACCAGGTCGACCACGTCGCTCGTCTGGTAAAGACGCTGAATGTTTTCGAAGTCGGCCAAAAGGGCCGGCCTTCGGCCTTCCTCTTCCGTTATGTAGTACAGGGCTCCGGTGGCCGTGGCCACCACCATGCCTTCGCCCAAAACCACGTTGAATTGCGGATCGCGGGCGAGAAAGGGGAACGACTTAGGGCAGCTTGCGAGGGTCTCGTCGATCGTTTTTTCGTCGAAACGGACTCGGAGGCCGTCGACTTTGAGTCCGCGTTTTTTGAAAACTTCGACGGCTTCGGGACTATGGAAGTTCAAGCCCGTTTCGCCGAGAACTCGCAACGTGTTTTCATGTATTTTGTCCAAGACGCTCGAATCCACTGGATCCCAAAAGGCGGCAGGATATTGTCTCATGCGTGTAGCCTCAAAAATGGCCGACGGCGGCGATAAAGAGCCGAAAATCGATCCCGCGAAAATAGCGCCCGCGAGATGAAAACCGCGAAGAAAGCGAAACCCCGCTCGGCGAGGGCAGGCGCCCTCGCCGAACGAGGTCGGCTAGTATTCGCTCTTGGGAAGACCCAAGTCGGCTTCGGTTCGGTTGACGATTTTTCTGATGGCCTCGTGGGCGCCTTCAGGCAAAGGATCGGGCTGATGGTTGTCGTACAGGTCCTTGAACCTTTTTTTGGCTCTCTGATACATGTCCAATCCGCCTTGATCCTCCAGCCACCTGGAGCGGGTGCGGCGATCCATCAGTTTCGGAGCGGACTGGATGAAGCGGTTGTTGAAAGTGTTGCGGTGCGTCAGAAAGTCTTTGCGATAGCCGTTCTCGTGAATGATGTCCACCGAAAGGGTCGCGTCGTTGACCGGTATGCCCCCTATGGCGTACATGATCATTTCGGCCATGTCCGCGTCCATCAACAGTTGTTCGAGACTGAAAGTGACCCCCATTTCCAACATGCCCAGACCGTAAATGATGTTGGCACCTGCCAACGCCGGCAACAGTCCGGTGAGGGTTTTTTCGTGTCCCGATTGGGCGTCGGGCAGCTTGCTGTCGCCCTACCCGCCGGCGACCCAACTGGGCAGACCGTATTGTCGGGCGATGGAGGCGACGGCCGCGTTGATCATGGCCAGCTCCGGAGAGCCGACGCAGGCGGTGGCCATCTTCAGATTCATGGCCGTGGTGGAGCTGCCGTAGACCACTTTGGCGCCTTTTTTCGTCAGCTGAGACAAAACGATGCCCGCCAGAACCTCGGCGTTGTGGGTGACCAGCGTCCCGGCCAAGTTGACCGGAGCCGAGCCGCCGCTCATGGCCATGGACAGGATGCATATGGGCGCGTCTTCTTCGGCGCAAGTCATGATGATGTCGCAGCAGTCCTCCACCAGCCGAAGAGGGCTCACCGGACAAGTGATGAAAGAGACCGGGGAGCCGGCGTTTTTGAAGCGCTCTTCGCCGACGGCGGCCTTGGCCATCTCGAGGATGATTCTGATGTTGCGGCCGTTTTCCGGTCCCAAGAAGACGGGCTTCGTGGTGTTGTTCACGATGGCTTCATAGTTGTGGACGGCCTGGACCGGCGGGGGCACGTCCTGGCTGCCGACGCAGCGCTCCACCACGGTGATGACGTCCAGGGCGTCGATGACGCGGGTCGAATACTTGAGGTCGTTTTTGCAGGTGGGACGGTATTCGCCGGTGAAGGGGTCGAAGATGGAAATGCCTTCGCCGAAGCAGGTGAAAGTCACTCTGCCCGCTTCGATGACGCAGTCGCGTTTCGGCGTTCGGCCGGCCAGGGAAAGTCTGGACGGGGCGCTTCTGATCGCTTCGTCGACCAGGAAAGGCGGCATCTTGACCACGCCGTCCTCCTCGACCTTGGCCCCGTTGGCCCTAAACAAGGCCCTGGCCTCCTCCTTTTGCACGTATATGCCTGTATGCTCTAAGACTTCCAAAGTGGCTCGATGGAGTTCGGCCAATTCGTCTTGGGTGAAAGCCTCAAGCTTGAAGCCACCGCTGGCCGCGAAGCCAGCCGATGGAGCTCGATAAGTCATAAGCTCTCCTTAGATTTCGTCGCCCCCCTCGGGGCGGCTTTGAAGCGAGCCCCTTTAGAACGGCGTCGACTTTTGGCGGCCCGCCCTCGTCGACTCGGCATGGCGAATCGACGATTTTTGGCGAGCTCGGCCTTAACATAGGGAATTTCGCGTCGAACAAGACGTCTTGCAGGGCGTCGCGCAATGGGTCTTGCATGGCGTCGCGCAATGCGTCGAACATGGCGGCGAACCTTTTCGGACTATTTTTTCCACTTGCCGAGACCAAGATATTTGTTGGTTTCTTTCGTGGCCGAACTGGAGTCCGGCTGCATGTTCATGGCCGCCCTGACGGCGTCTATCGTTTCCGGTATGGTCACCGCTTCCTGCGGTATGTTTATGGCGTACATGACGTCGTC
>JAIRTO010000140.1 GCA_031254895.1 Deltaproteobacteria bacterium
TTTGCTCGGCGACCTTGGTCGGCAGAGCCAGGTTTATTTCAGTTGTTTCGCCGATAGTCAGAATGTTCAAGTGCGCTAACATATCGCGCCTCCGGAACTGGTTTGCCCATATCTTCAACCACCGAAACCAGCGACATGGATGGGCTTGCCTTTGTTGAGACGGCAAGGCCTCAGGCCGACATTCTTGCCTTTTTCCTTGATTTTTGCGAAATGCGGCCAGTTAAGGCGCTGCTGGTCAACCAGGACGCCTATCCAGAATCGAGACCAAAAAGGGCGTCATTGACGGCTGGGGGTAGCGTGTCCCTTTGTTTGCCGGCCTTCCGGCAACGGATGTCAGCCGCATTTCTTCATCTTGTTCCATTGGATTATTGCCGGCTAACTTCAAAAGATGCCGCCGCTATTACACAAAATAGAGTATGCAGTCAAGAGGAAATAATGACTTGCACTACAATATGTTTTTAACGTCGTCGCTAAAAAAAGCGGTTCGCGAGCAGAGGCAATTTGGCGGGAAAAGAGGGAGGCCGCCCAAAAGCGGAGCCAGAGGAGGCCATTACGGCCAAGCTGAAAAAGGAAGCCGGCAGTGAAAAGTCCTGAACCGTCAGACCAACATGAGGATATTTGCGGGTTGGCAAAATATAGCGAATTTGATGTATTAAAATCGCGTGGAAAGAGGCCGCCAGCGTTTGAGGTTGAATTTTTGAGGACAGGAATGGGCGGCAGCCAGTCAAGGAAGTTCTTCTCGATTTGAAGGACAAGGCGAACGCCAGCAAAGACGCGCGTGTCCAATACGAAAAAATGCCGGCGGACGTCAAGGCTCTGGAAAGCTGCGGTGCGCGGGTCGGCGAACCGCTCGTCAAGCGCTTAGACGACAGCCTTTTGGGAATTGCGGGGGCTGTCCCGCCGCATCCTGTTTTTCTATTGGCGCTGCAACACCTTTGCGCAGTAGCGCCATTTCATCAAGAAAACGCAAACAAACGCCGCCGCGCGAAATAGAGCAGACCCGCCAGAATCTGAAAGACCATTTGACAAGGAGGGGAGGAGCATGAGCCGCAAGAAAACCGCCAGCGCAAAATTCAGCGCTTTTTATAACGACGACGCCAATATTTCTCCTGCAGAACACGCCAAGATAGATTTCGAGGTGGCCCTGATCGGCAAGCTTATCGAGGCGCGGGAGGCTAAGGGCTTGACGCAGGCCAAGTTGGCGGAAGCCTCGGGACTGACGCAATCAGCGATAGCCCGACTGGAAACCATGAAAGCCACGCCGCAAATAGACGCTCTTTTCAAAGTCTTAACGCCAATGGGTTATAAGCTCGCTATCGTGCCGGATGACCCTCGTAACATATAGCTATGGTCAATCAGGGATCGGCTGGCCGTCGCTACTGGCGACGACAAGCTCTCTTGGGGCTGGCCCCCCGCCGCCGTTTGCAAAACTTTTCAAGCTCCGGGGCATTTCTTCAGAGCTTTTTTACGCCCTCCGCTCCATTTTTGGCCATCAAAGAGCCTCTGATTTTTTGCTTTTGTCGCCTCCGGCAACTCGCTGCACACCCGCAACCGCACTTTATTCTGTTGACGCCAGAACAAAACTGAACGGCCCGGCGTCAGCGCCCTCTAAAAGCGAGGGCGCTTTTTTAGCGTCGCTCTGCATTCGATTAAAAACGGCAATAATATTGGAATGATAGCGCAAAATAGCTTGCCGCCAAACTTAGGGACAAAAATTAAGGGGTTCAGCAATATGCCGAACCCCTTAATTTAAAACTGGTGCCGAAGGGGAGACTCGAACTCCCACGGGGGAACCCCCACTAGACCCTGAACCTAGCGTGTCTACCAATTCCACCACTTCGGCGCTTGCGAAAGATTGTCGTAGCGTCTAAGCCAGAAAAGCTTTTATAGCACCGCCAGCGATTTTAGTCAAGAAAAATTTAAGCTGCCGATCCAGCCAAAAAAAAGCGAGGCGTTCCGTTCTCGATGAGCCATAATCCGGCTAAAACAGAAAATAAAGCCGGGGATCCGATTTCGAATCCCCGGCTGAACCAGGCTTTTTTTTGCCACTTCGGCCTTAGATGGCCTTGGTGTTAGACAATGACATCATTTGTGTTCTAACCTGCGTTTAGTGGCCGGTTTTAGCCCAGTGATTCTTCCCCTCGGTGCTGTAATGGGTGTGCAGCAGATGGTGCGATTTCTCGCCTAGAGGGGCTCCGAGATAATCCTTGTAGAGAGCGACGACCTCGGGGTTTTCGTGCGACTTGCGGATGGGCAGCTGCTTGTCGGCCAAGTACAGACCGTCTTTCCGCTGGAGCTTGATCTGGCTGTTGCCGTAAGGCTGACCGCCGCCTCCGACGCAACCGCCGGGGCAGCACATGATCTCGATGAAGGTGGCGTCGCAGGTTCCCGCCCGGATGGAATCCATGACGAAACGAGCGTTGGACAGACCGTTGGCCACCAGCACTTTCACCTTGGTGCCCTTCAGATCGACCACCACTTCCTTGAGGCCTTGATGACCGCGGACGGCCTCAAGATCCAGAGGAGCCAAAGGCTCTTTGGTGACCACTTCGTAAACGGTGCGGAGGGCCGCTTCCATGACGCCGCCGGAAGTGCCGAAGATGACGGCCGCCCCGGTGGAGTCGCCCAGCAGAGGATCGAAGGGGGTCTCCGGCAGGGTCTCGAAATCGAGGCCGGCGAGCTTGATCATGCGGGCCAGTTCTCTGGTGGTCAAAACCACGTCGACGTCCTGATAGCCGCTGGCGTTCATTTCCGGGCGCTGGGCCTCGAATTTTTTGGCCGTGCAGGGCATGATGGAGACGGACGTGATCTTGGCGGGATCCACGTTGGAGATCTTGGGATAGTAGGTCTTGACCAGAGCGCCGAACATCTGCTGAGGGGACTTGCAGGTTGACAGATGACCCAGCAGATCGGGATAGAAGACCTCGCAGAAGTTGATCCACCCGGGAGAGCAGCTGGTGATCATCGGCAGCTTGCCGCCTTTCTCCAGTCTCTGCAGGAGCTCGTTGCCTTCCTCGAGGATGGTGACGTCGGCCGACCAGTCGGTGTCGAAGACCTTGGTGAAGCCGAGGCGGCGAAGCGCCGTGGCCATTTTGCCGGTGGTGATGGCGCCTTTGGGGAGACCGAACTCGTCGCCCAAAGCCACTCTGACGGCCGGAGCGGTCTGCACGACCACATGGCGATCAGGATCGTCGATGGCCTTCCAGACCAAGTTGGTCTGATCGTTTTCGTAGATGGCTCCGACGGGACAGACGGCGGCGCACTGACCGCAGTAGACGCAAGGCCCATCGATGAGCTGTTGATCATACGGGGTGGTGACTTCGTAATGGAGGCTTCTATGGGCGGTGTTGATGGCCCGGACGGACTGAATCTCCTGGCAGACGTCGACGCACCGGCCGCATTTGACGCACTTGGCCATGTCTCTGACCAAAGTGTTGGTGTCGATGTTGGGCGAAGCGGACACGTCCGCCTGAGGGAAGGTGATCTCTTTGAGGCCGAACTGGATGGCCAAGGCCTGCAGCTCGCACTTTTGGTTGCGGATGCAGGTGAGGCAATCTTGGGGGTGATCGGCCAAGATCAGCTCGAGGATGGTTTTGCGGATGGCGTGGATTTTCGGGCTGTTGGTGACGACCTTGACGCCTTCCCAGACGTCGTTGGCGCAAGCGGCCTTCAGCTTGCCGCCGCCGTCGCATTCGACCACGCAGATGCGGCAGACGGCTCTTTTGTGCAAGTCCGGATGATCGCATAAGACAGGGATGTGCACGCCGACTTTACGGGCAGCCTCCAAGATGGTGGTACCCTCTGGCACGGTGACGGGCAGGCCGTCGATGGTCAAGTTGACGCTCTTGCTCGGATCGGGCTTGTGATGACTCATTTGGGGGTACCTCTTATCAAGCCGCGGCGGCGGCGGTTTTGGAGACGTTGGCCTCGAACTCAGCCTTGAACAGCTTCCAGGCGGTATTGAGAGCCACGGCGGCGGTCTGGCCGAGTCCGCAGAAAGAAGCGGCCGTCATGGTCGTCACCAGACGACGCAAGTTGGACAGATCGTTTTCGGTGGCCGCCCCGGGAACGGAGAGTTTCTGCAGAATCGCGTAGAGCTGCTTGTTGCCCTCGCGGCAGGGGACGCACTTTCCGCAGGATTCATGGATGAAGAACTCGGTGACGCCTTTGAGGTACTCGATGATGGAGACGGACTCGTCCATCACCACGATGGCTCCGGAGCCGACGCCCAAGCCGGCCTTGCGCAGGTCGGTGTAGCTATAGACGGTGTCCAGCTGATCAGGAGAGCCGATGGGACCGCTCTGGCCGCCCAGGTGGAAGAATTTGAGCTTCTTGCCGTCCTTCACGCCTCCGCCCATCTCCGCGTCGTAGATCGCGTCGCGGATGGTGACTTTGCCCAAAGGAATCTCGAAGACGCCGGTCTTGGCCGAATGGCCGGACAAGCAGATGAGCTTGGTGCCGCCGCTGTCCGGATGGCCGATCTTCAGGAACTCGTCGCCGCCCTTCAGGACGATGGCGGGAATGCTGGACAGAGACTCGACGTTGTTGACCAGAGTGGGCTGCAGGAAGAGACCGACTTCGGCCAAGTGCGGGGGCTTGATGCGGGGACGGCCGACTTTGCCTTCGGTGGAGTTCAGCAGGGCCGAGTTCTCGCCGCAGACGTAGGCGCCGGCGCCGGAAATGATGTGAATGTCGAAGTTGAAGCCCTTGCCGAGGATGTTGTCGCCGAGATAGTTTTCCTTCTTGGCGTTCTCGATGGCTTGGATGAGCTGCTTCTGGATCTTCCGGTACTCGCCGCGCACGTAGATGTAGCCCGCTTTGGCGCCGAAGACGAAACCGGCGATGGTGATGCCTTCGATGAGCTTCAGAGGCAGCTTGCCCAGGATGAGCTTGTCCTTGAAGGTGCCCGGCTCGCCCTCGTCGGCGTTGCAGACGATGTATTTGGGCGTCTCGGGGATGTGGAGCAGGTGCTCCCACTTGCTGCCCGAGGGATAGGCGGCTCCGCCGCGACCCAGAAGCTTGGCCTTCTTGACTTCGCCGATGACCTGCTCCGGAGTCATGCCAACGGCCTTCTTCAAGGCCTGATAACCGCCCACGCCGATGTAATCGGACACGGACAGCGGATTAATTTTGCCTGCGCCTTCAGAGACTAATGGCATCAATTTTGACATACGAGCGCCTCCCTTAACTGCGGCTGGCCATCGCGATAGCTCTGCACCAAAGTCTTGACTTTGTCGAGGGTCAGATCGCCGAAAACATCGTCACCAATCTTCGCCACAGGACCGACATCGCAGGCGCCCACGCAGCTGGTGCGGAAAAGAGTGAATACACCGTCATCGGTAGTGGCGCCGACGTTGACGCCCAAGACGCCTTCGAACCAGCCGACCACTTGCTCGGCTTTGGTGAAGTGGCAAGGGGTGCTCTGGCAAATCTCGATGACGTGGCGGCCCCGCGGAATGGTGCTGAACATGGCATAAAAGGTCAGGATGTCGTAGATCTTGGACAGGGGGACGCCCAAGACCTTCGAGGCCAGTATCGACCATTTTTGCTCAACTACGTTTTTACCCGAGGCCTCCTGAATATCCAAGAGGACAGCAATGAGCTGCTGAGGATCATTGTTGTAGCTCTCCATGATCTTCAACACTTGGGCTTCTGTCAGTTCCTGCATAGTTTCCTCGCTTTGCGTGGTTTTGACGTGAAATCCGATTTTAGATCAGGCCCCGTCGCAAACCTGATCTCGCTTGCGCCTTGACGACCCGCCAAGAGCCTCGACACCCTTAGGAACAAACGGATGACTGAGGCGGATGAGCAAAGCGGACGTTTCAGGCGAGATGTCCTGAGAAAAAAACTGTCAAGGCTGCGGACTCCGCCTTGGGAATTGCAGCCGGATCAAATCGCCTCGACAGCCGCCCTATTCGAAATGTCCGAAATGATCGAATTTTCCGAAACGTTCGCCGCCGCGCGCCGAAGATGGCCTCCCCTTTTGGAAAAGGGTCTTCGCGAAGGAGACGGCCAATTGGCGGCGATAAAGGGCTGTTTAAGGCTATATCAGGCTGTTCCCCCGAGGGGATAAAAAAACGCCCCTTGGTCGCCATAAAATGGAACCAAAAAAACAAGCGACCAAATGTCCGACCCGCCGGATTAACCGTCAGATTAAGCCTACGATTCGGACGCGTTGCAGTCATTGCCGGAAGAGCTGAATTAATGTCCGCTTGAACAAACAGCCCGAGGAAAAGTCCTCGCCAAGCGTCAACATCAATGTCGGGGAATTTTTTAGTAATATAGCAAAAGCGAAAATTCTTGTCAATAATTATTTTAAGCGCTCAGGAGGATAAAAATGACGTAAAATCAAAGTTTTCCTCTCACAAGAAGTTTTGGCGGCCAAGAGATATTGACGAAAACGAAAGACGTCTCCGCCGAAAAGGAGACCAGAGGCGAGAGACCGAAAATAGGCGTCGGTCACGCCGTCGCCAAACAAGGCGAAAACGGGAGATTCGTCCAATAATCGTCTTCACGAACCCTTCTTCCCTTTCTTCGCGAAGCTGCCTTCCCTTTCTGGAAAAATTCTTCATAATCAAGAAAAATGACTATTTTTATTTTATTTTAACTTGATAAATTACTGTCTTATTTACTTTTAGCTTAATAAAAGTCATTTTGGATAATTTTAAATATAATTTATTTGTCGTTTAACTGGCGTAAAAAATAGATAAACATCACTAAATATAGTCAAATATAATTCATAAATACAATATTAGTCAAACAAACGACATGATTTCACAAGCGTGGATATAGGTTTAGATTGCCTTTGATGAGATAAAGGCATAAAAAAAAACCAAACTTCCGTTTTTGGGGAAATTTGGCCTTCATATATGAAAACTATAAAAAAAATAAATAGTTATATCTTTTTTCGGCAAGATGAGAGCGCCTACGACAAAAATGACGTCTCCTCAAGGGGAATTTAAGACCGTAATTGACGATGAAGCGACTGTCGGCAAGACGATTTTTGACGGCCGCTTTTTTTGCGAGACTGGGGGGACCTGACAAGGAGCCCCCCAGAACGGGCCGAATTCCTGCGCTGTCTCAGGTATTGGCGGTCGGCGAGATCTTTTTTCGAAGGACTCCGGAGATTTTGAAGGTCACCACTTGGCGGGCCTTTAATTTCATTGGCTGACCTGTCTGGGGATTTCGCCCCTGACGCGATCTTTTCTTGCGCACCATGAATTTGCCGAAACCGCTGATTAGAACGTGGTTTTCGTTGGCTAAAGTGGATTTTATTATGGACAGGACAGATTCCACATGCTTGCGGGCCTCTGTGGGATACATATTGGTCTCGTCCAAAATCCGCGAAATTATTTTTTCTTTCGTAACAGTCATGATCATCCTGAAACAGGCCAACAAAAAACGCCCTCTGACGCAGTTGGCCGTTGGTCTTCTATAACGATCCCATCATTTTGGTCAAAGTTGGGACCAAAGCAAAAGGAAAACAGCTAACGAACCCTCCGAGCCAAAAAAAAGTCCGTCGGAGAGTTGGACTTATGAGAACTATAAAACCAAAAAGGCGACAAAAAAACTGCCAGCCAAAACCTGGTTTCAAGTCCAGTCGCACCGACCGGAAAGGAAACGCAACCAAATCAGCTGGTATCATTCGGACGAACCGCCATAAAAGCGACCTATGGGCCAATTATAGATGAACCACAGGAAAAGTCAACAATTCGTCATGCTTACGTGCAAATAAAGATCCTGTCGCCCTTCAAACGGCATAGAGCCGGTCGGAATGTCTGACCTTCTGGCCTAGACAAGGCCAGCGTCCGCCAGCCGTAAAATAATAATATCACATTACGACACTATCTTAAACACTTAAACAAAACAAAAATATTTTTTGGAAATTTATTACAAATTAATTTCGACAAAAACATGTAATAATGAATTTAGTAAAGATTTTTAATATCTTAGAAAGTCAAAACTTAAGTTCAACACTTTTGTTTTAAATATATATAGATAAAAGATATAAAAATATATAACAATACATAAATGATTAATATTGAACACATAATAAATATAATAAATTAATAATAAAATAAATTTAATTAAATTATAAATAATGAAAAGATGATAATAAAAGTATATATTATATCTATTGTGTTATTTACATACGCTAAAAAAGAGAAAACCACATAAAAAGTCAACTGCGGCGGGCCGGCGTTCCCAACTTGGGACAGGTTTAGAGGAGGTCTAAGCATTTTCCCGGAAAAAGACCGATCATGTTCAGGGCTGGATACGGCGGCGGTCAAGACTCGTCCGCCGCGTCGTTCGCTCGACAATTTTATGATCCAGAAACTGAACCAACCCTGCCCTTCTGCGCCTTTGGCCAAAGCCTTCCGCAGACAACCATG
>JAIRTO010000176.1 GCA_031254895.1 Deltaproteobacteria bacterium
GAACGCGCGCCGAACGAACATTGAGAGCGAACGCCCGCCGACCGGCTTTTTTCGGGTTTCCTATAAAACCGCTTCAGGGAGGCCGCGAGGCGATTCCTGACCTTCAGGAGACCCAAAAACCGGAGATCGGCGACTCCGGGGAGATTTAGGGCGGTTCCAAAAATAGAGCGCTTTCGCCAAAAACAATGATGACCGAACTTTTTGGAACGACCTAATTGGCTACGCTTAAATTGCCGTCATTCAAATTAAAACCATAAATATTGTCGTTTTAGCAATCTAATTTAAACTTAAATTTACAAAATAAATATAACTAACAATTAAATAATATAATAAGTTTTATTATATTATTGTTTTATATAATAATATTTTACATCAACAGGGCAATTTCGCGAAAAATATAGTCTTTTCCAGACAATAAATATATTTTGCGAAATTTGTGTCGAACGGTTTTTGAGAAAGCCCTTTGACGGCCCAGTTTCCACAGGGAGGTATTTATGGGTGAAATCATTATCGCCATAGTCATCGGCGGCTGCATGGCAGTCTCAGGCCTGATTCTCAGGCTGTGTTTGGGAAGAGAAGCCAAAAAACACGCAAAATAGACCCGTTTGCTCAAAAGTGGACTCTATTTGTTCGACAGCTTTGAAAGGAGCTAGTATTTTATGAGTTTGCAATTCATCGTCGTCATGCTCAGCATACTGGTCTATATCGCCGTCGGTCTGCACGCGGGCCGCAAGGTGAAAAACACGGCGGACTACTACGTCAGCGGCCGGCAGGCGCCCACGCTCCTGATCGCCGGCACCTTGTTCGCCTCCATGCTCAGCACCAACGGATTCATGGGCGACACCGCCTGGACATACAGCGGAGCCATAGTCAACGCCGTGACCTTAAACGCCTTTTGCGGGGCCGGCTACGTCATAGGCGTTCTGTTTTTCGGTCGTTATCTGCGGCGCACCGAAAAACTGACCATGCCCGAGTATTTCGGAAACCGCTTCAACAGCAAAGCCGTTCAAAAAGCGGCCGGCGTGATCACCGTCCTGTCCATCACGTCGTATCTTTTGGCCGTCACCACCGGCACGGGCATTTTGCTGTCCGAACTCATCAACGTCAACGTCAACGTCGGTTTTTTCATCGCCTGGGTGTGCTTCACGTCCTTCACTTTCTACTCCGGCTCAAGCGGCGTCATCATAACCGACACGATCATGTTCTTGCTGTTTTTAGGCGCCACCGTCATCGCCGGTCCGTACATGTTTTCCGAGGCCGGCGGCTTGTCGAATCTCATGACCACCCTCTTGAACAACCCTGAAACTCCTGCGGGCATGTTCGCCTATCACGGGAATTTCGGCCAAGCCGGAGCGGCGGAGGGAGACAAGTTCGGCGCGGTCATGTACGGCTTGATCTACGGTCTCATCTGGCTAATCACGGTCGGCATCAGCCCTTGGCAGGCCGGCCGCAACATGATGGCCAAAAACGAGCACGTGGCTCTTCGCTCTTCGACCGTAGCCTGCGTCTGCACCACTTTCTTCTTGACCTACCTTTACCTCATGTCCATTTCGGTCATACCCGTGATGCCGGCGATGGAAGATTCCAACAGAGTCATCATCTGGGCCGCCTACAACATGATGCCCAAATTGCTGGGCTGTCTGGTGCTGGCCGGCATCATGGCCGCCGGTCTTTCTTCGGCTTCGACCTTCCTGTCGGTGGTCGGCTTCACCGTCACCAACGACATCTTCGGCCTCAAATTCAAGGACGACAGAGACAAGCTGGTCAAAACCAGAATCATCATGCTGGCCGTCAGCATCGTCGCCCTTCTCCTGGCCTACGGCAAATTCGGCAGCATCAGGATCATATCCTGGTTCGCCAGCACCATCATCGCCTCGTCCTGGTGCGTGGTCGCCTTCGGAAGCATCTGGTCCAAAAGGCTGACCGCCAGAGGCGCTTTGTGGTCGATGGCCGCCGGCTTCTTAGGCTTCATCGTCACCAAGTGCCTGGCCGGCTTCGGCGTGGTCTCGATTTTCAAGAATTTTCTTGACCCGTTCTTCATCGGTCTGTATCTGAGCGCCATCTTCGCCGTCTTAGGCAGCATGGGCAACTCTCCTTCGAAGGAAGAAGCGAGCGTTTTGGAAAAAATTCACACCATTCCCCCGTCCATTCTCAGCATGGCCGAATACAAAAGAACTTTCACCTACGCCAACATGTTGATCGCCTTGGGGCTGGTGGTCATAGTTCTTTTAATAGCCTTCTGGGCCGTTCCTTACAACAACTTCCTCGCCGCGGCCGCCTCCGTCGCTCCTTGACGAGTCGCTTTCGGCGATTTGACCGCAACCAAACCCCCTTTGGAGGACAACGTCCCGAAAAGGGGGTTCTCTTTAGCCCCGTAGCCAGCCCAAAAAAAAACTCAAAAATGCCCCCCTGTTCATTTTCCGGCGAAAGGCCGATCCGCGAAAGCGGAAAAAGGCTCGCCCGAACGTCATCAGCCTTCATGGAGCGCAAAATGGAAATTTCCCTCAAATATGGTCAGACCGCCCTAGACTTCCGCCTGCCGGACGAAGTCTTCGGCGGCTTTATCCTGCCGGCCCGGACGGAGCAAGCCGTCGACGGCGAAAGGCTGATTTCGTCCGCCTTGGAGAATCCCGTCGGCTCCCCGAAGCTCAGGGATTTGGTCAAGCCCGGAGAAACCGTCGCCGTGGTCGCCAGCGACGTCACCCGTCCCTGCCCTACCGCTATCATGCTGCCGCCGATCCTGAAAGAATTGGCCGCCGGCGGAGTGGCCGCCAAAGACGTCGTCATCGTCTTGGCCTTAGGCATTCATCGAAATCACACTGTTGAGGAAAAAATTAGATTAGTCGGTCAAAGCGTCTTTGACGCCTATCAAGTCGTCGACCACGACCCTAACCGTTGCCGGCGCTTAGGCGAGACCAGCCGAGGCACGCCGGCGGACATCTTCGAGAAGGCGGCCGACGCCGACCGCCGGGTGGCTTTGGGCAACGTCGAATACCATTACTTCGCCGGCTACAGCGGCGGAGCCAAAGCTCTGTTGCCCGGCGTCTCCAGTCATGCCGCCATCAAAAACAATCACGCCATGATGGTCCATGAGCTGGCCAAAGCCGGGATCCTCGAAGGCAACCCGGTCAGGGAAGACATCGACGAATTGCCGAAACATCTCTCGGTGGACTTCATCCTCAACGTCGTGTTGGGCGAGGACAAGAAGATCAAAGGCGCTTTCGGCGGCCACTGCCTGGCGGCCCACAGAGCCGCCTGCAAAATGCTCGACGGCCTGTTTCAGGCGACCGTTCCCGCCCCGGGAGCCGATGTCGTGGTGGTCTCCGCCGGAGGCTTCCCAAAGGACATCAACATTTATCAAGCCCAAAAAGCCTTGGACAACGCGGCCAAAGCCGTCAGGCCCGGCGGCTCGATAGTTTGGGTCGGAGCCTGCGACGAAGGCTTCGGCGAGGCGGTTTTCGAAAAATGGCTCAATGAAGCCAAATCGTCGGCCGATTTGATCGAGAGGGTCAAGACGAAATTCGAGCTGGGCGGCCATAAAGCGGCGGCCATCGCCTTGGTTTTGGAGCGTTGCCGGGTGTTCATGGTTTCCAATCTCCCGGAAGAGACGGCGAAAAAGCTCTTCGTGACCCCGGCCAAAGGACTGGAAGAAGCCGTCAAGGCGGCCTTGGAGCAGGCCGGGAAAGGCTCGAAGGTCTGGGTCATGCCTCACGGCGGCTCGACCTTGCCAAAAATTGTCTCTTGACGGAAAATGACGACTGGATCCCGGCGCGGCGCCGGAGTCCAGGCCGAGTCCCCGCCGAGATCCAGGTCGAAGCCGCGTCGCGACGGCGTCGCGGGCCGAAAACGAAAGGCCGGCCAAAGGCCGTCCATGCTGGAGATCTGACTCGCGAAAGCTGGCGGAATCCTCGCCAATCTTCAAAACCGACGAACAGCCGCCAGCCAAAGCCGGCGACTATGGAAGACGGCCGCTTCCGATTAGGCCCCGACGGTTCCCGCCCCGCAGGCGATGACGGCCAATAGAGCCGTCAGCCGTTGGACGAAGACCAGGCGAACCGTCGTTAGGGAAGAGTAGTTCTTCAAATCGGCCAGGCTTGTCGTAAGCGCG
>JAIRTO010000234.1 GCA_031254895.1 Deltaproteobacteria bacterium
CTTGTGTCGTCGCCTTGTCTGGCCTCTTCTCTGGTCGCTTTGACCCCAAAAAGCCTTTCGGCGACTAAAAATCGACTGGCGGAGACAAGCCGAACCGGCCGCAATCGTCCCGAACCGCCGGCTTCGCCCGCAAAAGAAGCCTAAAAGACTTCTTGCCTCCCTCTTCAATTTCTGATATAACTCGTTATCTACAAAAGGCCCTCGACCGCTGTAAAACCGAGTTTTTCGCTTCTTCGCCGACTGCGGCTTTCGAAACGCGCGGCCGCTTATTGAAGGGCTTTTTTTCTCGACAGGGCGCCCGAAAGGGCTTAATAGGGAAGACAGTGAAAATCTGTCGCGGAGCCGCCGCTGTAATCGGCGAGCCTTTCTCCAAGGGGCGAAAAACCCCGGTCACTGCCGTCAAGTTCAAGACGGCGGGAAGGCGGAGCTTAGGCGTTGAACCGTGAGCCAGAAGACCTGCCCGTCAGTTGGCCTCTTTTTCTGAACGCGACCTTTTAGTTTATTCTTCTCTTCGCGCCTGGCTTCATCAGTTCGCCGGAAGCTCCGGAAAACGGCCATTCGTCAGCCAAACCCCTGGCGACGTCGTCGGAGACTTTGAGGAGGGACGAAAGGTCGAGGCTGTCAAGTTTGGGCTAATCTCCGGGCAAGGATGAACTCCGGCGATTGTCCTTCCTGGCGCAGCCATAAGAGGCCAGACATACCGGAAGATCGGGACGGACAAAAGAGGTTTTTCAGCCTCGTTTCCCGTTTTCCAGCCCAATAGAAAACGTTATTGCGGCTCCACCTCTTGACGAGGCGGGGCTTTTTTTATGTCCGCCGATTGTCCCGGCGGAACCTTTCGTCACCATCTCTATTCCAAGGAGTTTCGCGAGAATGTCGAAAAAAGTGTGCTTTTTCCTGCTCTTTCTGCCCCTGTTTCTGCTAGTCTTTCAGCTGGCCTTGGCGACCGTCTCCAACGAAGCCAAAGCGTTCGAACGCGAGCCGCAGAAACCGGCCATCGTCCTGGCCGCCTTCGGCACCACCGAAGTCTCCGCCGTAGGATCCATCCTCAACATTCGGGACAAAGTGGTCGCCGCTTTCCCCGAATACGACGTCCATCTGGCTTTCACGTCCAACATCATCCGCAACATTTGGCATGAAAGAAAATCGGATGCGGCTTTCAAAAAAGCCAACCCCAGAATCCCGCAAGAAATCTACGACATCAAAAACGCTCTGTCCGTTTTGGCCGAGATCCAAGAAACAGGCGCCAGAGCGGTCTTGGTTCAATCGCTTCACGTCACCGACGGAGAGGAGTACACCGATCTGGCCAAACTGGTCGAAGCCTTGAGCAAATACGACACTTTAAAGCCTGTTCTGAAACCTTTCCCCTGGATTGGCGTCGGCGAGCCGGCTTTGGGCCTCAAGGACGGACAAAAGCCTTATCTGGACAGAGCGGTTCAGGCTCTGGCGCCTCTGGCTGAACAAGCCAAGGCCTCCGGCGCGGCTCTGGTTCTCATGGGCCACGGGAACGAGCATCTGACGCAAAAAGTCTTCGCCAAACTGCAGACCGCCTTGCGCGAAGCTTACGGGCCGCAGGTCTACATCGGCACGGTCGAAGCCGCGCCCGGGGCCGAAGACATCGTCACAGCCCTCAAAGCTTCGGCCGACGCGCCTTCCAAAGCCCTTGTGGCGCCCATGATGATCGTGGCCGGCGACCACGCCTTAAACGACATGGCCGGGGAAGAGGACGACAGTTGGGCCAGCGTCTTCAAAGCCGCCGGTCTGGAAGTGGAGACTCATCTGGTCGGTTTGGGCTCCAACGATTCCTGGGCGGACATCTACGTCGAGCATCTCAAGGTTTTGGCCCCCAAAGTCTTGGCTCAGCAGCAAAAAGACCAAAATTAAGCCGTTTTCCGGCGACCGCGCGTCTTTGCCGGCTTGTTCCGGCAAAGACGCGCCTTAGAGAGCGCTTTTCGGGCGCCTCTTCGACCGACCTCCGTCGGTCGAAGGCTCTTTTTTTTCTTTCGCAGAGTTTGTTTATGAAGACTGTCTCGTCGCCCCTCCCTGCCCTCCTCGAATCTTTCGACGAAGCGGGGGCCCGCCGAAAAAAACCTGGCCGAAAACTGGCTTTTCGCGCCGCCGTTTTCGGAGCAGGCCTCTTTTTGTGGCTGTTGTTCGGTTCTGACCAGGCGGCGAACGTCTTTTCCGACGCCGCTGCGGCTTCGACCGTTCCGGCGGCCTCGACCGTACCGGCGGCTTCGGCGAACTCTCCGGCGGCCTTGACCGTTTCAGCGGCTTCTCCCCCTCCGGCGGCTTCGGCCGTTTCGGCGGCTTCGGCGAACTCTACGACAGGCGGAACGACGGGAGAAGCGGTCTTGGTCGCCCAAAGCGAATCGACCAATTCGGAGAAGAGGAGCAACTCATCTACAAGCGAATCCAATGGCGGCTCCATTGACGACTCGAAAGTCGATTCCCAAACCAACCCGAACGCGGACGAAAAGAAGCGCAGTCTCAGAATAATCAGCCTCTACGCCGCCGACACGGAAATACTTCTGCGGATCGGGGCCAGAGACAATTTGGCGGGCATTTCCCGGCAAGAGACTTACGACGGCCCGGAGACCGAAGGATGGAAACGCCCGCCGGTCTTTTCCATCCACGACGACGCCGAAAAATTCATCGCCGCCGCTCCGGATTATATTTTTCTCCGGCCCATGCATCTGGCGACCAACCCCAGACTCTTCGAGACTTTGACCAAAACGGGCGTCAAGCTGTGGACCAGGCAATGCCTGAAGGCGGATGACCTGTACGACTTCTGGCGAGAAATCGGCCAGATAGTCGGACGTCAGGCGGAGACTGAAAAAATGATCGCGGATTTCCAGACGGGTCTGGCCGCGTTGACGGCCGGGGCGGATCGCCCCAGGCCGGGAGTGTTTCTGGAAGCCATCCATGAAGAAATAAAGACCTTCACCCCCGACTCCATCCCCATCTGGCTCCTGACTCTGGCCGGCGGACGAAACGCGGCTTTCGACGCGAAGCCCACCAGACCCGGTCTCATCGTGGCCGCCTACGGCCCGGAGAGACTTTTGGAAAAAGCCGACGAGATCGACATCTACATCTCGCAGTTGGGTCCAATGAACACGACGAACACGGAGACGATAAAAAACCGCAGAATATTTTCCGTCCTGCCCGCCTTCAAAAGCGGCCGAGTGTATCGAGCCCCGGAGGAACTAATTTCAAGGCCGACCCCGAGCCTTCTTCAGGGGCTGAAAATCCTGGCCGATATCGTCAATCAGTCTGAAGGAGATTCGGCCGCCCCGCCTCAGGCCGAATAGTCGCCTGAAAAATCGGCTAGTCAACGTGCGGACGGAGTTTTTTTTAAGCTCCTCCTGTCCGCGCCGGGGCTCTTCTCGAAAACGGCTAATCTTCCAAGGTCTGGCCCTCAGTTGAGTTTTTTTATTTGTTGTTCTTCTTTTCCCTCAACAATTAAACCGTCGCCAAGATATGGACGAATATCGCGAAAAAGCAGGTTTTCCGGCTCCAAAATAGCCGTCAAGACTGGATGGGGCCTTATTCGCCAATTGTCTTTTGACGCGTCTCTAATTTGACGCGTCTATGGTCGAATTGTTTATTGAATTT
>JAIRTO010000376.1 GCA_031254895.1 Deltaproteobacteria bacterium
CCAACCGGCCTCTCTCAAAATGGTTCGCTCAACCTGCCTACCTCTCCCGACCGGCCTCTCTCAAAAAGGCTTCACTCAACAGGCCTTTCTCAACCTGTCTGCCTCTCTCAACCGGCATCTCTCAAAAGGCTTCACTCAAGCCAGCCTCTCTCAACCTGCCTCTCACAACCGGCCTATCTCAACCGGCCTCTCTCAACCGGCCTCTCTCAACCGGCCTCTCTCAAACTGCCTCGCTCAAACTGCCTCGCTCAACAGACATAGCTGAATCTGTTTCGCTCAGCCTCACTCAAGCGAGGCTGCTCAAGCAGCCCCGCACAGGCCGCCTCGCTCAAACAGTCCGGTTTAACCTATCTCTTTGCCATCAGGCGCTATCGACCGCAGCCGAGCGGTCAACGAAAATTATCGAGAACCGACGAAATAACGGCGACGGAGCGTTCTAATTTAATCTTCGACGGCCTTGGCCGTCGACTTCCCAAAAATGCCGGAAGCTGGCCAAAAGCTTGATAATCCGCATTCTTTCATGTCATAATGACGCATAGCCTACGAATCTTGAGGCTCCTCGCCAAAATGGCGAGGGAGGATCAGACTCACGCTTTTTGGGAAACTGCCCTCGAGCGGGAGAAAGGGCAATTCGTCTCTGACGGAGTTGATTTATGGGCAGATGGACAGCGAAACAGATCGGTTACATGAAGGAAGCCTTGCGGTTGGCCCGCCAGGGTTGGGGACTCGTTTCGCCCAACCCCATGGTCGGCGCGGTTCTGGTCAAACGCAACCAGATTTTGGCCAAGAGCTGGCACACCGGACCTGGCCAGCCCCATGCCGAAGCCTCCGTCCTGACGGAAGTCGGCCAAAAAGCCTCGGGCGCCGAACTCTACGTCAATCTGGAGCCGTGCAGCCACTACGGCCGGACAGGCCCCTGCGCCGAACTGATCGTCAAAAGCGGGGTCAAAAAAGTCTATTATTCCGTCCCTGATCCCAATCCCACCGCCGCCGGCGGCGCCGTCGCTCTTGAAGAAGCCGGCGTCGAGGTCGACCGGGGTCTATTGGCCGACGAAGCCTGGGAGCTCAACCAGTTTTTCTTCAAATTCGTCCAGACTAAAAAACCCTTCGTCATCGTCAAAACGGCCTCTTCGCTGGACGGGAAAATCGCCACCAGTTCAGGCGAGTCGCGCTGGATCAGCTCAAAAGCCTCTAGGAATTACACCCATCATATCCGGACCGGCGTCGACGCTCTGCTGATCGGCCGAGGGACGGCCGAAAAAGACGACCCCGAGCTTTCGGCCAGGCCGTGGGGGAGGCGCAAGATGCATCGCCAGCCCTGGCGCATCGTTTTGGATCCTCTTTTGCGGCTGTCGATGACCCTCAAACTTTTCGATCCCAATTTGGGCGGCCCGACCGTGGTCATCTGCTCTCCTAAGGCCGATCAATCAGCCAAGGAGAATTTGCGGCGCCGAGGACACGCCGTCTGGGAAATTCCTTTGAACGAAAAAGGTCTGATCCCCCTAGGCGCGGCCATCGACGAGATAGGCAAAGCCGGCCTCCAAAGCGTTTTGATCGAACCGGGCGCCACCGTGGCCTCGGAAGCTTTGTTGAGCGACGAGCCGGTGGCGGATCTGATTCACATGTTTCTGGCCCCCAAATTTTTGGGCGGCAAAGACGCTCCCAGTCTCCTCGGCGGCCAAGGCCTGCCGAAATTGGATCTGGCCAAAAACCTGGAGATCCTGAAAATTGGCCGCATGGGTCCGGACATTCATCTGGTTCTCCGCCCCAAAGGGGCTTTCAGCGCCTCGGCCGCCGAAGCGATGCCGCCCATAACCGGCTACGGCTACTGGGACGAGGACCTGGACGAAATGTACGCTCCCCAGCCGCAGGATAATTGAACGTGTTTACGGGACTAGTGGCCGGTCAAGGACGAGTCGCCGCCCGGCGCCGTTTCGGCGACGAGATAGAGCTGACCGTGGAGAGTCAGTTCGACTGGGATTCGCCCTTGGAAATAGGCGAGTCCATCGCCGTTTCCGGCGTCTGCCTGACGGCGACTTCCATCGCCGGGCCCAGAACGTTCAGCGCCTACGTTTCTCCCGAAACTTTGCGGCTGACCACTCTAGGCAGTCAGGACGCCGTCAATCTCGAACGGGCTCTGCGCCTGACCGACCGTTTGGGCGGCCATCTGGTCAGCGGGCACGTGGACGCCTTGACCACCCTCAAATCGCGAACTCAGGCGGGGCGGAGCCTAGTCTTGCGCTTCTCTTTGCCCGAGACCCTGAGCCATCTGGTCGCCCCAAAAGGCTCCGTGGCCATAGACGGGGTCAGCCTGACCGTCAACGAAGCCGGCCGCGACTTTTTTACCCTCAACATCATTCCTCAGACCGCCTCGGTCACGACGCTGTCCGCCAAACAGCCCGGTCAAGCCTTCAACCTGGAAGTCGACCTCCTGGCCCGCTACCTCCAGAGGCTTTTGGAACAGAAAGCTTTGCCCCAAGCCGCCTCGACCCGAACGTCGGGACTTTCCATCGAGGAGCTCGTCGCCGAAGGCTTTTGACCCGCAGACTGACTCTTCCTCCGTCCGAAACCATCTTTTCCATTTTTTCCCGATAAGCGCGCAAAGCCGCCCCCGAAAGATTTTTCTTTCGGGCGCGGCTTTGACAAAAACGAAAAGACGGGCTTGACTTGTCGGTCGAGCCCGTCTGTGACCTGCCGTCGATTATGAAGGGAAACTGTGAAGAAGAAAAAGCGCCGTCAGGGTGGCTGTAGCTTATCTTGTTGATCTATTAAGATCATTTGGGGGGGAGAGCGGCAGAAATTTGACTAGCCGGCAGGCTGGGCGAACCAAGCAGTCCCTGACCACAGTTGAAAGTTAACTTGCATTTCTTGTGCCAAAAATAAATTCCATGATACCAGTTTGTTAGCCCTCGACTTCCGCCAAAAGCTTTGTCGACCGTCCAAGCCCTCCAACCGCTTAGGCCATTTTTCGTTCGCGTTCGTTTGGGAAGTCGCCTTGGTCTGGTCTTAATTATTTGACGGATTTTTGTTATTTTTTTTCACCTTTCCTTCTAATACCTTGATTTTAGGTCATATTATTTTTAAAAAAACTATTGCAATTGAGAATCAATTATAATATACTCGTCTTGGTCGACACAACGACGATAACAGTCACAGCCTCCCACCTGTTGATCAAAACTCGCTTGTGTTGTCCATACCGGGACTGGGCCGGAGCGCGGAAAAACCTGGCTTTCCGCCTCTGGCCCTTTATTTTCGCCTCTTTCCTTTTTCCGTCGCCTGTCTTGTTCGTTTCCAAAACAAGATCGCTTCCGCCAGCGCTTGCCCCAATTCGCCTGTCATTTTTGTCGGCCGTCATTTTGTCCCTCGTCATTTGGCCGACAAATATCTGCCGTTTCCAAAAACAGATCCGCTCTCGCAACTCCCGCCCAGATTTCGACGACTAAACTGGCCGGGAAAATCCGGTCAAGCTGGCCTTGCGGCTAACCGCCCTAAATCCAAGCCGAAAGTCCTGTCGCTTCGTTTCGCCAAAATCCGGAACAATGACGGCGCCGGCCTAGCGTCCCTTGTCTGGCCGGCCTTGTCTCGCCTGCCCTCTAGCTTGGCCGATCTGGCGGTCGGTTCGGAAGACGACCGCGACTGCGTCCACTTTTGGAAGACCGACTCTCAGCGCCAAGGACAATTTGCCGTTCCTTCCCTCTTGGGCGGGCTCCCTCCTTCGCAAACCCCTCTTGTTCAAACCGCTCTTGCTCAAACCCCTCTTGTTCAAGCCCCTCTTGCTCAAACCGCTCTTGCTCAAGCCACTCTTGCTCAACCCCCTCTCGCTCAAGCCTCTCTTGGTCAAACCCCTCTTGCTCAATCCTCTCTTGCTCAAACCTCTCTTACTCAGGCGGGGCGGAGAGCCTAAAAAAACTCCCTTTGGAGCTTTTGGCCGAAAAAAAGCTGTCCCTCAATCTCTATAAGCCTACTCAAGCAAATCTTCCAGGCCAAAATTACCGTCAAAAATGTCCTTTTGCCATTCGCTCTCTTCTGACTCCTTTAATCAGACAATTACGGGCTTTCGAACGCCAAAGCTCCATGCCTGGCGAACAGCAAACTTGCTTTGTGCCGCTGCTCTTTTTTGGTCTTCACACGGCAATATTATTGACAACATATAACTTTTTATTATAATTAAGTCTATATAAGCAAATAAATATTAAATAATGATATTTAAAATAATATTTGCTTGGATTACAATATTTTATTACTGATAAAGGGTTGTATATTAGAGGAGGAGCAAAAGTCAAGCGAACGATAAAAAAAACGTGTGGCCATCCTGGCTACAAATGCTAAAAATAAATAACTGCAAACACTAACAAAGCTCGAAATGACCATACCTTTTGATTCTTGCTTCGTCGCCCCGAAACATCAAGTTCCGAACCAAAACCAAAAAGATCTTTTCCCCATCTTGGCGCATCAATTTCAATCCGTTTTATAAGTCCCATAAACGGAGCTAGGAAGAAACTGCATCTTTTTCCGTTGTTCTTCTGTATATGTAACAAGAAATGACAATAAAACAAATATGTGTCCGCAGAGACGAAGGCAACCACAATATCTTGATTTTGCAGGTCTATATTCTAAAATACTTCAAATTAACTGGACTTTTCCTCGTAAAACCAGTAAAATTATTAAATTGAACAGCTTCAAGGCCATGAGCTTGCCGGACGAAATCGTCCCTGACGCCAAGTTTTTTGGCCGACCAAAGGCGACGTTTAGCGCCAAATCCTGCGTGAAAAGTAAAATGACGCCGATTCAAGGCGGAAGACGCCGGTTTTTTCGGCCTGCCTGTCCTGGCCGACCAGACCGCTTCCGCGCCCTGACGACTTGCGCCTTGTTCAGAGCTGGCTCCCGGCGAGCTCGTCTCGCCGTCTCGCCGTCGAGTCGCCGACGAGCTGACGCAGCGGCCGCTACAGCTCATGTTTTGCAGCTTAAAAGGAATAGGCTATAATGAAATCGCTTTTTTCGGAAGTTTTTTCTCGCTCTTGAGGACAATCTTATTTCCTGAAAATGGTTTTTTTTAGTCGGCTTTCGTTTATGGCGGGCAAATGGAACCGACAAAACTTTACGAACGTCGCCTGTTCCAGGGCTCCATTCGGCTCACAGCCCCCGGCTAGGCGAACGAAACCGCCGCTCTGGCTTCAGCCGGAAAGTCACGCTTTCCAAAATCTTCGCCGCTTTCCTCCGTTTTTTGGAGAGAACCGCCAAAACTCGACGACCATAGCGCCGAAATGTCGGATTCAAATTTTTAGATTTTTAGCTTCGCTTTCAGAGCTTCGTTTTTCGCAGCTTCGCCTTCATATGGCAAAAAGCGATTGCTCTAAATAATCTTGTAGCCAGACTTTTCCTTCCATGCTTTGACGTTTAAGACAATGCCGAACGTTTTTTTCTCGGAGGCCTAAGATGCTTTGCCCCAAATGCAGCTACAACAGCTTCGAATATAACACTAGTTGCCCAAAATGCAGAAAAGATCTTGGGCCTATAAGACGTCAGCTGTTCATCACTTGTCCCAGGCCCGGCAACGTCAACTTTTTTGGTCCTGCCTCTGCCGGATTCGGCGGTCAAGTCGGCGCTCCCGGCTTCGGCAATCCGTCGTCCCCCGATCCGAGCTTTGATTCCTTTTCCGGCCTTGGCGCTCCTATGGGCTCAGGGGCTCCCCCGGTCTATCAGCCCGAGTTTGGCCAACCGATGGGCCAAGGCGCCAATCAATTCGGTCAACAGTACGGTCAGCTGCCTCCTGGCCCGGCGCCTTTCGCCCAAGGCCAGCCGCCTATGGGCGGCGCCGCCACCATAGCCCCCGCTCCGCCTTTGTCGGGTCCGGCGCCCATGCCCGGACCTCCCTCCATGGCCGGTCCTGCTCCCATGCCTGGCCCGCCGCCCATGGCCGGTCCTGCTCCCATGCCCGGGCCTCCGCCCATGGCCGCCCCGACCATGCCCGGACCTCCGCCCATGCCTGGGCCTCCGCCTATGCCGAGTCCGCCGCCGATTCAAGAAGCCACGGCGATGCCTGCGCCTCTGCCGCTCGGCGGGGCGGCGACGATATCGCCGCCTGCTCCTCCTATTCCTCCTGTTCCGCCTGTGCCTCTCGCTCCTCGCCAGCAGCCGCTGCCGCCGGCCAGAGAAGAGGTCTCCGTCGCCCCGTCCATAGACGTGACCGCCGAAGTGGAGCCGGAAGTCCTTTTGGAGCCGGACGATCTTCCCGCCGCGCCGACCGATCTCTCGCAGTCTCTTGACGCGGTCAGCATACATGAGGACGACACCTTTTCTCCGCCGCCTTCCGGAAGTCTCCCTTTGTTCGTGCCGGAAGCCGAGACTCCTCCCTTGCCTCAGCAAGACGACAAATTGAAGGAAATTAGAGAGAATCTGGAGGCCACCGGAGATCTGCCGCCCCAGCCGACGGAAACCTTCGTCATCCCGTCCGCTTCTCTCGAAGAAGCCCCCATGGCGGCTCCTCAACCTGCTCCGGCTTCTTCCGATCCTCTGGGCAGCCTGTCCGACTTCGACTCCTTGGACGACGAATCTCTCGACCTTGGCGGGGGCGATTCCTTGGACTTGGGCGCCAGTCTGGACGACCTGGATGACGAAGAATGAGGCGCAAATTTCTGGAACGTTTCCAAAGACCAGCCGACAGGCTGGTCTTTCCTCTTGACGTCCCCGACCGAAACAGCGCTCTCCTTTCCGTCGAAGCCCTCTCCGGGCTGGTCGGCTTTTTCAAAGTCGGTCTGGCTCTCTTCATCGCCGAGGGACCGTCTTTTCTGAAAACGTTAAGAAAAGTCGCTCCGGACTGCGGGATATTCTTGGATCTGAAGCTCCACGACATCCCGGCCACCATCTCGCAGGCCATGGTCGCGGTCAATTCTTACGGCGTCGAACTAGTCACGGTTCATGCCCAGGGCGGCGAAGCCATGCTCAAGTCGGCGGCTTTGGAGGCCTCGCCTAATACCGTCGTCTTAGGCGTGACCCTTCTGACCAGTTTGGATCCGGCCAATCTGGGCGAGTTGGCCGAGTCATACGCTCGCCCCGGAGAGTATGCGGCCTTGCTGGCCCAAAGGGCCTTGTCCTCCGGTTGCGGCGGTCTGGTCTGCTCTCCTCTCGAAGTCCCCTATTTTCGGGCTCGCTTCGGATCCGAGCCTCTTTTGGTCACGCCCGGCATAAGACCAAAATGGAGTCAAGTCAACGAAGACGATCAGAAAAGGACCGGCGGCATCACGGAAGCTCTTCAAGCCGGAGCCGATCTTCTGGTCATCGGGCGACCCATCCGAAACGCGGACTCTCCGGCTGAAGCGGCCGCCAAATGTCTGGAAGAGATCCGGCTTTTTTTGAATCAGAAAAATTCTTCTCTGTAGGCCCTGAACGACTCGGCCAAACATTTTTTCCAAATCCTGACGGCCGACTCCGGCCCGCTCTGACCCTTCCTGCCCCGTCCCGGCTTTCTCCGGCCTGTTTCGAGAGCCTCCATCGTCTTCGGATTTTTCCAAAGAACCAAATCCGGCTCTTCTTTTCAAAAAAGCTTAGCCGCCAAGCCGCCTTTCGCCTTATCCGCCGTCAGTTTCATCAGCTTTTCGCGCCGGCCTTTTTCTCCTCGACAAACCTGACTCCCAAACCTGACTCCCAAACCTGACCCCCAATGAGCTAAAAACATAACTCAAAAACATGATTCATAAGCATGACTTCCAATGAGCCAAAAACATGACTCAAAAACGTGTTCCCTAAGCATGACTCCCAAACCTGACCCCCAAGCCTGCTCACCAAGCCTGACCCCCAAGCATGACCACCAAGCCTGACTCCCAAGCCTGCTGACCTCAAGCCTGACTCTTAGGCCCCTCCGGTCTTCGCCAGACCGCCAACCTTTCCGTCGCCCCCGCTTAAAACTGGCCTTAGCGCCTCGACAAATGGGCCAAGCTGTCGCCTTTGTCGGCCAAACGACGGAAAAACTAAAAAAACGGAACCCATTTTTTCCTTGAGAGCATCTCCCGGAGTATAATGTCGTTTCGTCGAGCTTCCTTCGGTCTCCCTTTTCGCTGAAGTCTAGCCTCCTTTCTTGTTTTGTTTGTCCTCATCGTTGTTGGAGCGAAAATTGTTCTCAGATCTTTCTTTTTGGCTGGACCTGGAGCGTCCGGCCAGATACTTGGGCGTCGAGCCGGGCACCAAAGTCAACGTCCAGCCGGACGAGCGGGGCTCCCTTTTTAGGGTGGCCTTAGCCTTTCCTGACCTGTACGAAATAGCCCACAGTCATGTGGGTCATAAAATCCTTTATCACATGCTCAATCAAACGCCGGGCTTTTCGGCGGAGAGAGTCTACGCCCCTTGGCTGGATTTGGAGAACAAGCTGAGAAGCCGAAATCAGCCTCTTTTCAGCTTGGAGAGCAAAGACCCTCTTCTAAAATTCGACATGGTCGGGTTTTCTCTGCAATACGAGATGGCCTACACCAACATCCTGAACATGCTTGAGCTGGCGGGCCTCCCCTTTTACGCCGCCGAGCGGGATTCGAGCTATCCGCTGGTCGTCGGCGGCGGCCCGGGCGCTTCCAACCCGGAGCCTCTGGCCGACTTCTTCGATTTTTTCTTCCTTGGCGACGCGGAAGCTTCCTTTATGGAGGACATGGCTCTCATATCGGACTGGCGTCGGGAAAAGGCCCCCAAATCGGAGCTCTTCGAGCGTCTGGCCGGTCGGCCGGGCATCTATGCGCCGTCTTTGTTCGAACCGAAATATGATCGCCAAACCTTTCTCGGCGTCGAACCGAAAAAATATCCCTACGCGGCCAGAGCCGTCGCGTCCTCCCTCTCCGGCGCCCCCTTCCCCGCCTGTCAGATCGCGCCTTTCGTCAAGCCCGTTCATGACCGAGCGGTCGTCGAAATAGGCCGAGGCTGCACTAGGGGCTGTCGTTTCTGCCAGGCCGGCTTTTTATATCGCCCCGTGCGGGAGCGTTCTTCGGCGGAGGTTCTTTCGCTGGTTGGAAAAAACCTTAAGGCCACCGGCCAGGACGAGGCGGCTTTTCTGTCCCTCTCCGCCGGGGATCACACCCAGATAGAAGCCATGGTCGAAGGCTTCATGGACGAGCACGCGGAAAAGTCGGTGGCTTTGTCCCTCCCTTCCCTCCGAGTCAAATCCCTTTCGGACAATCTGGCCAGACAAATAAAAAGAGTCCGCAAGACGGGCTTCACTTTGGCCCCCGAAGCGGGCACCGAGCGTCTGCGAGCGGTCATAAACAAAGATCTGACCGAGGAGGACGTCTTTCGTTCCGTCGAACTGGCCAGCCAGCTGGGCTGGAAGACCATCAAGCTGTATTTCATGGCCGGCCTTCCCACGGAAACGGAAGAAGATCTTCTGGCCATAGTCGATTTGTGTCGGAAGCTGAAAAAAAGAACTCGGGCCAACCTGAACATAGGTCTGGCCCACTTCACGCCAAAGGCCCACACGCCCTTCCAATGGGCCCCCGGCGCCGACCCGGAGACCATTCGGGCGCGTCTGGCCGTGGTTCGCCAGGCCGCCCGCCAGCCAGGCTTGAACGTCCGCTATAACGATCCCGCCGTCAGTTTTGCCGAGGGTCTCCTCTCTCGAGGCGACAGACGTCTCGGCCCCCTGCTGTTAAAGGTCTTTCAAAAAGGGGCCCGGTTCGAGGCCTGGAACGATCGCTTCAATTTGCACCTCTGGCTGGAGGCCAGTCAAGAGCTCGGACTGGACTTGGACGCCCTTCTCCAGCCCAAAAATCTGGACGACGCCTTGCCTTGGGATCATCTTTTCTGCGGGGTCACGAAGAAATTTCTCATCTCGGAGCTGAAGAAGGCCGAAAGGGCCGAAACCAGCCCCGATTGCCGTCTGGCCGGCTGTCTAAACTGCGGAGCCTGCGGAACCTCCGGCTCCGGCCCGGGCTCTGGAGCCGCCGGACACGACTTGGCCGAACCTGAACGCTGGACGAAACGGGAACTTGCCGCTGACGAGAGCTATCCCGAAAAACTGGAAATCGCGCCGGCGGCGGAAATTTTGCCGACCAATCCC
>JAIRTO010000337.1 GCA_031254895.1 Deltaproteobacteria bacterium
ATTTTTGATGTGGCGCGGCAATTTTTGATATGGCGCGGCCTTCTTGGCGCCGCCGACATTTTCTTGATCCGGCTTTTGGAGAGGGCGCAGTCGTCTTTCGGGATGACAGCTTTTTTATAAGCTTCCTTATTCATGACGGATTGGGCCGTTTTCGCTTTTTCCCGGGGCTTGTCTTTTTAGCCTGTCTGAAATAAACTGATCTTCGTCGCCCCTAGATCTCTCCGGGGTCGGTCAGTTTTTATGGTCTTGTTTTGGCCATGCGGCGAGCGTTCAGGGCGAGAGCCCAAGACAAGCGTTCAGGGCGATGGCCAAGGCAAGCGTCTAGAGCGAAGGTTCAAGGCAAGCGTCCAGGGCGAACGTCCAGGGCGAAGATCCAAGGCAAGCTTCCAAGGCAAGCGCCCAGAGCGAGAGTCCAAGGCGAGCGTCCAGGGTGAAGGTTCAAGGCAAGCGTTCAGGGCGAGCGTCCAGAGCGAGAGTCCAAGGCGAGCGTCCAGGGCGAAGGTTCAAGGCAAGCGTTCAGGGAGAGCGTCCAGAGGGAAGATCCAAGGCAAGCGTCCTCGGCTCGTGGCCGCGCCTCGGCGACGGGGCTTTAGTTTTTTAGTTTTTTCGCCTTTTCCTCTGGCCAGCAAAAAAGGCCCTGAAAACGCGGCAGCGTCGAATAGGCCTTTCGCGTCTCGCGCCTAATGAGGACTTCGAATGATCGCGTGAACTGCCGCGTTTTTCCAGGCGAACGTTTTACGGATATTTGTTTCTGACGGGCTTTCGTCTCCAAGTCGCGGGTTCGTCAGGCGAACCGACCGGTCCTTTCATAGGGCGGGTCCTTTTTTTTTACTTTTTTTCAGAGGGAAATTATGGCTCCAAATCCCATCACCCGAGAAGGCATGGCCAAACTTGAAAAAGAGCTCAACAGGCTGATCAAGGAAGAGAGGACTAAAGTTATTCAGGCCATAGGAGAAGCCAGGGCTCACGGAGATCTTTCGGAAAACGCCGAGTATCACGCCGCGAAAGAGAAACAGGGCTTCATTGAGGCTCGCATCAGCGAGCTGCAGGACAAAATCGCCACCAGCGAGATAGTCGACGACAGCGGGCCATATGATCGCTGCGTCTTCGGGGCCACCTTCACCCTGGAACATGTCGAAACCGGGAAGGAACTGACCTACAAGCTGGTCGGTCCTTTCGAGTCGGCCCCCAGCGAAGGTTTGCTTTCCGTGGCCACCCCCATCGGTCAAGCCGTGTTGGGTCACGAAGAAGGAGACGAAGTGACGGTAAAAACTCCAAAAGGGCCTCAGGACTACGTCATAGTCAGCATTCGTTAGGGCCCGTAAATTTTAATCAAATGGAGATCCCATGAACATAGTCATTGCCGGAGCAGGAATTGCCGGAGTGACGGCCGCCGAGGCCGTCAGAAAGCAAAATCCGCAAGCTGACGTAACCATCTTCAGTTCCGAGCGCGAGGCTCTTTATTACAGGCCGCGTCTGCCGGAAATCGTCAAAGGGGCCGTAGAGCCGGAAAAGATCATGGCTCATGCGGACGACTGGTACCGCGAGAACAAGTTCGAATTGCGCCGGGGCGAGTCTCTCAAGGACGTGTCTTTGGAAGACAAGGTGATTAGAGGCAATCTCGGCAGCCGACTCGTCTACGACAAGCTCCTGATCGCGACGGGGGCGGAGAGCTCCAAACCCGCTCCGGTCAATTACGATCTGCCGGGAGTTTTCACCATCAGGCATCTTCACGAGTCCATGGTTCTGCACTACGAGGCCCAACGCAGCAAGACCGCCGTCCTGATGGGGGCCGGTCTTTTGGCTCTGGAGATCGGCTGCGCTCTGGGCTCCATGGGACTCCAAGTCCATGTTCTGGAAAGGGCGAATCGGATTCTGCCCCGACAGACGACCCCGGCCAGCTCCAAGCTTTTAAACGCCCATTTGTCCGCCCAAGGCCTGACCTTTCATTTGAACGCGTCTCTGGCGGCGACGACGGGTCACGACAGACTCTCCAGAGTGGAGCTCTCCGACGGCACAACCATCGAAACCCAGATCCTGGTGGCGGCGGCCGGAGTGACCCCGAATCTGGATCTGGCCAAGGCGCTCGGTCTGAAGATTGACCGGGGCATCGTGGTCGACGATTATCTGGAGACTTCCGTTCCCGGCGTCTACGCCGCCGGCGACTGCGCCCAGACTCCTGACGGCGCCGGAGGACTATGGACCATAGCTCGGGCCGAAGGACTCGTCGCCGGCCATAACATGGCCTGCGCTCCGGAAGAGCGCAAGAAATACGTCGCCGCTCCCCCTTCCAGCACTCTAAAGGTGGCCGGTCTGGATTTGGTGGCCGCCGGCGATTTGGATCCTGACGACAAGCGCGACTCCGCCGTTTTCGAGTCTGACAAAATCTATCGCAAGGTCGTGGTCGATGCGGACGGACTGATGATCGGCTACACCAATCTGGGCACGACCAAGGGCAACAGAGAACTGGCCGCCGCCTTGGGCGCGAAGCGTCTCCCGGCCGATGTTCTTCAAGCCTTGAAGACCGAGGATTTCGATTTCGCGAGACTCGGCTCCCTATAGACCGATCTTTTTTGGGCTCTCTTGCCGCGTCATCATGCGCCGCTTCGCTTGACTCGAAAATTCGCGCGGCGGCGGCGACTTTTTCGGAATCTCGCTAATTCGTCGTCCATTCGTCGCCCTACGGGCGACGAATGGACGACGATCCGGCGCTCGGAAATGAAAAACCGCTCCCGGCTCTTGAAAAGACCGGCGAGCGGTTTTTTTTGGGGAGGACGGTTTCGTCCGCGTCGGGATGGGGCGCTTTTTATTGCCGACAGGAGCGTCAATCCCGAAATCTCGTCAATCGTGAAAGACTAGCCAATCCCGAAAGTTCGTCGATTCTGGAAGAGCGTCGATTCTGGAAGAGCGTCCATTCTGGAAGAATGTCCATTTGGAAGAGCCAAAACAATCAAAGAACTGCGGTTCAAGTTTTCCGTTTTATGCCAGCCGACCGCGTGCGTCCGAAAACCGCCTTAACCAGCGCCTCGTCCTCGTGCAAAGCCAGACCCATACAGATGATCTCGCCGGCGAAAGGTTTGCTCAAACTTCTGTAGTCTTTGGACTTTATGTCCTTAAGAGCCTCGTTGGCGGCTAAGGTCAAGGTTTTGTCGACGGCTGCCTTGATGAGCGGATTCTGTCCCAGAGCGTTTTTAATTTCCTCTGTAGCGAGATGCTCTTTAGCTCCGGCGGCTAAAGCGCTTTTTCGTTCCGGTTCGGTCAAAATGGAGACGGACGCCTCGGCCAGAGCGGCGTTTTCTTCCGCCTTGGTCATGTCGAATCTTAGCCCGGATTTTGAAAGAATCATGCCAATTTCTTTGTAAGAAAGTTTTCTTCTCGCTGCGTCAGCCAAACTCTTGTCAGTAATTTCCCTGGAAAGCTC
>JAIRTO010000010.1 GCA_031254895.1 Deltaproteobacteria bacterium
TGAGCCGGCGCGTGTTTTTCCGATGTCTCACGAGAAGGACGTCTTCCACGGCGATTGAGGCGACTTCGCCAAGGTCGGCCCGTCTTTTCGGGGTAAGGGAGAACTCTGTTCCGCCGATGCTTCCTTCGGTCTGTCATCGTCAAATCCGGGGGCTTTCCCGTGTTTCGCGAAATCTCGTCCCAATAGAGCCAAGGGGGGGGAAGTCCGTCGCCGCCGGGGTGGGGCGCTTGCCCTGGCTTTGCTCGAGCCCGAAATTGCCGGTCTTTCCCTGTAGGCGGAGCCTGTTTTCTTCCTGGCGAGTTCGGAATTTGAACTTCGCCTTAGGAACTTTCAGGAAAAGCGGCGGTCAGGGTCGTCTGACCCGCCATCTTTCCTGGCCGGAAAAAGAATCATGCCGTTGTCGCCGTCTTTCAGGCTGGCGATTAGGCCGTCAAAAAGGGGCGACGTTCAGCTGGCGAATCAGAAGCGCGCGGCTCGCCGATTGCTGTCGCCGAATCTGGCCCGGCTCTTTCGTCGTTCGGTCAAACGCCCTGGCCATCTCCCTGGCCAGCGTCCTTGCCGGCTCCAAAGCGAAAACCCCCCAAAAACGCCTCCGCCGGCGAACATGTCGGGCGCAAATGTCGGGGGCGCAAAAAAAAGCTGCCCGAAAAGATTGGACAACTCTTAGAATTGAAGCGAATATGAGGCAAGCCAAATTGTGAATGGCAAATTGGGAAGACGAGGCAAGGGCGCCGAGTTTCTTCTCGGAGTGGGCGCGGGCTGAAGAGGCGGAGCTTTTTTGCGGCTTGATTTCGCTCAGAGAGAGAGAGAGAGAGTCTACGTAATTTAAGTTTGAACGATGAAGAGACATTTTAGTTGTTCCGCTAAAGAATTTATGTGGTTATTTTGTGAAAATATTGCCGTTTTGAAATAACTGTCGGACGAGTTCCAGAATCGGAGGATCTTCGAGACAATCTTCATCAAATATATGAATATTGTTCGAAAAAGCAGTTTTTCTCGAAAAAGTCATTTTAAACCAAAGGTCATGACGCTTCCATGTTCGCGCCTCGGCAATGACAACGCGGGCCGGAGGCGCCATCTTTTTGGCGGCAGGTTGAAAGAAACTGACGGGGGAGCTTGCCGTTCCAAATTCTAAATGGCCGCTTCGTCCCTGGCGACGTCTTTTTGGCCAGGCAGCGGCAAAGGACGCCGGCGTTTTGGAAGATGCTCTCTCGGCAGGCGGCAAGCCAAAAGGAAGGCGCTCTCTCGACCTCGTCGAAAAGAATGGTACCAGTTTTGACCTCTGCCCGATAGGAACAAAATGTTACCTTTCTCTTTTTTTTTGGAGAGTTATTGTTCAGGCGTCAGGCGCCGGAGAAAAGAGCGGAGGAGAAAAGAGGAGAGAAAAAAGAGAATGGAAAAGAAACGTCAGTCCGAGCGGGGATTGCCGCCGCAGTTTTGGCGGAAGATGTGCTGCGCCAACGCTCAACAGGCCAAAAACCGTCGGCTTACGTTTTTTCTAAAGAAGACGGAGGCTCCCAACTGGCGGCATCCGCCATGCATCGCGACGTGCTCAAAGAGCTTGGCTTTAATGATGGCCCTTAGCGATCGTCGTCTGAAAGCCGTCTTCCATGCCTTGAGGCGCGCTTTCGCCTCTTGGCTGGCGCAAGACGACGTCCCGCTTTTCGCCGTCAGTAAACTGACGGGTCACGCCAGCATACAGGCAAATATCTTGTATTATTTTGCCAAAAAATTGAATTCCGTCCGAAAGTTCTTTTAGATTCGGCTTTTCGTTCATGTCTATAGTCTACCAAAATTGTCAGTCGCCCATACTTGACGAAAAAAACAAACGGAATACTCAGGCTTCTGAAAGCCTGTCGCCAAATGTTCATGGCCAGCACAAGATAGACGATGATCCGTGAAGGCAAAAGCCTGACGCGCCGGCATTCCTGTTCCTTTTCTGGCCGCGCTTCGGGCACGGAGATCTATGGCCGCTATTTGCGTGAACAGCCTGGAAGCGAAAAGTCTCTATTGCCGGGCCAGACTGTGCCGGTTTGATGCAAGGCAAGTTTGATCGGATATTGAGCTCCAAAGCGTTCTTCGACATAATTCGCTGGAAGAGACACCAAAGACCTTTCGCCGCCGTAGAAGACTCGAACAGGAGCGTTAAAACGCCTAATCATCAATCCTCCCTTTCGGGTGGGGGCATTCTTGATTTGTCAAAAGACGCGACAAACGAATTAGAGGATATCTTGAATATCATCAAAAATTAAGAGGAGTAAAATAGGCAAAGTTCATAAATTAGAAGTTAGGATGTCCGTCAAGTTGGTCAACCAATCCAGCGCCAGCGAACTATTCTAGATACAGAAAAATAATAACCTTAAAATCAAGCATTTATGCTGATCGAATCTTGAGTTAACAGTCTTGGCGTAAACGCCGGAAAAAGCGGCGCCATCCGCCAACAACTTTCACCGAAAGGAGCTGACAGGTTATAGGCCTATCGTTCTGTTGCGACCTCATCCGACTGCCAGAGCCGCCAACCCCCCCCCTTGGCGTCCGATAGTTTGCCTCCATACGCGTCAACAGCCCGCCACGTGGATCGTTTGACCTGTCTCGACTTCTTCCGTGCTCCAGGCGAGCCTCTTCGACCAGCTCTTAGTCGATTTCCGGTCAAAAATAACCAGCCAGCCCTCCTTAACCGAATAACGATCCATATGCCCAAGAATCTCCGCCTTGCCGCTTTCCCGGCTGAGCTCGTTTTCGTTCAGCTTCACTTCCATCACGTACTTTTTTCCAGCATACGTAATTAGAATAACCGCATAGCCAAATCCGCTGGCAAATTCATAGGTGACCAGGCCGTCTCCATCGAGCGCTCTTTGGACAAAAGCCGCCAGCAAAATATGCGGAGCCGCCTCTCTGTACCTCAGGCCGGGGATATATTTATCAGAGCCGGTAGCCCAAAATTTTTGAAAAGCCTTAAGCAGCCCAGTCAGATCAAGATTTTGGCCGTCCGTCCATTGGCCGATTAAAGCGTCCGGCAAATCTTGCCTAATCAGTTCGCCAAGATGCCTCACTATGACCGAAGCATAAATCTGATTGGCCGGACGCAGGTTTAGCCCAAGTTGAATAAGCCCCAAATCCAGGCAATACTGAAGATCGTCGTGATGCGACATGCACGTTTTAGCTCTGACATCTTCATTAACGGCAGTCCCGATGGCGGGGTCAGCAATTGGTGCAATAATTGTGGTCGCCAGCATGGGTTCAATGATGCGCTGCGCGCAAGGCTCAAGAACACTGGCCAAAAGGGATTCAATATGAGCGTCCCGCCTTCTCGTCAGATTGTCGGCCGCTTGGTCAATGAGCGCTTCGGTTATGGGAGTTTTGTAATCTTTTGATAAAATTCTTTCAACCGCCTCTTTAGCCAGGGCGTTGACCAACCAAGGCTGGCCTTCGGTCCAGAACCAGGCCCTTTGAACCGCAGCGTCATCAAAGACCTGGCCAGTGGCCTCGGTGTGCTGGCCGTAAAGGGCCTTAATCTCGGCTTGAGTGAAATTCGGCAAAGTCAGCGCCTCTGCGATGATGTTGAACGGGCAAGGCGAACCCAAACTTTCCGAGTCGGGATCTATACTGATTTTGTAGTCGCGGATGCTTCTCATGCTGATCAGGGTTATAGAGCGGGGAAATGGCCTTGTATCCCTTACGCCGTAACCGCTGCGGA
>JAIRTO010000068.1 GCA_031254895.1 Deltaproteobacteria bacterium
CGACATAATAAACTCTCAACCGATCATCGTGGGCGCGCCTTTTTCCAATTACGACCATCTTTTCAGGGATCCGTCCTACGGTCGATACAAATCCCTCAACTCCAGACGCCGAAATCTGGCCGTCGTCGGGGCCAACGACGGCATGCTGCATGCCGTCAACATGGGTTTTCCGGCCGCCCTCAGCGGAGGCGCGAACGGCTTCGTCGATCAGCCTCAGTCCAACATAGGCAAAGAGATGTGGGCCTTCATTCCGCAGTCGGTCATTCCGCACCTGCAGTGGCTCACTCAGCTCGATTACGGCCACAGCTATTATCTGGATCTCACCCCGACGGTGGTCGAAATAAAAAACCTCGCCGGCCAGTGGCGAACCATCCTCATCGGCAGTCTGCGCTACGGAGGCAGAGCCATTGAGGTAAGTTCCAATCCGCCGAAATACTCGTACTCCGAAGTCTTCGCTCTTGACATCACCGAACCGGACGACGAGCCGACTCTTCTCTGGCGCTTCTCCCATCCCCAGATGGGTCTGGTCGTCTCCAGACCGTCGGCGGTTCGAAACACCGCCCTCGGCGACAACTGGTACGTCATCGTCGGCAGCGGACCGACCTACGACAGATACGACCCGGTCGCCAAGACGACCATTCCCGTCCCCGACAAAGGCCGTCTGGCTTATAACGGACACAGCAACCAGTCGGCCAAGGTCTTCGTTTTCGACGCCAACCGGGGACCCGGCCAGAACAACGCCGACGTCATCGTCTTGGAAACGAACGTGCCCAAGAGCTTCATCTCGGAGTTTCAAATACTCAACGCTCTCAACGCGACCAAAGTTGACGACCAAGTCGCCTGGAACAATTCTCTGGCTTACTTCAGCCTCAATCAATCCGCCCCGGACGGCAATTTGCTGTGCCTCAAAGACAAAATGGAAATCGACGCCTATTTGAACCCGTCCGAACCAGCCGATTTCTGCGGCCCGTCGAAATACTCCAACCTCGGCTATACGGACAGAGGCGCCATCTGGCGTTTGAACATGACCGACAATGCGGGCCGTCCGTTGGCGCCTCACAACTGGCAAAGCGCCTTCAAGCTGTTCTTCAACGCCGAACGTCCGGTATCGTCGTCGGTCAACACCACCGTCGACGCCAATGGCCGCTTATGGGTTCTTTTCGGCACCGGACGCTACTGGTCCGACGAAGACAGCCGGGTCTGCGAAGGCGTGGGAGACACCAAAGAATGCCGCATGAACCACATCAACTACATTTACGGAATCAAAGAGCCGCTTGACGCCAAAGGCGGGTTCTCCTTCGACTCCGTCTACGAAGATTCTCTGGTGGACGTGTCCAACGTCGTCGTCTATCCCGACTCGAAAATCATGGAGAGAAACGTCGGCGAAGCCTACTTGCCTTTCAAGTTCAAAGACGAAGAGGTGGCCGATTACGCCAGGCTTTCCAGAATACTCATGAGCGACTCGACGGCCGGCTACAAGAGGGCTTTGAAAACCAATTCGATGATCTTTTTCGACGACGCCCTCGTCAATTCTCCTCCCAAGGCGGGCGAACATGATTGGTGGAGAGGCTTAAGCTACGAAATGACTCTGGAGCAGATCGCCGTGGCCCCCTTCGGGAATCTGGAATCGGTCATGGCCTTCAGCACCTTCCTCCCTCAATCGGCCAGCTGCGGCAGCGACGGCTGGAGCTTCGGCTATCTTTTAGACACTTTCACGGGACTGCCGAAACCCGTCTTCGGCTCTTCCGGGTTCATGATCCAAAACTCGTTCCAAGAGGCGCCCGGTAAGCCCGACGCCATCGGCCAAAAGCCGGTCAGCGACCACGTCACCTCCGTATCTGGAAAATCGGCGGCGGCGGTGTTCGTCATAACCGGCTCGAACGAAGCCAAAATGAGCCAATTCGAAATAGTCAACAGCGACGGCACGGTCACCATATTCAAGCTGCCTCAAGACAAGACGCCCCGAGGAGGAGTCCACTCCTGGCGCGAGATTTTGGACTTCACCGAAGTGGTCAACTGACCCCCAGCCTTTGCCGCCTCGCGGCTCTCTTTCGGGTTCGTCCGAAAAGAGCCGTCCTTTATAACCGTTCCGCCGCTTGGCCGAAGTTTCGGACGAGCGGCGGAACTGCGCCTTCCCGGACTTTTCGTTCCTGAAAAGAGACCTTTTTTAGAAGCGAAGACGAGCCGCCGAGACGCGCGGCTTGGTTCGCGACCGCCTTCATCGACGGCCGACGAAAACGACTTTTACCCGTCGGAAGCCCGAAAAAACGCTCTTTCAGGGAGAAACGCCGCCAGTCGTCGACCGAAAACGAAATCGCCCATTATTTTCCCCGTCATGACAGAACCAAATCGCCAAAGAAAAACGGCGGGCGGCCGCTTGACGGGCGTCCATCATCTCGCCGTTATTCCAAAAACGCCCCGTCGTCAACATGATGATAGGGTTCTTTTTTTGCTTTGCTTCAGGGAGCGGGTCGCGCAAGTCAGGACAACTCAAGTCAGGGCAATTCATATTCGCGTAGCCCTAATTCCGGCGGAATATGGAAGGCTCCAAGAGCGAATTTGGCGGCGACGCTTGTTCGGGGCCGAGAGGAGACCAGACTGGTTGCGGCTATTGACGACAGTTCCGGAAAACGAGGATATTTTAAACAGCCTAGCCCAGCGCGATATGCCGCGTCAGCGACAGCCCGTCCTGAAGTCGCTTTTGGCTCGTCATTTTTCGCTTGTGGCAATTTTTCAGGATTTGGAAAGTTGGAAAGTTGGCCGCAGAAGAGATTTTTTGGAGAAAAAATGCAGGAAAGGAAGCGGCGTTTTTCGGCCAAACTGACATCGCCGGGCGCGGCGATGACCCGCTCGTTCAGAGCTTAAACCAAGACGATTTTTTCCGTCCAGCTCGTCAGCTTCCGGCGGCTTTCGAATCTGCCTGAAAAGCGGCTTTAGCGTAGGGGAGTCCGGCGCTGGAAAGTCAAAGATATATTAAATGGATTTGCCAAATCCTCAAAAAGTCAAGACTGACGCAAAGTCTCGCTATTCAGTCAAATTAAACAAATTCTTGTGGCGTTTGTTCCAGATTCAAAAGACAAGTCCGTCATTCATCACCATTTCGTCAATAATGAAGCCGCTCTTCTGTCGCTAGCCGTTTTGCCGCCGCAGCATCAGCAACATCAGCATTCCGTAGCATTAGCAACATTTGCAACATTCAGCAACATTCCGTAGCACTTGCAACACTTATCTACATTTGCAACATTCCGTAGCACTTGCAACACTTAGCTACATTTGCAACATTCCATAGCATTAGCAACATTTGCAACATTCAGCAACATTCAGCAACATTCCGTAGCACTTGCAACACTTAGCTACATTTGCAACATTCCGTAGCATTTGCAACTTCCGCGACATCCGCAACATTTGCAACATTCAGCAATATTCTTTCTCGTTCAGGTCGATGCGCTCCATCAGACATATTATCTTCAGGCCGCAAGACTCGCCAGTTTTAAGAGACTTCGAGAGCTTCAAGATAATTGGCAAGCCGACCATCAGAAATATTTAGACTGGCGGAAAAATACGCCAGAGCGGCGGCAAAAGCTGCTGGTCTCCATATTTTTTGGCCATGGAGCGAGCGACGGCAGAGCTTCGAAAACGCCGAAGAGCCATGGCGAAGAAAGTCCGTCGAAATGTTCCTTCAGCATCGTCCAAGCCAACAGACAATTCGACCGCAGGCCGAACATTTGGCCAAAACAAACGGGATTTTGGCGGTTTTCCTAAGGAGCGATCTCAAAAAAGCTTAGGCGGGCGTTGACCTCATTCAAATCAAAATGATGCGGATCAAAATCGTCGTCTTCGTTTAAAAAGAGGTTCTCCAAATATTCGGCTCTTTTAGGGCAATCAGGATCCGACAGATTCTCGACCAGCCAGTTGTATTGCCAAATTCCCCCGCAATCGTCAGGCGGACAGGCCCCCTCCCCAGACAGACAGACGACGTCTTGCTTGGACATCAGCTCGACGACTTCTTTTTTCTTAGGCTGATAGTCGACGTCGTGCACAGTTATCTTGTGCAACCAGTCGTCGCCGAAGTCGTAAAGATACTTGAAGACGTCTTTTTTGAAGTGCACCACCTCATTCAGCCGATATTCCTCGCCGGGAAGATCGTCGTCCATGTAGCCGCGGTCAAAGTCGCTGCTGGAAAAGGTGTCGTCGCCTATTCTAAACGAATGAAGGTGACTGTTGTCCCAACCCATGACCTCTTGGATGACTAGATGGAGTTCTGCCAGGTCTATTCTGCCTGGAACGACGATTTTTCTAAATATGCGAGGCTTTGAACCGACCAAACTGATGCGCAGGCAATAATTAGAGTCCATTTGACCATCTCCTATTGTCGTTTTTGAAAAAAAGAGGGGAGCGGGCCCCTTTTCGCGATATTCGGCGCCGTTGCAATTAGAGGCAATTTATATGAAGTCGCTCTTTTCGAGCCTCTTGCGACGCTCCGTCACGAAACGAACAAGTCATGACTGCAGTCCATGGCGAACAGGCCGCGTCGAACAGATCCTGACGATTTCGGCAGTCTTGGCCAACGGCCGTCATCGCGGAAAAAAAACTTTGCGGCAGCTTTGGCCAAGACGAAGGAATAGCGACGGAAAAGCATTATGCTTTAATATAACAGAGGCGTTTTGAACCGGAAAACAAGTCTCGCTCGGCCGTTGTTTTCGCCAAAGCCGATCATGAACAAACAGGCGCAAAAAAAAAATAAGCCGACAAGTTCTGATTCGAGACAAGATTGATTAGCCGGAGGTTCCGCCGACTTTTTTCATCTTCGAGACAAGCTTTCGAAATCGGACGAGCATGGCGTCGCCTCCCAAACTGCGCCTTGGAGCGGCAAACGAGGGACTTTTTGCGGACTGACGGGCAAGCGACCGACTGCGAAACGGGGCAAACTCCGTCGAAAACTTTGTCCGTCTTTTGTTTCGAGGCAAAATCTTGACCTTTAGTTCTGTTAGGAAAAAAACGGCCTTCATCTTCAATCTCAGGGGAGAGTTTACCCCTCAGTATACCCCATATCTTCCGGTTTGTAAAATTATCATTACAACGCATTGAAAATTTCTAAACGAAAAAACCCTTGAATAACAAGGGTTTTGTACGTTCATTGCAAAAGATTCAAAATTTTTTGTTGGAGCGGGAAACGGGGCTCGAACCCGCAACCTAAAGCTTGGAAGGCTTTCGCTCTAGCCAATTGAGCTATTCCCGCTTAAATATAATGGATGATTAAAGATTCAATAAAGCAAAATCAATATCTAGCCAAATATTTTCGAAAGATCGTCGAAGCAAAATGTCGTCTCAAAAAAAAAAAAAAAAAAATTCTGCGTAAATGCGTTTTGAAAGAAAAATGGCGGCGTTTTCTTGATTTGGCTCAGATATTGAAGACCCGCAGAGGCTTAGCCAAAATTGCCTATCTCCCTATACGACTTAAAGGAGATAAACAAAAAAAGCCAAAAAAGCGGAGATGGTGGAGGGGGGAGGATTCGAACCTCCGAAGGCGTTCGCCGGCAGATTTACAGTCTGCTCCCTTTGACCGCTCGGGAACCCCTCCACTTCAGCCGATAGGGCGAAAAGCCTCAACCAGCGAAAAAAAATTTATAACTTTTTTCTGAACTATAGTCAAGTTTTTTTTGCTTTCGCTCTCTTTTTTCCTAAAAGAAGCATAACGGCAGAGGCCAAACTGATATTTCCCGGAAAAACCTTTTTGGGCGAAGTTATCGCTCTATTGTCCGCAATTCGGCCGTCAAGCCGCCCAGGCGAGGCCCGCGAATGCGGCCCTCGCCTGGGCGCCGGACGTTCCAACGCTTAAAGGCGTAAAAAACATGTTTGCGCGAGAAACGTGACTCGAACCCGCAAACAAAACATCTGGAAGGCTATAGTTCCAGCCAATTGAGCTATTCCCGCCATAACAGATCGGAATTGACAAAGACCGCCTAACTTTCGGTCATCCCCGTCAAATGTCTTTCAGAACCGTTTTGAAGGCTTGCTTTAGATCTCTTCCTATTTTCGGCCGTCCGGCTCATGACTCGCCGACGCCCCGTCTAAACGGCGAGCGCAAGATTGTTAGGCTGAATCTGGCGGGAACGGAAGATGCGGTTCGCGATGCTCCCCAATGCCCTCTTCCCAAGCCAATATGCGACAATCCGGAATCGCCTAAGGGATTAACGGTCGACAATGTCCGGCCGGCCGGAAAGTCTCATATTCCCGCAGTTTGACGCCATCTTGGGACAGGAAGGACAAATCATCCTCCGACAAAAAAAGTGGTCAAAAAAGTTGCCATTGCCCTGATATGGATATATCATTAGTTTCTGTCGTCAATTCTGGTTTCCAGCCGGAAGCTTGTCGTCTACTCGTCTCAAGCGCATATTTCGTTCGAGGCCTTGCCGTCATGGCCGCAAAACAATTGCCGACGGCTTTTTTCGAGTCTCGCCGGCCATGACGCCATTTGCGCGTCGCCCTTTCAAGTTCCGGCCCTGGTCTCAAAACGAAGGGAACGCGCTTCGCGCCCGTCCGGCCCAGCCGAGAACGACAGGCGAAAAAAAACTGGCCCCTCGCTTTATTTCTCTTTTTCTCTAGGACGTCAGGAGATGCAATGTCCGTAAAAGTCAAAAACGCCGAGAACCCTGATTCTTTCGAAGCCGGCTTGGAGAAGCTTCAAAAAATAGTCGATTCTTTGGGACAGCCTGATTTCAGTCTCGACGAGGCCATCGCGAGTTACGAGCAAGGCGTGGCCCTCGGCCGCGCTCTAGCCGACAAATTGGCCGCCGCCGAGGCTCGGCTGGAAAAACTGTCCAAAGGGATCAAAGGCGAACTTGAAACCTCTCCTCTAGCCGGCTATGACGGCGCGGACGAGGATGACAAGTATGACGAGGACGACGATGACGAGGACGACGATGGCGAATAGCAGAAATTTGTTGGGCTGGAAAGCGCAAAGGATCGCCGACATCAACGAGGAGCTGAAATCAGCCATATTGGTTCAGCCATATGTTGAACCAGACGAAATCGTCAGGCTCCTTAAAGCTATGCACTACGTCATAGACGGCGGAGGAAAGCGCTTTAGGGCTCTTATTGCTCTGGCCTGCGCCGAAGCCGTCGGCGGGAAGGATTATTGGGCCATGCCCGGCGCCCTGGCCGTCGAACTGATTCACGCCTACTCGCTCATTCATGACGATTTGCCGGCTCTGGACGACGACGAACTTAGAAGAGGCCGTCCGACCTGCCATCTCGTCTTCGGCGAAGCCACCGCCATACTTGCCGGCGACGCCTTGCAGTCGCTGGCTTTCGAGACCCTGGCCAACGGCCAAGTTTCGAAAAAAGAGATGGCCGGGCCCGATGATCCAAAAAGGAAAAATCAAGCTTTGGTTTTTTTGGCCCAAGCCATTGGCGCCGTCGGCATGGCCGGCGGCCAAGCCATGGATCTGGCCTTCGAGGGCTCGGTTCCGGATTTTGACGACGTGCTGAATATGGAGATCCGCAAAACTGGCTGCCTCATTGGGGCCTCAATGGCCATAGGCGCTTCTCTGGGCGGAGCCGACAAAGAAACGGCCGAGAGCCTTAACCAGATAGGTCAGCACGCGGGGCTGGCCTTTCAGATAACCGACGATTTGCTCAACCAAACCGGCGATCCGGAAATTATGGGCAAAAACGTCGGCACTGACGAGAAAAAGCGAAAGGCCACGGCCTTGGTCGTGATGGATCAAGACAAGGCGGCATATTTGGCCAGAAAATTGATTAAAAAAGCCATTCATGACACCGCCGAGTTCAATTCAGCCAAGCTTAGCTGGCTCTTAGGCTCGATAATCGGCCGAACTCGATAGTCCGGCGATCTGTCTTTGGCCTTTTAGGAATTTAAAAAATGAACCTGCTCTCGAACATCCATACGCCAGCCGACTTGAAAGAGTTCAACTTGAAAGATCTGGAAGTCCTGGCTGAAGAAATACGTTCGGAGATGATCAAGGTGGTCAGTCAGAACGGCGGTCACCTGGCTTCATCGCTAGGAGCGGTGGAACTCGTCCTCGCCTTGCATTACGTCTTTGAAGCTCCTCAGGATCAGATCGTCTTCGACGTCGGCCACCAGGCTTACGCCCACAAAATGTTGACCGGCCGAGCCGAAAATTTCTCCACCTTGAGGCAGGCTGGAGGCATATCCGGCTTTTTGCGGCGCGAGGAAAGTCCGTACGACGTCTTCAACGCCGGCCACGCCTCAACTTCGATCTCCGCCGCCTTAGGCTTGGCGGCCGGCAGAGATCTTTTGGACAAAAAGCATTCCGTGATAGCCGTAATAGGCGACGGAGCCCTGACCGGAGGCATGTCGCTGGAAGCCATGAACCATGCGGGAGGCATGCAAAAAAACTTGCTGGTCGTCTACAACGACAACCGCATGTCCATCAGCCCCAACGTCGGGGCGATATGTCAGTATCTTTCCCTCAAGCTCACCACGCACGAGCATATTCTTCTCAGGCAGAAAGTGAAGAGCATTTTGGAAAGAATCATGCCCCAGAAAGGCCGACGTCTGATCAAACGCTTTCAATTGGCGGAAGAGTCGCTGAAAGCTTTTCTGGTCTCGCCGACGTCCTTTCTGGCCGCCTTTGGCTTCAAATATATTGGTCCCCTCGACGGACACGATCTCGGCAAACTGGTCGACGCCTTCAAACAGATGAAGAACTTCAACCAGCCAGTTCTCCTGCACGTCGTGACCACCAAAGGCAAGGGCTTCGCCCCGGCCGAAGAAAATCCCCTGGCTTTTCACGGAGTGGGACGCTCGAAAATAGATCTTCACGACGGCCTGCCCCCGCAGAAGGTCTCCGGCGGACCGCCGATAGCCGCCAAGAACTACACTGACGTCTTCGGCTCCTTTCTTCTCTACGCCGCCGAAAAAGACGAGCGGATCACCGCCGTCACCGCCGCCATGAGTCAGGGAACCGGTTTGGATCCCTTTTTCGCCCGCTTTCCCGACAGAGCTTTCGACGTGGGAATAGCCGAGCTGCATGCGGTCACCGTCGCCGCTGGACTGGCGGCGGCGGGCCTAAGACCGGTCGTCGCCTTATAATCGACCTTTCTGCAAAGATCCTTCGACCAGCTCTTTCACGACGTGGCCCTGCAAAATCTGCCCGTCGTTCTGGCCATCGATCGGGCCGGACTGGTCGGAGAAGACGGACCGACTCACCATGGCGGTCTGGACTTGAGCTATCTGCGGATGTTGCCCAATTTCACCGTCATGGCTCCGAGAGACGAACACGAAATGGTCGCCATGCTGGAGCTGGCCCTGACTCTTCCCGGACCGTCGGCGATCCGCTACCCGAGAGGACCGGTGACGGAGCGGCCAGTCCAAACCGCGACGCCTCTGGAGACAGGCAAAGCGGAAATCATGCGGGAAGGTCGGGATCTGGCCATTCTGGCCATCGGACAGACCGTGTGGCCCGCCATGGAAGCGGCCGAGAGACTCAGCGAACGAAATGTGGAAGCCATGGTCGCGAACATGAGGTTCGTCAAGCCCTTCGACGCGAGAGTCGCGGAAATGGCGGCCAAAACCGGCTTTGTTCTCGCCGCCGAGGATAATTCGCTCATCGGCGGTCTCTACGGGGCCGTCTGCGAGCAAATCTGCGCCTTAAAAACGGACAAGCCGATCCGCGTCAAAGGACTGGGGCTTGGAGACGCCCCTGTCCTCCACGCCAACCAAAGCCAACAGAGAACTCTAATGAACCTGGATTCAGCGGGCATTTTCAAAGCGGCTTTAGAGCTCTTGCAATAAACTGCGGACAGTTTTATAGTTATATGACGCTCAAAAATAACAAATGAGTTCGTTCTTTTTTAACGAGCCGTCCAAAAGCAGCTCCTTTCACGCTTTTTAGGCGAAGGCCGTCTTCCTCGTCATGTTCCTTTCAGGCGGGTCTAAGGCTTTCAAACTCGAAACAATCAAAGCCAAACATATAGCTTTTCGACCTTGACATCGTCTAAGCCTTTTTTCGCTTTCCATATATTAATGTTCTTGATCCATAAAACATTTTATTATTTTAGTAATTTATCTTCCATCAGCTTATATGGACAATACCTTTTTACGCTTTAAATGTATTTTATATTTCTAAAATATTTAATTTAGCTTTAATTTCTAATTCATAATATCTATTTTATTTATTTAGCCTATGTGAGAGTCAAATTATGAGCGAACTACTGGTTCCTGAAAGCAAGGACAAACTCAATCTGG
>JAIRTO010000120.1 GCA_031254895.1 Deltaproteobacteria bacterium
AACGTCACCTTCACCATCAGTCTGATCATGCCCATCGCCATGGAAAAGGAGCTTCGCTTCGCCATCCGCGAAGGCGGACGGACTGTCGGGGCCGGAGTCATCTCGGAGATCATCGAGTAGTTTTAGGGGCTTTTCGGTCAGGCCGGGCGCGTTCGCGGCCGACCTGACCAAAAGTTAAAAAAAGCTTCCCAAAAGGGCGTCCCTCGTTTTCGGGGCGCCTTGGCTCTTGAGATTTTTTCAGGCTATTTTCCTTTGAATTGGCCTCTGACCGACGGAGGCTGCCTCCTCTAAGGGCCGCCCCTTTGGTCCAGGAAGATAAAAGATGCTCAACAACCAGAAAATCCGAATCCGCCTTAGGGCTTATGACCACAAGCTATTGGACAGTTCGACTCAAGAAATAGTCGAGACGGCGAAGCGCACGGGCGCTAGGGTGGCCGGACCTGTGCCGCTGCCGACCACCATTGGCCGGACTTGCGTTCTTCGTTCGCCGCATGTGGACAAAAAAAGCCGGGAACACTTCGAAATCCGCACTCACAAGCGGCTTTTGGACATTCTCGAACCCACGCCGCAGACAGTCGAGGCGCTGATGAAGCTCGATCTGTCTGGAGGCGTCGATGTGGAGCTGAAACTGTGAGCAAGGGACTTATCGGCAAAAAACTGGGCATGACCCGTCTGTTTCAATCGGAAGGCATTTCCGTTCCGGTGACGGTCATCGAAGCTGGTCCCGCCAGAGTGGCTCAGTTGAAGACTATGGAGAGAGACGGCTATGAGGCCGTCCAATTGGGTTATGGTCAGAAGCGCCACCCCAACAAGCCGGAACTCGGTCACGCCAAAGCCAGCCTGTCCGTGAACGGCTACAGGATTCTTAAAGAGTTCGACGTGACCAAAGGGGCCGCCCCGCTGGTTCTCGGCGAACAGGTCACTTTGGAGATCTTCCAGACCGGAGAAAAGATTTCCGTGACCGGCACCAGCAAGGGCCGCGGTTACGCCGGCGTCATGAAGCGTCACGGCTTTCATGGCGGCCGGGCCACTCACGGTTGTCTGACCCCAAGAGGACCCGGTTCCATCGGCTGCTCTTCGGATCCGAGCCGGGTGTTTCCGGGCAAGCGCATGTCGGGTCATTACGGAGCGGCCAGAACGACGGTGAAAAATCTCGTCGTGGTCGACGTCAGACCAGAATACGGAGTCATCCTGGTCAGAGGAGCCGTTCCCGGACCGAACGGCGGCTTGGTATATCTGCGGAAAAACTAGTCGGCCGATTGTTTCCGCCCGAAAAGGGAGTCGAAGATGCCTTTAGTCGATGTGATAAATCTAAACAACGAAAAGGTCGGCGAGATCGAATTGCCGGATCATATTTATGACGTGGAGATCAGGCCTCATCTCGTCCATGAGGTGGTCACCGCTCAGCTGCACTCCCGACGGGCCGGAACCGCCTGCACCAAGACTCGCGGAGAAGTGGCCTACTCGACCCGCAAGCCTTATAAGCAGAAGAAGACCGGTCGGGCCAGAGCCGGCTCCAGACGGTCGCCTTTGTGGCGCGGCGGCGGGACCATTTTCGGTCCGAAGCCTAGAGACTTCTCCTGGCGTCCGCCGGCTCAGATTCGCCGTCAGGCCTTGAAGGTCGTCTTGTCCGCCAAACTCCACGACAAGGAGCTTATGGTTCTGGACAATCTGGCCATGACGGAAGTGAAGACGAAAACCTTTCTTGGTCACATGCGGACCTTGGGCCTGTCCAAAGCCGTGGTGGTCACTCCGGAGCCGGACCGCACCCTCGAGCTTTCCAGCCGCAACCTGACCGACGTCAAGATTCTGCGGGTCGACGGCCTCAACTGTTATGATTTGCTCAAACATGATCGGCTGGTCATTCTGAAAGACAGTCTGGCGGCCATAGAGGCGAGGTTGTCAAGGTGAAAGAATATTACAACGTTCTCGTTCAGGCCCTGCTCACCGAGCGGACCAGCCAAAGCGTCGACAAGTTCAACCAGTACACCTTCGAAGTGGCCAGGGACGCCAACAAGATCGAAATAGCCAAGGCCGTGGAAGAGGCTTTCGATTTGAAGAACAAGGTTCTGAAAGTCAGAACCATGAACGTCAAAGGCCATATGAGGCGTCTGGGCCGTTACAAGGGCTACAAGCCCGATTGGAAAAAGGCGATCGTCACTTTGGTCAAAGGGGCCAAGATCGATACCTTTGAAGGTTAATGATCCTATAGTTTTGGAACTCCCCATGAACCGACATGAATTTCTAGGTTCAGTTCCTCGACAAAATGTGCGGGTTTTCAGTCAGACCAAAAAGCGATAAGGATAGCTCATGCCTGTCAAAGAAGTAAAACCAACCTCGCCTGGCCGCAGGGCTCAGTCGTATCCGACCTTCGAGGAGATCACCTCGGTCGTGCCGGAGAAATCCCTTCTTCGGCCCAAGCCCTCCACCGGAGGCCGGAACAACGTCGGTCGGATCACTTCCAGATTCAGAGGCGGCGGACATAAGCGCCAATACAGAATCATCGATTTCAAGCGCAACAAGTTGGAAGTGCCGGCCAGAGTGGCCACGATAGAATATGACCCCAACAGAGGGGCCCGAATTGCCCTGTTGTTCTATTACGACGGGGAAAAACGCTACATTTTGGCCCCGCAGCATTTAAAAGTGAACGACGTCGTCGTCTCTTCCGACACCGCCGACATCAAGCCTGGAAACTCCCTCCCTCTGAAACTCATCCCCTTAGGCACCCTGATTCACAACGTCGAGCTCAAACCTGGCAAAGGCGGCCAATTGGCTCGCGGGGCCGGCAACTACGCTCAGCTTATGGCCAAAGAGGGAAAATACGCGCTTCTGAAGCTGCCGTCAGGCGAGATGCGTCTGGTTTTGGACGTTTGCCGGGCGACCATCGGACAGGTGGGCAACTCCGACCACAACAGCGTCTCTTTGGGCAAGGCCGGCCGTTCGCGGTATTTGGGCCGTCGTCCTCACGTGAGAGGCGTGGCCATGAACCCCGTCGATCACCCCTTGGGCGGCGGCGAAGGACGAAGCTCCGGCGGTCGGCATCCTGTCTCTCCTTGGGGCATGCCGACGAAAGGCTTCAAAACCCGCAAGAAAGGCAAGCCGTCTGACAAGTTCATCGTCAAGCGGCGCAACAAAAAGTGACAGCGGAATAAAGAGTCGAAAACACTTCGTCGAAGCGCGACCTCGCGTTTTGGAGCCGATCTCGCGGCGGATTTTCGAGTCAAAGCGGCAGGGCAGGCCGCGTTCGCCCGCGCAAAGGCGACGCGGCAGTCTCCTTGCGGTCGGGAGCCCGCGAAAAAGTCTGGAGTCCAAAGTTTCCGGCGACCAAAAGCCGGAATGTCCCGACGCCCGTCAGGGGAAGACGTCAACGTCGTCAAGAATAATTTGAAGGAAGGCCCACATGCCACGCAGCGTAAAAAAAGGACCCTTCGTCGACAGCCACGTGTTAGCCAAAACGATGGCGGCTGTCGAGGCCGGCGATCGCCGGGTCATCAAGACCTGGTCTCGTCGTTCGACAATCCTGCCCGATATGGTGGGTTTGACCTTTGCGGTTCATAACGGCAAAAAGTTCATCCCCGTGTTCGTGACGGAAAATATGGTCGGTCACAAGCTGGGCGAGTTTTCCCCTACCCGGACCTTTTACAGCCACGCCGCTGACAAGAAGGTCAAAAAGGGTAAAAAGTAGGCCGCATCGGGTCGAGGAGATATAGCTCATGACTTTCAAAAGGCATGAATTGAAAATAGCCAAGAAGCTGGCGCGCAAGCAGATCACTCGGGCCACGTCCAAGTTCGTCAGGGCTTGTCCGGACAAGGTTCGGCTGGCGGCCAATATGGTCAAAGGCAAGAGCGCCGAAACGGCCATCGCCATGCTGAGGATTTCCCCGTCTCAGAACTGCAAGCGTCTTTTGCAGGTTCTGATGAGCGCCGTGCAGAACGCCGAAAAGAAGAACAAGGACGTCGATCTTCTGGTCGTCGACAAGATATTCGTTGATCGGGGGCCGATGCTCAAGCGCATGCACCCAGTCTCCCACGGCATGGCCAAACCCATTTTGAAGCGCATGTGCCATATAACCGTCATCGTCGAAGAGAAACTGTAAATCTCTTCGCCACTGCGGCCTGTCTGGCCGACAGTCCAAAAATCGTCCAGGGCGAACAGATCATTTGGAGGACAACTTGGGTCAGAAAACACATCCTTTGGGCTTCAGGCTGGGATATAGCAAATCTTGGAGCTCTCGCTGGTACGTGCGTCGCGATTACGGCCAATTCGTGGTCGAGGACAAGAAGATCCGCGACTACGTGAAAAAGAAGCTTGAATTGGCCGGCGTGGCCCTAATAGAGATCGAGCGCTTCGGCTCCAAAGTCAAGCTGTGCATTCACACCGCCAAACCCGGCATCGTCATCGGCAAGAAAGGCGCGGAGATCGAGAACCTGCGCAAGGATCTGGAGAAGCTTCTTCTGAAGATGGCGCCGGCCAAGCGGGAGACCGAACAAAACGACCATCAAGGCGAGACGGCTCCGGCCGGCGAAAAGAAGAATCAACGGGAAGTGCTTATAGACATCCGCGAAGTGCGCAAAGCTGAAATTTCGGCTCAGTTGGTGGCTGAAAACGTCGCCCAGCAGCTGCAGCGCCGGGTGGCCTTCAGACGGGCCATGAAAAAATGCATGTCGTTGGCCTTCAAGTTCGGGGCTCAGGGAATCAAGATTCACTGCGCCGGGCGCTTGGGCGGAGCGGAAATGGCCCGCCGGGAATGGTACCGCGAAGGCCGCGTTCCTCTGCACACCCTTCGGGCTGACGTGGATTACGGTTTCGCCGAAGCCAAGACGACCTACGGCATCATCGGGGTCAAGGTGCATATTTTCAAGGGCCTGACTTTCAACCCGAACAAGCCCGAAAAAATCTGAGCGCGACGCTGACCGAACGCTTTGAATCGCCTGGGACCGGATTGAATCCGGTTCGGGAGAACCAAGGCGAGCCGAATGAATAATCGGTTCGTAAGACAGAGAGACCATAACCATGTTGTCCCCCAAAAGAACAAAGTACCGCAAGCAACAAAAAGGCCGCTGGGGCGGCCAGGCCAAAGGCGGGGCCAGTTTGGACTTCGGGCGCTTCGGCTTGCAGGCCCTAAGCCGCGGCTACATGACCGCCCAGCAGATTGAGGCCGGCCGCGTGGCCATCAATCGCCACGTCAAGCGCGGCGGTCAATTGTGGATCCGGGTTTTCCCGGACAAGCCAGTTTGCAAGAAACCTGCTGAAACCCGCATGGGCAAAGGCAAGGGGGCTCCCGAAGGCTGGGTGGCTTTGATCAAGCCCGGTCGAGTGGTGTTCGAGATGGACGGCGTCCCCGAGGCTGTGGCCAGGGAAGCCATTCGTCTGGCGGCCAACAAATTGCCCTTCGCCACTCGTTTTATCGTCAGAGGTGAGATACTGTGAGACCAGATGAAATCAGGGAATTTGACGTCAAAGCCCTGGAAGAGAAGGTTCGCGACTTGTCGATATCGCTGTTCAACATGAGACTGCAAGGCCGGGCCAGCAAAGGCCCGAGCAGAGCCAGCGACATCGTCAAGACCAGGAAAGACATTGCTCGCATAAAGACGATCATCGCCGAAAAGACGAGCCAGTCGAAAAAAACCTCCATAGACGTCACAGAGGGGTAAACCGTGGAAGGCATCAGGCGCACCAACCAGAAGATAACCGGCGTGGTGATCTCGGACAAGATGGAAAAGACGGTCGTCGTCCTCGTGAATCGTCTTGTCAAGCATCCCGTTTATAAGAAATATATCCGCCGCAGGTCAAAGTTCATGGCTCACGACGAACAGAATTCGGCCCGTATGGGGGACACCGTGGAGATAATCCAGTCCAGGCCCATTTCTCGGCTGAAACGCTGGCGCCTGACCAAAATTTTGGCTCGCCAGGCTTAAGCTTTCGGGCTTTCGGCCCCTTCTGTCTTTTTTATGGCAGCCCGCCAAAGGCATGCGGCCATAAGAAAGTTATAAAAACGTTTTTCCTCGCCAAGTTTCGGCGAGGGCGTCCCGTCCCCGTGAGACAGGCAATTCTCGGCGCTTTCGCCGGGCTCGCGGCCTGCGACTTCCGAGGGATTTATATGAAAGGAGGCCGCTATCGCCAGCGGTTGATTTTGGCTCCGTCGCGAGCCAAATCGAAAGTTGCGGCAGCGGATTACTATGATACAGCCGGAAACCAGATTGACTGTAGCCGACAATTCAGGGGCCAAACAGGTCTATTGCATAAAGGTGCTTGGCGGAAGCCGTCGTCGCTACGCTTCTTTGGGGGACGTCATCGTCGTGTCCGTCAAGGAGGCTTTGCCGGGATCCAAGGTCAAAAAGGGCGACAAGTTCAAAGCGGTGGTGGTTAGAACAGCCAAGGAAGTGGGGCGGCAGGACGGGTCGTTCATCAAGTTTGACGACAATTCCGCCGTTTTGATAAACAACGCCAGGGAACCGGTGGGCACCCGCATCTTCGGCCCGGTCGCCCGCGAGCTTCGGAGCCGACGTTTCATGAAAATCGTTTCCTTGGCCCCGGAGGTGATCTAATGGCCGCATCGTTATTCAACCGCAAAGTCAAGATGCCCAATCCGGACTTGGTCAAGATCTGCCGTTTCAAAAAAGGCGATCGTCTGCAAGTCATGACCGGCAAAGAAAAAGACAAAATAGGGAATCTCCAGAAGATTTTGACCAGCAGAGCCCGGGTGATCATCGAAGGCGTCAACATGCTCACTCGTCACGTCAAGCCCAATCCGAACACTGGTCAGACCGGCGGAAGACTCAAGTCCGAGGGTTCCATTCACGTCTCCAACGTGGCTTTGGTCTGCCCCAAGTGCTTGAAGCCCACCAAAGTCGCTTACAAGATTTTGGCTCCCGAGCAGGTCGTCGACAAGAACCGCAAGAAGATCCGCATCTGCAAGCGTTGCGACGCGCCCATCGACGATTGAGAGACGTTTTTTGGGTCGCGCCGGTTTTGGCCTTTATTGTCCCAAACTGACGAAAAGAGCGGGCCGGCAAAAGCGGGTCGGCAAGAGCGGGCCAGTCCGAAAACGGCGCTCATGAGCCGCCTTGAAAAATACGAGCCAAAAGAGAACGAGGCAAAGATCGTTTCTTTGGCGAACCAAAAGGCCTTAAAGTCCATCGGGAGCTCCCGAAGGGACGCCTGCCCGTCCAGGCGGCCGCTTCAGCGAGGAAGACAATGTCCAGATTCAAGGAACTCTACGATTCGGTCGTAGTCCCCAAGCTCATCAAACAGTTCAATTACGGAAACGTCAACGAGGTGCCCAAGATCTCCAAGGTCACCTTGAATATGGGTCTAGGCGAGGCCATTCAGAACAACAAGATCTTGGACAGCGCCGTAGCCGAATTGACCGCCATCAGCGGCCAGAAGGCCGTGATCACCAAAGCTCGCCGCTCCATCGCCGCCTTCAAGCTGCGCGAAGGCATGTCCATCGGCGTCATGGTGACTTTGCGCCGTCAGAAGATGCAATTTTTTCTGGACAAGCTCATAAACATAGTCCTTCCCCGCGTCCGCGACTTCCGCGGAGTCAGCCCCAAGGCCTTTGACGGCCGCGGCAATTACACCCTCGGCCTCAAAGAGCACATAATTTTCCCTGAAGTCGATTACGACAAGATCGACAAGATAAAGGGCTTGAACATCTCCATCGTCACCACCGCCAAGACGGACGACGAGGCCCGATACCTGCTGACCGAGCTGGGCATGCCTTTCCGGAAGCCCGGCCAGGCCCACTGAGCTCTATTTTTCTGACAATCATATAAGGAGTTGAGCCGATGGCTAAAACATCCCTGATCGCCAAAGCGGCCAGACCGGCTAAGTTCTCTACCAGAGCTTATCATCGTTGCCCCATTTGCGGTCGTCCCCGCGCTTACCTGAGAAAGTTCAACCTCTGCCGGATCTGTTTTCGCAATTTGGCCTTGGCCGGCGAGATCCCCGGCGTGGTTAAAGCCAGCTGGTGAGCGAAAGCCGGCGAACGAAATAAAACCCGTTTTTTTTTGGGTCTAAAAATATTCGCTTGAACTATTCGTCGGGCGAATTTGCGAGAGTTTTCTGATGACCATGACCGATCCCATAGCCGATTTGCTGACTCGCATCCGCAACGCTCTGACCGCCCGTCACGACCGGGTGGAGGTGCCCGCTTCCAGACTGAAAGTGGCGATCGTTCGGATCCTTAAGGATGAAGGCTTCATAAAGAATTTCAAGGTCAGTCGCGACAACAAGCAAGGCCAGATAAAGATTTTTCTAAAGTACACCGACCGCAACACGCCGGTCATCAACGGCCTGCAAAGAGTGTCCAAGCCCGGGCGTCGCGTCTATCAAAAGTCGCAGGACATAAAGCCCGTGCTTTCCGGCCTTGGCGTTCTCATCGTCTCGACCTCTCGCGGGGTCATGACGGATAAAGAGGCCAGACGCAACAACATCGGCGGCGAGAGTCTTTGTCAGATCTGGTAGTTTTCGCGAAGACGGCTTTGACGGAACGCGGCCCGATCGGCTTGACCGGGTCTCCTTCCGGCCTGATCGTTCGGCCGTCTTCATGGGAGCGGCCGCTTCTCGGTTCCGGCTTTCGAAAGCCGGCCCGAAAAGGACTTTGGAGGACTGGCCCCCCCAAAGGGACTGGCTCCTTAATGACTGGCCCCTTCAGTTCGTCCGCCCCTTTGGCCAGGCGAGGTCGAACGGCGAAAGACGCTTCTTTGGCGATGATTTGCAGCCGGCCGCGCCGACCTTCCGGCCGGCGAAGTTTCGAAAGACAACAACTGGCCGTCGGCGGCCTCATGTTTATAGGTGATTAAATGTCCAGAATCGGCAAAATGCCCATAGCTCTGCCCAAGGATGTCAAGATCGACTGGCGGGAGCCGGTGGTCAAGGTGAGTCAGGGCAAAGTTACCCTCGCCCGGACTCTGCATCCCAGCGTGGATCTGATCGTCACGGCGACCGAAGTCGTCGTCAAGCCCAAGGTCGAGGGCAAGGACGGCTGGGCCATTTGGGGTCTGACCCGGACGCTGGTGAACAACATGGTTCTAGGCGTGACGGCCGGCTTCAGCAAAAAAATGGAGCTGGTCGGCGTAGGCTACAAGGTGGAGTTGACGGATCCTCAGACTCTGAAGCTCAGTCTTGGTTTCTCCAACCCGGTCCTCTTCAAGGTGCCTGAGGGCGTCGAAGTCGTTCTGGAGCCCAAGTCGGCGACCAAGTTCGCCCTAAAGAGCGCGGACAAGGAGCTTCTTGGTCTTACGGCGGCCAGAATCAGAGCCTATCGCAAGCCTGAACCTTACAAAGGCAAAGGCATCAGGTTCGAGGGCGAGGTCATTCGTCAGAAGGTCGGCAAGGCCGGAGGAAAAGCCGGCAAGTAAGCCGGACATTCGGGATTATTTGCGAGTTTGTCGCGGTCGCCCTCGCTTGGCGACGGTTCCATAGGCGGCGGACAATAATAATAGCGGAACGGATCGAGAAGCTCGATCGTTTTGAGGTGACGCATGGGTAAAGAGAATATTCGCCAACTGGCCCGCCAGCGCAGACAAGCCAGGGTTCGCAAGAGGGTCCGGGGGACCGAGACGTGTCCCAGACTGTGCGTTTTCCGCTCGGCGACGCATATATACGCCCAAATCATCGACGACGCCAAAGGGGTGACTTTGGCGGCCGTCTCAACCCTCACCCCGGCGGTAAAGGAAAAGCTGGCTGGTCTGAAGAAGACTCAGCAGGCGACCGAGGTGGGCAAGAGCCTGGCTCTGGCGGCCAAAGAAAAAGGCGTGGACAAGGTTGTTTTCGATCGCAACGGTTTTCTGTATCATGGCCGGGTCAAAGCCCTCTCCGAGGGCGCCCGCGAAGCCGGCCTTCAATTTTAGCCAGCACCGGGGGAGTGAAGCGTGTATCGACCTGAAGTGGAAGAGCAGGACCTTATAGACAAGGTCGTCCATGTCAATCGAGTGGCCAAGGTGGTCAAAGGCGGCCGGAGATTTTCCTTTTCGGCCATAGTCGTCGTCGGAGACGGTCGCGGCAAGGTCGGTTTCGGCCTGGGCAAAGCCAGCGAGGTGCCTGAGGCCATCCGAAAAGGCATGGAGAAGGCTAAAAAGAGCCTTGTCCACGTTGATCTGGCTGGAACGACGGTGCCGCATCAGGTCATCGGCAATTGCGGAAGCGGTTCGGTTCTTTTGAAGCCCGCCGCCAAAGGAACGGGCGTCATCGCCGGCGGCTCGGTTCGGGCCGTGGTCGAGGCGGCTGGAGTCAAGGACATTTTGACCAAGGTTCTGGGCTCCAACAACCCCCATAACGTGGTCAGGGCCACCATCGACGCCCTCAGCAAGATGAAGCTGGGCCGGACCGTGGCCAGGGAGAGGGGAGTTCCCCTGGAGAGATTGAAGGTCTGACGGCCTTTTTAGGTCGTTTCGCCCCCTTCATCGTCTCGCCGAGCCGATGAGCGGTCTCGAAAAAGAGTCGGTTCCGTCGCTCTTTCGCGGGCCTCCGGCGCGTTTGCGCGGCGGGGGCGGTCAGGCGCAAAGAGACGGCGTCCAACTTGGCGAAGAGCGTTCCTAGAGACGCTTTCGAATCTGCCGCCTCGGCGCGGCCGGTTTTTGTCTTCCCTGGTTTTATAGCCTCAATATGGAGCTTTTCCATGGACAAAGAAATCAAGATAACGCAGATAAAGAGCATCATAGGGCGCATTCCCGCCCATAGGCGCACCGTCAAGGCCCTTGGTCTCAGACGCATCGGCCACAGCGTCGTCAAGAAAGACACCCCGGCCATTCGCGGCATGGTCAATCAGGTCTGTTATTTAGTGAAGGTTGAAGAGGAGGCATCGTCATGAAGCTCCATGAACTGGGCCCGCTGCCGGGCTCGAAGCATAGACGCAAAAGAGTCGGCCGCGGAGAAGGCTCGGGACTGGGCAAGACTTCCGGTCGCGGCCATAAGGGCCAGAAGTCCAGGAGCGGCGGCGGCGTTCGTCCGGGGTTCGAAGGCGGGCAGATGCCTTTGCAGAGAAGACTGCCTAAGCGCGGCTTCACCAACATCTTCAAAAAGGTCTTCGCCGTGGTCAACGTGGGCGATCTGAACAATTTCGCCGAAGGAAGCGTCATTGACGCCGAAGCTTTGGAAGCGGTCGGCCTCATTCGTCATCAAGGTCTGGCGGTCAAGCTTTTGGGCGACGGTCTTGTCGAGAACAAGCTGACCATCAAGGTTCAGGCGGCTTCCCAGGCGGCCGTCGACAAAGTGACCAAGGTCGGCGGTCTGGTCGAGATCCTCACTCTTTAAGAATCTGGGGCTTCGCCCCAAAGGGAAGACCATTGCAAGGAAACACCTCAAACACCGGCCACTCAAACGAATTATTCAGGCGGATAATGTATCTGCTGGCTCTTCTGGCTGTGTACCGGGTAGGCGTTCACATCCCCACCCCGGGGGTGGACACGGAAGCCCTGCAGCAGTTCTTCGCTCGTTTTGAAGGGACCTTGCTGGGTCTTTTCGACATGTTTTCCGGTCGGGCGCTGTCCCAGTTCTCCATCTTCGCCATGGGCATCATGCCCTACATCTCCGCCTCGATCATAGTGGAGCTGTTGACCGTCGTCTGGCCGACCTTGGGACGACTGAAAAAAGAGGGCGGTCAGGAAGGCCGTCGAAAACTGACCCAGTACTCGCGTTATTTGACGGTGGGTCTGTCCTTGTTTCAGGGGTTCATGCTGGCCGTCGGCTTAGAGCGCATGAGCATGGACGGCTCTCATTCGGTGGTTTTGGTTCCCGGTCTAAGCTTCCGGCTCATGACCATGATCACTTTGGCGGCCGGAACCTGCTTCATCATGTGGCTGGGCGAGCAGATAACCGAGCGGGGCATCGGCAACGGGATTTCGATCATCATTTTCGCCGGCATCGTCGAAGGGCTTCCTTCGGCCATCGGCGGGGTCTTCAGCGGTCTGTCCAGCGACGAGCAGTCGGTTTTGCGCATGGCCGTTTTGGGGGCCGGCATCATTTTGATCATCGCCGGGGTGGTTTTCTGCGAACGAGCCCAGAGGCGCATCCCCGTTCAATACGCTCAGAGAGTGGTCGGCCGAAAGCTGATGGGCGGCAGAAGCACGCATCTGCCCTTGAAGCTGAATCCGGCCGGCGTCATTCCGCCGATTTTCGCCAGTTCGCTGATCATGTTTCCGGCGACTTTAGGTCAGTTCATCGATCTGCCGCTTTTGGATCGCCTGACCATGCAGAACAACTGGCTCTACAACACCGTTTACGTCGCCTTGATCGTCTTTTTCTGTTATTTTTACACCGGGGTTCAGTTCAATCCCGAAGACGTGGCCGAAAACATGAAAAAGCACGGCGGTTTCGTTCCGGGAGTCCGTCCCGGGCCGAAGACGGCCGAATACTTGGACAAGGTGCTCACCCGTCTGACCCTGTGGGGAGCGGCCTACGTTTCCTTCATCTGTCTGATGCCCAACTTCATCACCAGCTACTTTAAGGTGGATTTCTATTTCGGCGGCACGGCCCTTTTGATCGTCGTCGGCGTCGCTCTGGACACCATCGGTCAGATCCAGTCGCATCTTTTGTCTCATCAGTATGAAGGCATTTTAAAGAAGGGCATGAGCGGCTTGGGGCGGATACAGCCGCGTCGGCGCCTCTAGCGTCCGAAAGTCCGCAGTCGGTTTTTTCTTGACAAGCAGAATAAAATCGGCAATAATTGCAGATCGCTTTATGGCCTAAAGAAGGCTGACAAGCGCGGCAAAAAAAATAAATCGGGGTATGGCATGATAGTAATTCTGTTGGGCCCCCCAGGCGCCGGCAAAGGCACGCAGGCTTCGGCTCTGGTCAAACGGTTCGGCTTTCCCCACATTTCCACTGGGGACATCTTTCGCGCCAATTTGGAGGCGGGCACGCCTTTGGGGCTGGAAGCCAAAGAGTATATGGCTCAAGGCTATCTGGTGCCTGACGATTTGGTCTTAAGGCTGGTGGCGGATCGCCTCGGCAAGCCCGACGTGGTCAAATCCGGCGCCCTTTTGGACGGCTTTCCCAGAACGGCGGCGCAGGCCGAAGCCTTGACCGTTTTTTTGCAGGCCCAAAACAGCAAGGTGGACGCCTGCCTCTTGTTGGAAGTTCCCGACGCCGAGCTTTTGAAGAGGCTTTCCGGCCGACGGGTCTGCCGCATCTGCGGCGCGGGCTGGCACATGACCAATTCGCCTCCCCCGGCGGATCTCAAATGTCCGAAATGCGGCGGCGAGATATATCAGAGAAGCGATGACAGCGAAGCGACCATCCAAAAAAGGTTGGCCGTCTATCATGAGCAGACGTCCCCCCTGTCCGAGTATTATCGCCAGAAGGGCAGCCTGAAGGTCGTCGACGGGCTGGGCGCCCCGGCCGAGGTGGAAGCGAAAATAGTCGAAGCCTTAAGCTGAGGCCGCTTTTGGCCTCAGACGGTTTGCGGCGTTTATGGAACAACAAAAGCGGTCGAGCGGTTCCTTTTTGGCTTTTTTGGTCGACCGGAAAATCAGGTGAAAAAATGAAAGTTCGCTCTTCAGTCAAGAAAATGTGCATGAAGTGCAAGATTATAAAGCGTTTTGGACAAGTGCGGGTCATCTGCAGCAATCCCAAACATAAACAACGTCAGGGTTGAGCAGTTTTTCGTCTTTATTCGACTTTTTCGTCCCTTTGCCGGATGCCTCATCCAGGCTCAGTTTTTTGGGGAACTAGGGAGGATTCTTAGGTGCCCAGGATTTCAGGAATAGATTTGCCCCGTCAGAAGCGCATCGAGATCGCCTTGACCTACATTTTCGGGTTGGGCCGCTCCAGCGCCAAGGCTATTCTCACCAAGGCCGGGGTCGACTTCGGCATCAAGAGCGACAACCTCACCGACGACGAAGTGACGCGCATTCGCCGCATCATCGACGGCGAATACAAGGTCGAAGGCGACTTGCGCCGCGAAACGACGATGAACATCAAAAGGCTGATGGATCTTGGCTGTTACAGAGGTCTGCGGCATAGAAAGGGTCTTCCGGTCAACGGTCAGAGGACTCACACCAACGCCAGGACTCGGAAGGGGCCTCGTCGTTCCGTCGTCGGAAAGAAGAAGCCGCCGTCGAAGTCCTAAGAGAAGTCGGTTCGGGGAAGGATCGGCGAAGGAAGCGGCCGAAAATGTTGGCGCTTGCCCGCCTTGGCGTTTCCCGAAAAGATTTTCGTTTGTCCTTCCCCGTCGTCGGAGTTTGTTTTGAGGCGACGGCTTCAAAATAAAGCTCGCAAAAAGCGTTTCAAGTTCTGTCATTCAATGTCGGCGGCCGGGTCTTAGGGCGGTTAACCCGCCGTCGGAGAAATCATCGGCCTCCAGAGGTGAAAATGTCGGCTAAAGCAGTACGGACCAAAACCCGCAAAAAAAAGGAAAAGAAGATCATTCCGGTCGGAGTGGCGCATATTCACTCCACCTTCAGCAACACCATCGTCACCATCACCGATCCTCAGGGCAACACTTTGGTTTGGTCTTCGGCCGGCGTTCAGGGATTCAAAGGATCCCGCAAATCCACGCCTTACGCCGCTCAGACGGCCGTCGAGGACGCGACCAAAAAGGCTCTGGACAATCACAGCATGCGGACGGTGGACGTCTTCATCAAGGGTCCGGGCAACAGCCGCGAGGCCGCCCTGCGCGCCTTCCAGAGCTCGGGTCTGCAAGTCAACAACATCCGCGACGTGACTCCTATTCCTCACAACGGCTGTCGTCCGCCCAAACGTCGCCGCGTTTGAGGGCTTTTTTTTCGAAACCGGCTGCGGCGGAGACTCCGCCAAAACGGTTTTCGTCGTTCGCCGATTTTAAGCCGCGTTGGTTCGGCTTTCGACGAAGGGCGAACGTTTTCGTTTGAAGATAGTCGGCTGTTTCGCTCGCCCTTGGCGGCCGACACAATGCCAAGGATTTTGTAGGAGAAAAAGGTGGCCAGATACACCGAGGCAGTCTGCCGCATTTGTCGGCGGGAAAATTCCAAGCTCTTTCTCAAAGGCGACCGTTGCTTTGCCAACAAATGTTCCTTCGAGCGCCACAACCAGGCCCCTGGTCAGCATGGCTCTCGCCGAGGGAAGCTCTCCGATTACGGTCTGCAACTTCGGGAAAAGCAGAAAGTCAAACGTTCTTACGGGCTTTTGGAAAAGCAGTTTCGTTCGTTGTTCGAGAAGGCCGAGCGGCAAAAAGGCGTCACCGGCTCCAACCTTCTGATCCTTTTGGAGCGTCGGCTGGACAACATCGTCTATCGTCTCGGCTTCGCCTCGTCCCGCAGCCAGGCCAGACAGCTCGTCTGCCACGGGCATTTTCTGGTCAACGGCCGCAAGGTCGACATCCCTTCCTTTCTGGCCAAAAACGGCGACGTGATCGCTTTGCGGGAAAAGAGTCACAAGATCGTCCTCATTCAGGAGTCTTTGGAGACCGTCGCCCGTCGCGGGATGCCCTCCTGGCTGGAGCTGGACAAGGCGGCCTTTTTGGGCCGGGTGAAAGATCTGCCCGCCCGCGAAGAGCTCTCGCCGTCGTTCAACGAACAGCTCATCGTCGAGCTCTATTCCAAGTAACGGAACTCCTGGTTTTGAGGTCCGTCCTCAGAACCTCCCCGCCCTTTGATTATGGGGCATAACCCTAATCTGGATCCTTATCGGGAGAGGGTATGGAAAAAAACTGGAAAGATTTGATCAAGCCGGATTCAGTCGTCGCCGAACTGGAGTTGCAGAAGAACTACGGCAAATTCGTTTGCGAACCGCTGGAAAGAGGTTTTGGCCTGACGCTCGGGAACGCCCTGAGACGGGTCATGCTGTCTTCCCTGCAGGGAGCGGCCATAGTTTCCGTTAAAATTGACAATGCTCTCCACGAGCTGACGACTCTGGAAAACGTCATAGAGGACGTCAGCGACATCATCCTGAACCTCAAGGAAGTCAGGCTAAAGCTGCACGGGTCTGGTCCCAGAACCCTCAGACTTGAAGCCGTCGGTCCCAAGACCGTCACCGCCGCCGACATCCAAACCGATCATGCGGTGGACGTGCTCAATAAAGATCGTCATATCGCCACCCTGGCCAAGAACGGAAAATTGGTCATGTCTTTGGTGGTGGACTCGGGCAAAGGGTACGTGCCGGCCGAGAAGACGGCCGACGCCGATCAGAACATCGGCGAAATACGCGTCGACGCCCTGTATTCTCCCATCCGCAAGGTCAATTTCGTCGTGACCAACGCCCGCAAGGGCCAAAGAACCGACTATGACAAGCTGACTTTGGAAGTCGTCACCGACGGCAGCATCACCCCTTCCGAAGCCGTGGCCACCGGGGCGAACATTTTAAGGGATCAGCTGTCGGTTTTCATCGACATCAGCGAGGAGTCTCGGGCCGAAGGCGGCAGCGAGAACGGCGATCGCAACGCGGCTGGACTTGACGACACTCTTTTCCGCACCGTGGATGAACTGGAGCTCTCGGTTCGAGCGGCCAACTGCTTGAAGAACGCCGATATTTTCTATATCGGCGAATTGGTTCAGAAGACTGAAGCCGAGATGCTGAAAACGAAGAATTTCGGGCGCAAATCTCTCAATGAGATTAAAGCGGTCCTTGAGGATCTGGGACTCGCGTTAGGGTTGAAGGTTGACGGTTTCGTCAGGCCCGATTCAGGCAAGAGGAATTATTGATGAGACATCGCAAATCAAACATAAAATTGGGCCGGACCGCCAGCCATCGAAAAGCCATGCTTCGCAATATGGCCACCAGCCTGTTCGAGCACGAGCAGATCAAGACTACGGTGGCCAAGGGCAAGGCTTTGAAGCCTGTGATTGACAAGCTCGTCACCACCGCCAAGCGCGGCGATCTGACGGCCATGCGGCATGTTTCGGCCATAATCAGAAGCCGGAAGATTGTCAGCAAGCTTTTCGAGATGTGCAAAGATCGCTTCGCCACCCGCAATTGCGGCTACACCATAATGGTCAAGTCCGGCTGGAGGTTGGGCGACGCTGCTCCCATGTGCTACTTGACTCTTGTCCAAGCCGACGAGCCCAAAGCCGGCCGCACGACCAAAACCAAGCCTTCCGACCGCAGCCGCCGCGTGGCCGCGTCTCAGGCGGCCACGCAGGCCGCCGCCGAAACGGCCGCCGTTCTCTCGGGATCTCAGCCCAAAGCGGCCTCCGCCGCGACGGAATCCGCTCCTGTCTCCGCCGAAGCGGCGGTTTCCGAGCCGACCTCTTCCGAATCCGTCGATTCGGACGCGCCGGGCGGGGAAGCCGACAAGAGCTGAAGCGTCGAACAGCCCTTTTCCCCTTTTTTTTGCGGGGAAAAGGGCTTTCCTGTCGAAGCGCCGCTCGGCGCCTCCTGTTCGCGTCGTTTGCGGCCTCTGGTCGGATGGCGACGGCCCTGGTTGAATGAGAGGCCCTCAACGGCCAAAAGCCCTTCTAAAAGGCCTCCCCGAAAAACCGCTCCGAAAAGAGGCTGGAAAAATTTGGCGACGTCAGGCGGCTCTCGACAAGAGCGCCGGAGACTTAGGCCAAAAAAGGATCTGAGCGGGTTTTTGGGAAGATGTCGACTGCGCCGTCAGGAGGGCTTTCGCCTTTTTGGCGGCATTTTTTTTAGTTGAATTAAGACCTGCCGCAAATTGGCCGCTTTGTTTTTTTTTCCGCTTCCAGACGAAGCCTTGATCGGAGAGAAGGACAGTCGCGTCATTCAGTCTTTTTCAAATTTCTTCTGAACGGTTATAATAAGCGCGTTCGGCTTATTTGACGCGTCTTGTCGCAGCCATTTCGACGTTGCCATAATTCTGATCGGTCCACAGACGGCCCATGGTGGGTTCCATGAACATATTTCGCCGCTTTTTGAACCTTTTTTCCAGCGATCTGGCCATCGACCTGGGGACAGCCAACACCCTGGTCTACGTCAAGGGGAAAGGCGTCATCCTTTCCGAGCCTTCCGTGGTGGCCATAGACCGCAAAGACAACAGAAAGAACAGCATCCTGGCCGTCGGCGCCGAAGCCAAAAAGATGCTGGGGTTCACTCATGGCGGCATCGAAGCCATCAGGCCCATGAAGGACGGAGTCATCGCCGATTTCGAAGTGACTCAGTCCATGTTGCGTCATTTCATCAAACGCACCCACCGTCATTTCCTCTTCAAGCCTAGAGTCATCGTGGCCGTGCCTTCCGGCATAACCCAAGTCGAAAAAAACGCGGTTCGCGAAGCGGCCGAGCAAGCCGGAGCCTCCGAGGTCTATCTGATCGAAGAGCCCATGGCCGCCGCCATTGGAGCGGACATGCCGGTGACCGAACCGGCGGCGAACATGATCGTCGACATAGGCGGCGGCACCACCGAAGTGGCCATCATCTCTCTGTCCGGGATCGTCTTCTCCAAATCGGTCCGGATAGGCGGGGACAAGCTCAATGACGCCATCAGCTTGTACATAAGAAAGAAGTACAATCTGGTCATCGGCGAAGTGACCGCCGAAAAGGTCAAGCATGAGATTGGTTCGGCCTACCCGTCCGACCAGGTGGAGACCATAGAAGTGCGCGGGCTCAATACGGTGAGCTCCTTGCCTATGGCGGTGGCCGTCGATTCGGAAGAGATCAGAAAGTCCATGAAAGAGCATCTGGACACGATCATCAACACCGTCAAACAGGCCATCGAGAGAATTCCGCCGGAATTGGCCGCCGACATCGTCACCAGAGGCATCGTCCTGACCGGCGGCGGAGCTCTTTTGAAGCGCATCAAAGAGCTCATGCGGGAAGAGACTCAGCTGCCCATTCACGTCGCCGACAACCCCTTGATGACCGTGGCCATCGGCAGCGGCAAAGCTCTGGAAAGCATCGACATCCTTCGCGACATAGCCATCAAGTGATTTTTCGGCCAAAGCGGCTTTTCGGACGACCCGTCAATTCCCCAAGGTTTTCGTCGCCAGAGGATTTTGGCGAGCCAAAAGGGTTTTGGCGAGTCGAAAGGGTTTTTGGCGAGCCTAAAGGCGGTTCCCGAAAGCCAAAGGGATATCGTTTTCTAGAAGACGCCCCCTATCTCCGCTTTTGACGCGAAACCTCTCACGGCGTTTTTAGCTTTTTGTCGCCGACGCCCATAAATGGCTTCAATCTCTTCGGCGATCGTCAAAATCAAAAATTCTCCCCAGAAAAGCTTTTTGAAATCAGGGCGCCCGCAAAAGTCGACCCTGGCCAGGCGGCCCTGCCCGCCTGGCCGCTTGCCGGCCTGGCCGGCCAAAAACAAGGCCAGGTCAGGCCAGACTCTCATTTTTTTTGCCTCGTCATCGAAGGCTCCCTAGCTTCAAGGAAACCCTCTTTCGCCAGGGGAAACGCCAGCCCGACATGGGCCGATCAAGATCGGCGTTCTGTCTTTTGGCCTTTTTGCGTAAAGACGTCGGCTGAGGTGCCGCTCTATGCTGTCTGTCCGGTGGAGACGAATAGCTCCGGTCGTTCTGATGATAATCTCCGTGTGCCTGATGACCTTGTCGGTCAGAAGCCGCAACAACTCCGCCGTCAATCAGGCCTCTCTGGAGATGGTCGGACCGATAGGCTCTTTGATGAACGCGGCGGCGTCAAAAGTCGAGAACTTGTGGGTCGCCTATTTTCATCTGATTGATCTGCGTCGGGAAAACGACAATCTGCGCCGCGTGGTGGACAGGCAGTCCCGGCAGATTCTCCAGCTTTCCGAACAGAGACTGACTAACGATAGACTAAGGGAGCTTTTGGACTTCAAACAGACCGTCGAGGGACAGTACGTGGGGGCCAGGGTTCTGGCTTGGGATCCTGGGCCGTGGCACCAGTCGGTGATCATTGACGTTGGCCGAAATAATGGTATAGTGGAAAATGTTCCGGTTTTGACTGATCGAGGCGTCGTCGGGCGGGTGGTGGAATTGTCTCCAAATTTCGCCAAGGTTCTTCTTGTGACCGATCCGGCCAGCGGCATAGACGCTTTCATCCAGCGCAACCGCGTGCGCAGTCTGATCGCCGGCGGCGGCTATGGACAGCTGAACATGAACTACGTCCGCAAGACCGACGACGTCAGGCCTGGCGACCTGGTCGTCACTTCAGGTCTGGACGGCGTCTTTCCGGCGGGTTTGACCATAGGCAGCGTGACGCTGGTGGATAAAATGAGCCTAGGCTTGTTTTTGGAGGCCCAGGTGACTCCAGGGGTCAATCTGAGCGAACTGCAGGAAGTTCTGGTCAAGACGGATCCTCTTGTGCCCGTGGATTGGCTGAGTTTGGGCGCCGATTTGAGGGAACGGTTCGAAGAGAGGGCCTTAGGCGGCCAGTGACGGTTCGCGGCTTGTTCATGACGGACGGCCCGGTCAGCATTTTACGAAACTGACTGATCGGCCGCCTCCGGCATTTTTGGAACGCTCGCGGTTCAAAAATGTCGTCGTCCTGTAATCCCCTTATTTTATGGCGGAACGACCTGAAGAGAGCGGCTTAGAAAAAAAGCGGTCAGACAAAAAAGCCTCGAAGAATGAGGCGCCCGCCCGGATCTGAGCCCGCCAGGATCGGAGCTCGCCAGGAGCGGCCTTCGACAGAATCGGCTCTAGCCAGAATCGAACCGCAAATAATTGAACAACGAGAGAAATCGAACCGCGCCAGAATAGAATATTTGTCCGTCAATAAATGCCGCCGAATACGCCGGACCTTCGAGTTTTTCGATAACCGATCGACCGCGAAAATTCAAAAAACCCGATTGAGACCGAAAAAACGCGACAATCTAAAAATCGAAAATTTATGGCCTTAAACGGCTAAGCCTCTCCGTCTTCGCTGAGGGAGGTCGAAAAAACATGAGACGGTTCGCCGCGACGAGGTGACGATCATCGGCTCTGCAGCAGCCCCCATCTTCGGCAAGAAAAAACTTCTGCTGGTTTTTGTTCTGGGACTAATTTTGACGGTCGTCTCGTCCATTCCGACGACGGTTCGGAACGTGAGTTGGGCCTGCCCGGAATGGTCGTTGATGCTCGTTTTGTATCTGGCGTTTCGGGTTAGTCTTACCCAGGCCTGTCTGGCGGCTTTGCTTTTGGGCTGCGTTCAGGACGCCATCAACATCTCTCCCGAGGGAATGGAATCCTTGGCGTTGATGACGACGGCCATCGCCTTGCGTTATGTGTTTGGCTTGGCGCAGGTGAAAAATTTCGCCTTTTTGATCGTCTTCGTGACTGCGGCTTCAGTTTTTAAAAACGTCATTTTCATTCCGGTGTTGTTTAGCGTTATGGGCCTGGATTTCGACATATCGGGGAGATCGGTTCTGCATTGGCTGGTGAAGGCGGGGTTGACCGGTTTTTCCGCTATTCCGGTGCTTTCGTTTCTTGATTATTTAAGCTCCAAAGCAGAAGAAAAGCGATGACGGCGAGGCCGGCGAGGCCGGTTTTCGACGTCGAGACGAATTTTTAAAAAATTTTGGAAGACGACGGCAGGATTTTTGGCTTTTTGGGAGAGCATAATTGAGCGAAGCCTACGAAAAAAACTACGCGTCCGGACAGGAGCATTCTTTCTGGCTCGTTGTCGTCAAGTTGACGGTGGTCGCCGTTTTTTCCGTATTGACGCTGAGGCTGTGGTTTCTGCAGATCGCTCAGGGCGACGAGCATTTGGCCAGGGCGTTGTCCAATCAGTTCGGCCGAACCGAGATCCCGACCAGCCGCGGTCTGATCATGGATCGTTATGGTCGGCCTCTGGTGGAGAACGACGTCGTTTTCGACATCAACGTGGTGCCGAAAAATGTCCGCGATCCTTTGGCCCTGTCCGCCGAGATATCGAAGCTGACCGGCTATTCGGCGGAGGATTTGAACAAGAAATTCGACGGTTTCTTGGCTTCGAGGCCTTTCTCCTCCAACACGTGGATTTCCGGCTTGTCTCGGGCCGATCTGGCGGTCATAGAAAGCCGCAGACACATGTTCGACGGACTGTCGGTGGGCGTGAACACGGTCCGGCGACCTCTGAGGGGAGATTTCGCTCCGCACCTCCTGGGCTATTTGGGCGAGATTTCGGCGAACCAGCTGGAGAACCCGGATTTCGACGGATACCGCCAAGGCGAACTGGTGGGTCAGAGCGGTCTGGAACAGAGTTTGGAAGAGCATCTGCACGGGAAAAAAGGCCAGAGGACCATGACCGTCGATTCCAAAGGCCGCCTGCTGCAGGAATTGAGCGTGGACTACCCCAAGCCTGGGCACGACGTCAGGCTCACCATAGACAGTCGTATGCAGCGGGTGGCTCAAGCCCTGCTGGGAGAGAAAGCCGGAGCCATCGTGGTCATGGATCCCAGAAATTTCGAGATCCTGGCTTTGGCCTCCAGTCCCATGTACGATCTGACCGACTTCGTCGGAGGCGTCTCGTCCGAGCGTTGGCGTTCTTTGATGGAAGATCCCTTCTTCCCGATGCAAAACAGAGCCGTAAACGGACAGTACCCGCCCGGCTCGACTTTCAAGATGGCCATCGCTCTGGCCGCTTTGGCCGAGGGAGTCATCACTCCGGAGACCGAGGTTCACTGCGGAGGGGCCATAAGGCTCGGGAATCATACGTTCCGCTGCTGGAACAGGGGAGGGCACGGCTCGGTCAATCTGCACAATTCGTTGAAGCTCAGTTGCGACGTTTACTATTACGAGGTCGGTCGCCGTCTTGGCGTGGATCGCCTGGCCGTCAAGCTTCGGGAGTTTTTCGGTTTAGGTCGCCCCTTAGGTTTGGAGCTGACCACGGAAAAAGGCGGGCTGGTGCCGGACACGTCCTGGAAAATGCGGCGTTTCGGGCGGGCTTGGAATCAGGGCGAGACTCTGCCGGTTTCCATCGGTCAAGGCTATCTTCTGGCCACGCCGCTTCAAGTGGCCCAGTACACGGCCGTCGTGGCCAACGGCGGCACTCTCTATAGGCCCCATCTGGTCAAGGAGATAGTCGATTTTGAAGGACGTCTGATTCGCGACGGCTCGCCGGAAGTCATAAACAAACTGGACGTCTCCCCGGAATACCTGAAGGTTATTCAAAAGGGTTTGGAAGCTGTCGTCAACGAACCTGGCGGCACGGGGCGCCGAGGGCATTTGCCGGACGTCAGGGTGGCCGGGAAGACCGGGACTTCGCAGACCGTCAGCTTGGAGCGTTATCAAGGCTTCACCGCCGCCAACCGTCCATATAAGCTAAGAGATCACGCTTGGTACACTTCCTACGCCCCAGCCGAAAACCCTGAAGTGGTGGTCACCGTCCTTCTGGAGCACTCCGGCGGCGGAGGGGCCAACGCCGCTCCCGTCGCTTCGAAAGTCTTGGCGGCGTATTTCGACAAGTCCATTGACACCAATTTGATGCCTCCCTACCAGGTACAGCCGGACTCGCCCGGCGGTTGGAAAGGCGAGCTGTGAAACGGCGGGGAAGAAAAGCGGGGCATCTGACTGAAATGACTGGAAGACCGGAAAGACTTTAATGGCCGTCCAGATGGGCCTCCGACGGAACGCCGTGGAGACGAGGTCTTAAAACGCTGGAAATGGACGGCTCTGGGGCGTTTCAGACTGCTCTTCAATTCAGATAAATCATCTTCCAGAGGCCAGTGTTCCGCAAATGCGTTTCCGCCAATCGTCGGAGCCATACAATATGCTGCGGCAGATTTCAAAGTAGATACATTTTATGCTCGACTGTCGGCAAAATAAATATTTGATCCTGATTGAAAAATAGAGTATATTGGTTTACTGAACGAGTTAGACGAACTATTGACGTATATAAAATATCTTTTAGTCATAAAAAATGGTTTGAAGAACATTTTTCGTAATTAAATAACTTTTACACCTTTATATAGTCCATAAAAATCCTATTTTTGCCTTAAATGACGTTCCGACTGACTGGAAGTCGATCGTTTATGGTCGAAAATTCGCCGCCAAAATTCGTGTTGACGGGAAAAGGTCTTCTTCTGTAGTCGTTTTGGCTCCAAACGTCAGTTGGGAGTTCCAAAACTGCGCCTGTTTCGGGTTTTTGGTTATTCGGGTTTTGGAAAAAAAGTCCTAAAATTGGCTTTTTTTGATAAATCATGGGCATGTAAGCCGTTTGCAGCTTAGGCGCTTCCATTAGGACGGATGGCCTAAGCGGCCTCGAGGGAGAGAATTGAAAGGACCGTCTTTAGATAGCCGACATCTGGAGAACCTCGCCTGGCCGCTGGTCTTGTGCCTTTGCGGACTCTTGGGCGTCGGTCTGATCAATCTTTATTCGACCACCGGCGCCCCGTCTCTCGGGCTGAACACTTTCACCAAGCAGGTCATCTACACGTTGGCCGGCCTGGTCGTCTTTCTCGTCAGTCTGTTTTTCGACTACAAGCTTCTTCGGAAGATCGCTTGGATTTTTTTCGGATTTGCGCTGGCGGCGACCATCGCCGTGAAATTTTGGGGCTTGACCATCAACGGGGCGACTCGCTGGCTGCCGGTTCCGGGCATCTCGGAGGTGCGTTTCCAGCCTTCCGAATTTATGAAGATAGCCTTAGTCATAGCTTTGGCCTATTTGTTAAGTTCAAAGGACGCCGAGGAAAAGCTGGGCTTTTCCGATCTTCTTTTTCCCTTGCTGTTGGTGGCGGCGCCTTTCTTCGTCATCTTGAAGCAGCCGGACATGGGCACGGCCCTGCATTTGCTGCTGACGGCCCTGCCCATCTTTTTGATCCGCAAAATTAGGCTGAGCGTGCTCTTGACCGTCGGCGCGGCGGTTCTTTTGAGTCTCAGCTGGTTTTTCTTTCTAGGCGGAAAAGGGCTCCTCTTGGAGCACAATATAATCCAAAGCTACCACTTGGAGCGTTTCGAGATCTTCAAATCCCAGGAAAAAGATCCCAACGGCAAAGGCTGGCAGATAAATCAGTCCAAAAACGCCATCGGCAGCGGTCAGTTGGTGGGCCGGGGGTACATGTCCGGCACCCAGCAAAAATACGGCTTTCTGCCTGCGTCGGTGACCGACTTCGCCTTTTCCGCCTTGGCTGAAGAATGGGGCTTTGTCGGCGCCGCCGGGACTTTGGCCCTCTATCTGGGGCTTATTTGGAGCATGCTGTCGGGGGTGAACCGAAGCGGGGACATGTTCGGCTCCCTGCTCTGCACGGGGATGGCCGGACTTGTCTTTTTCCAGATGGCCATCAACGTCGCCATGGTCACCGGGCTGATCCCGGTGGTGGGGATTCCTTTGCCTTACATCAGCTACGGCGGGACTTCGACGGTCATGAACATCATGTGCGTGGCCGTGGTTCTGAATGTCCGCATGCGTCGCCACGTGTATGTGGAAGCGGCCGTCAAGCAGAACCGGGCCGTCTGGAAGATTCCGGCTCAGCTCGCTCTGGCGCCCGTCCCCTTGTTGAGCACTCGCGTCTTGTCCTGCGAAGACCCGGAAGAGCTCGGGCTGCATCCGACCCACCGTCTGCCTCGCGTCGAGCCTTGGCTGAAGCACTTGGCCAGGAAACCTTGGCAGACCCCAGGCTTGCCCACTCCGCATTGATTCCCGCCGCTTTTTAGCCCAAAAGATCGCTGTTCTCCCCCACTGATTTACTCCGCTTTT
>JAIRTO010000127.1 GCA_031254895.1 Deltaproteobacteria bacterium
CGATGGATAATGCGCGCCTTTTGGCTGATTGTTTTTGGTTTGCCGCCATGCCCCTTTTCCGGACGGGGAAATTGGACATCTTTTTTTCGCTCCCCTTGGATTCGATTTTCCCGCGCCTCCGCGGCGCTTCGCGAGGCTAGAATGTTGGTCAAATTGATCAACCAACTCAGCGCCGGCGAACTATTCTGGGTACAGAAAAAAATAACCATAAAATCAAGCCTTTATACTGACCTAATCTTAAGTTAACAGTATTGGGCTTAGGCTAGAATTTCCGCCGAGGGCTTCGGCCAGTATTTAAAAAAATGGCTTCATAGGCGCGATGCGCCCGATCGGGGGTTCCGACTAGTCGAAGCCATAGGCTTTTTCCTCTTGGACTGACGACTCTCTTTCACCGACCGTCTCGTCCGTTCCTGTCAAACTCGTCGTCAGCCGCTAAAAATTCTAAAAATTCCGGACCAGACGATTATTGGCTGATTCCAAAGCCGAGAGTCGAGCGTCAACGCGCCCTTGGAGACGTCTTTCCAGAGCGAACTCGTTTCAGCCTGGCGCGCTCCTTATGGCGCAAGTCCGGCCACCGACGGACAGGACATTGATTTTTTTCGTTCCAGCGGCAGGAAAAATTAGTCTCCTGTCTCAGGCTGGCGGAACAGTCAGTTTCGTCCATATTTTTGGAGGCAGTTATGAGCGAAAACGTCGGCATCACCATTTCCAACCATTTTTTGCAAAACCAACAGCTTAGTCCAGGCGCCACCGGTTCGTTCACTCGGCTCCTGCAAGCCATGGTTCTGGCCTGCAAAATCATCCAGAGGGACGTCGGCAAGGCCGGACTGGTCGACGTTTTGGGCCGGGTCGGAGTCACAAACGTTCAGGGAGAGGAAGTCCAGAAACTGGACGACCTGGCCAACAACACCATCAAGCGGCGCCTGTCCGCCTCCGGCGAGGTCTGCGCCCTCGTTTCCGAAGAAGAGGCCGACATCATCGAGATTCCTCGACAGTTTCCCCAGGGCAACTACATCGTCCATTTCGACCCCCTGGACGGCAGCTCGAACATCGACGCCAACGTCTCCATCGGCACCATTTTCTCCATCTACCGCCGAGAGTCTCCCGCCGCTTCGGAAAGCACGTCCAAGGACGCCCTGCAGCCCGGCCTTCAGCAAGTCGGGGCCGGCTACATCATTTACGGCTCCTCATGCGTCCTGGTCTTCTCCACCGGTCAAGGCGTCAACGGCTTCACCCTCGACCCCAGCATCGGCGAGTTTCTGCTTTCCCATCCCAATATTCAAACTCCCAAAAAAGGCAAGATCTATTCCGTCAACGAAGGCAATTACTCCTACTGGGACGAAGCGACCAAAAACTACATCGACTGGATAAAGTTCGGACACGCCGAACACGGCATCAACTACACGAGTCGCTATATCGGCTCTCTGGTCGCTGATTTCCACCGAAACCTTCTCTACGGCGGCATCTTTCTCTACCCGGCGGACATGAAGGATCCTTTGAAGCCGAAAGGCAAATTGCGGCTCATGTGCGAGGCCAATCCCTTGGCCTACATCATCGAGCAGGCCGGCGGCCTGGCCACCACCGGAACCGAGCGCATTTTGGACATACAGCCGAACTACATTCATCAGAGGGTTCCGCTGATCATCGGTTCCCCGGACGACGTCCTTTGCTATCAGGAATTCGTTCAGGGCAAGAGAACCTGGAAAAAGACAAACTGACGCGCACATGAAAATTTCGAATTGGCTTCTTCTGGCCGGGTCGTCGGCGGTTCTGACCTGCGTGTTGGGAACCATAGGCTGCCCGGCTTACGCTTTTCTCGGACCCATGATCTCCGCCGTGATCATTGGACTTCTCGGCCGGGGCCCGAATGTCCCTGACTGGTCCTTTCCTCTGGCCAAAAGCGTCATAGGCGCTTTGGTGGCCAAAGGGTTCACTTCCGGATTCTGGGCCATATTGGCCGGCTCCTGGCCGTATCTGGCGGCGGGGACCGTCTGGGCCGTTTTTTTGGGGGCGCTGATGTCCCTCGCCTTGTTGAAACTTCAGATCATCCGAAAAGAAACAGCCTTTTGGTGTCTTTCTCCCGGCGGCGCCGCCGTCATGGTCATGTTGGCCGATCAGCACGGCGGAGACGTGCAGGTGGTGGCTTTCGCCCAGTATTTTCGGGTTCTGCTCATTTCGGCGGCGGCCATCCTGGTCTCGGGCTTGTTGATGAAGGCGGACACCGGACAAGGGCTGCCGACGACCTTTTTTCCGCCCATGCTGTGGCGCGATCTCTTCATGACTCTGGCGGGAGTGCTGGCCGGACTGGGTTTGGCCGCTCTGTTTCCTTTCATCCCCGGCGGTCAGCTGCTTCTGCCCATGTTTATGGTGGGACTGTCCAAATATTTCTTCAATCACGGCGTCTTTTTGCCTCCATGGCTTCTCTATCCATGCTACGCCCTAATGGCTTGGCGCATAGGGCTGAGCTTCACCAGAGACGGGCTGAGGGTCATCGCCAGAATGATCCCGGGCCTTTTCGCCGGGGTAATGGTCATGTTTCTGGGCTGCGCTTTTTTCGGCTGGTTCATGAGCAAAAGCATCGACATAGAGCCGCTGACCGCCTATTTGGCCTCCTGTCCCGGCGGTCTGGACGCCGTCACCATCATCGCCGCCAGTTCAGGCGCGAATTTGCCTTTCATCACCGCCATGCAGGCCATGAGACTCATTTTGGTCATCAGTTTCGGGCCTTGGTTCTACTCTCTGCTGGCCAGACGCTTTTCCAAGGGAACGGGACAAAAAGAGGGATGATCCGAAAAAAAGAGGGGACGAAAGAAAGGCGAAGCCTCGCGAGGTCGGCAAGGGCAAAGACGATTGACGGGGTCGAAGGCGATCAGCAAGAGCAAAGGCGATCAGTAAGGGCAAAGGCGGTCGGCAAGGGCAAAGGCGATTGATGGGGTCGAAGGCGGCGGGATTTCGTTGGATGCGCTGGTAGACTTCGACGTTCTTCGGGGCGCCGCTTGATTTGCTCAAAGCCGAGAGACTTTGCATGGTCCGGTTCAGAGCCGTTTTGTCGCCTAGGGCGGCCCAAAGATAAAAGGCTCTGTCCAAACTGGCGGCGGCTTCCGAAAATCGGCCGGTCTTGATCTGGAGGCTGGCGAGGGTTTCCAGATCCTGAGCCAAACCTACCTGGTTTTCGTTTTTTCTGTCCAGCGTCAAGGCGTCGTTGAGATAGGTCTCGGCGGAGACGTCGTCGCCGTCCTCCATGGCCGCCGTAGCGGCCAGGTTGTAGGCGTCGGCCGCCGCCCGCTCCGAGGCGTCGGCCTCCAGAAGGGCCATGGCTTGGGCGAGGCGTAGTCGGAAAGCGGCCTTGTCTCCGGCGTCCATTTCCAATCTGGCCAAGTTGCAATGAAACAATATCGGATTTAAGCCCTTTCGTTCCGCTTCGGCGACGGCTTCCCGCCACAGTTCTCTGGCGTCGTCCTTTCGGTCGGCCTTGAGGGCCAGGAGTCCCAGATTGCCCAGAACGCTGTGCAGTTCCGGTCTTTCCGGGTCAGCCGCCGAGAGCTCCAAGGCTTGCTCCAAGATGAGGGCGGCCTGGTTCAGGCGGCCTTGAGCGACGAGAGCCGCTCCTCTGGCGTTGAGTCCGTTGATGATCAAGGAGACGTCGTCGGCCATTCGAGCCTGCTCCAAGCCAAGCTCGAAATAGCGGTCGGCTTCGGCCGGACATCCGCGTTGGAACCAGTGGTTGCCTCGGCTTAGCGCGTCCTTGGCCTCGGCCAGGTGAAAGGGATCCGAAGGAGGCATGGGCCCGCCGCAGCCGGCCAGCAACAGCCATAGCAAAGCCGTCGGCCAGACCGGCTGGCGCGAAAGGCGCCGGACTTTTCCTTTGGGCGGGGCGGATTCGGAAGTCGCGACGGGCGTCGAGGATTTTCTCGTCCAGATCATGATCATCGTTCCCTGGCCGGCAGAGTCAGCGCCTCCGGCGGGCGATCCGGGGTTAGATTGCCTCTGATCAGAAAATTTCGTTTGACGGAATCCAAGACCTGGTTGACGTCGCGGAGCCCTTCTCTGGCTCCTCGGGCCACTTCCGGCAGGGATCTGGTTCCGGTTTCGACCTGATTCAAAATTTTATCGATGGTCGCCGTCATGTTGGGCACGTCCGTTTTGAGGAGCGCCGCCGTTTGATTCAGGCTGCCGGCCAAATCCTTCATCTGTCGCAGTATGTCCATGAGTTCGTCGTAGGCTTCGTTGGCGCTGACCAATTGTCCGATGAGGCCATTGCCGGAAGCCACTTGGTCGGTTATGCGCTGGAGATTGCCCATCGTGCCTAAAATCGGGCCTTGACTGTCTTGGAGCTGATAAGTGAGGCTGGTGAGGTTTTGGATGATGTAGTCGAATTGACTGAGTTTGGTCTCCAGCTGAAGAGCCGCCAGGACGTCGTCGACGGTCTTCGGATCCGCCGCCGGGATCTGTCCGTTGCCGGGGATAGGGAGACTCTCGGCGCTGCCCGGCGTTATTTCTATATATTCTTGGCCGATTATGGTCGGACTTTTGATGCTGGCCAGACTGTCGCCTTTTATGCGACGAGCGAACTCGGATTGAATGGTTATGTAAAACTTCACGTTATTTGTTTCGGTTATTTCCAGCCTTTTGAGCCGGCCGATGTCCGTCTGCAGAAACTTGACCTTGACGCCCGGCAACAAGCCGTAACCTTCTTGATACAAGGCGAAGTAGTTGGTGTAGCTTTGAAACCAGTCTTTGCCTATGCCGACCAGGATCATGATGGTCAGGATGAGCCCGAAAGACAGAAACAGAAAAAAGCCGGCGGCTTTTTCAGTCGCGGAGTAGGGCATTCTCATCTTTTTCGCCGCCAGGTATGATGAAGTCTCCCAGAGGGAGGGCATGGTCAAAAGCGTTTTCAGAATAGTCGGAAGACAATCGTCCTAGAACCAGAATGGCTTGTCGGCGCCTTCTGGCCATGTCTCGGAGGGGCAGAAACATTCGGTTGAAGAGTCTGGCCTTCAAAATGGCCAAAGGGCGTTCGAAAATGAAGAAGAGCGGTCGTCGACTGGCGGCCAGAGCGAAAAGGGCCGCGTATTTGGTCGGACCGACCAGCTTTTCGGGAGCCAGATCCGCCAGCTGCGAGAGGCCCAGAAAATCGAGGCATTCGAATGCTTGGCGTCGGGCCTGACTTGGAGTTAAGCCTTGATTATATTCTAAATCCAAACACATCATTTGTAAAAGGGTCGAATCTCTGACGAGAAGACCGTCATGGCTGACGTAGGCGATGTTTCTGAAAAAGGCGAGTCTGCCTCGATAATCGTTTTCCGGCGGCTGGGCTTGGCCGTTCCAGAGCATTTTTCCGGAACAGGGGGACAGACCGGCGCATTTTCTGGCCAGGTCCGTTATGAGCCGCTCGTCGTAGTGAATCGCCAGCCAGGACTCGCCGGCCAGCATGCGCAAGTTAGGCAGAAGGACTCTTTTCTCTTGACCGGGAAGATCTATGGTCAGATCGCTCCAAGAGAAGGCGACCAGGGGACGGTCGCCTGGTTCGTCCATTTCGTCAGGCCCGGCGATTTCGCCGTTTTTTTCGTTCGCGTCTTCGGAACCCGGAAGGGGCGAGGGCGTCTCGACCGCCTCCTTGTCGACGTCGCTTTCGTCAGCCATATAACACCGTCACCAGCACTTCCGCAGTGGTGCTGTAGAAAAAGGCTTCGACCATGCCTCGGCGGGTGAGAAACGGCACTTTGTTGAAGTCGCCGACGCGGGCCTGAAAGGCGTAATAGAGGCAGCAAAAGCCGATGACCGCGCTGATGAGCGCCATCTTCACGAAAATCATGAACAGCTGATAAGGCTCTATGGACAGGTACAAGTCGTCTATGAATTCGACCAGAGGCAAATCTATGGCTCGGGCTATGCCCCAGTACGCCCCGGCTATGGTGGCCAGGTTGATGATCAGCATGAGGCCCGGGAAGGACAGCATGACGGCGATCAGCCTCGGCCAGCCTAAAAGATGCTCCGGAGATATGCCCATCGAGAAGAGGACGTTGAACTCTCCCGAACATTTCCGGATCGCCAGATCCGAAGTCATCGGTCCGCAGTAAGTCATTATCAAGGCCATGGTGGCCAGTATCGGAGTTATTTCTTTGAGATGGACGTTGATGAGAAGAGAGGCCAGCATGGAGGAGCCAGGCACGTTGTCCAGAACGTCGAACCAGATGACGGTCCAAAGCACGCCCATCATCAGACCGAAAAGGCTTAGAGGGATAATGGAGCGGCGGTGGATTTCCATCACTTCGACGAGGGTCAGCTTTCTGACCAGACGCCTTTGAGCGGCGGAACCCCGAAGACCGCGAAGGCCGATGAGATGAAGGCGCCCGAGAAAGGAAGCCTGATCGACCCGGCGAGCGAACCAGCGCAGGGCGGTTCGGCCCGTTCCGCCTAAAATGAAGGCCGGCCAGCTGAAATTTTGTTCGCGGCGCGGCCTCGATGGGCGGCTGTTCGGGGTTTGTGCGGCTGTCTGGGGCTGGGACGCGTTCGTCTCAGCCCCGGCAGGAGAGCTGTCAGAGGAGCAGTTCAAGAGTCTGAACGCCTGAGCTGCCTTGAACAGTCAGATTGAGTTTGACGGGCTTGGCGGCTTCTGCCGGAAAATACAGAAGGCCGTTGGCCGTTTCTCCTGGACTGACGGCGGCGTGGTCCATGCTTCTGGAGGAAAAGTCGCGGACGATGTTTTCTTCCTGATCTTGGATGGCTCCTTGGGCCATTGACGAGACGCTGCCGATGGCCGCCCCGACGGCCGCTCCTTTGCCCGCTCCTTTAGCCACGGAAGTGCCGGTGGCCACTCCGACGGCGGCTCCCAAGATTCCGCCGGCCAGGCCGAGCAGCATGGTTCTTCTGACTCCCTGCTCGCCGGACAGTCCTCCGGAGGTGTGCTCGTTAATTCTTTGATACACTACGGTGGACGGGAGAACTTCCCATAGAAGTCCGTCTTTGTCAAGCATGGTGGCCTTGGTGATGGTCAGGGAAGATGAAGGCTGATCGTTTTGCATGGTCAGCTGGACTGGGATGACTCCGGCGTTTTTGAGGTTGAAGCCGAAAATTTGAGTCACTTGTCTGGAGTCGTAAAAGGCCATGGCCCCGGCTTGACCGTCTTGAAACTGAGTTCTGTTGGCGTAGCCTTCCAGAGGGCGCATGGGAATGGCTTTGAATTCGTAGCGGGGCGCGCAGGCCGCTGAAACAAGAATTAGAGCCAATAGAAAAATGGTGGGGATATTGGCGAAATGACGTTTCATAAGAAAAAAAGCCTCCATGAAGGATAAAGCCTAAAAAAAGACGGCCGGAAGGGAGAAATGACCAAAGATGACTGGAAAGAACGTCTGGCCGGAGGTTGAAAACTCGTTTGCGGACGCGAAACTGACATTTATTCGGACATTTTTGCAGCCGGACATTTTTGGCGGAATGTCCGAATGGTTCGTTTTTTCGGGTTTTTTGGGCTCCGAAAAAAAGTCCGAATCGGCGAAGAGAACCTGGCGGAAGAGTCGCGAACTTAATTGAAGTCGAAAACAACTTGACGTCTAGCGGCGATCGTTTCGCGCGGCTCCGTCGAAAAAAAGGATAATCGACGCCATGTCGTTTCTTTTTTTTGGCTCCTGGCGACAATATCGCTCAAATGAAGCGAATAAAAAAAAGAAACGAACTGGCGGAAAAATCCGCCCAGGGGATAGGAGCCGCCCCTGAGGATAGGAGCCGCCCCTGAGGATATGAGCCGGATGGGCGGGAGGGGGCCGACTCGCTTCCCTTTCGCCTGGATGCGGAAGAGGGGAAGAAATTGGGGCGGCCGGACGCGCCCAAAAATCGGAACAGCCTTGGCGTCGATTCCAACAAGCGCCGAAAGCGGCTCAAATGGCTCCCAACTCTTCGGCGGAGAGGACGAAGTCTATGTTCAGCAGAATTTTGACCCCGTCGTTGGTTTTGGCCATGCCTAGAATGAAGT
>JAIRTO010000134.1 GCA_031254895.1 Deltaproteobacteria bacterium
GGCTTTCGGCCCTTTTTCTGTTCAGGCTCTGGCGGTCAGGGCTTTGGCTAGGGTCAAGCCCAGAAGGACGCCGCCCAGGCTGAAGCCCAGATTGAAGATGACGTTGCCTGCGGCTAAAAGGCCGGAGCCGGCTTGCCATAGTTTCACCGTCTCCAGACTGAAAGCGGAAAAAGTCGAGAGCCCGCCCGCCAGGCCGGCCGTCAGAAAAGCTCTGGCCCTGGCGTCCAGCCCCATCTCTTTTTCCAGACCTATGACGAAGCCGATCAGGATCCCGGCCAGAACGTTGGCGGCGAAAGTGGCCAAGGGCAACGTCAGGGCCAAGCGGGCTTCCCATTTCGAGAAGGAAAAGCGCAGGCAAGAGCCGATGAAGCCGCCCAGACCGACAAACAAAAAATCAGTCATCCCCTTCGCCTCCAGATAAGAGCCAAAAACAGCCCCGGCGAGAGCGGCAAGCTTTCCGCTCTCGCCGAACTCTCAAGCCGCTCCCGCATGATTAAAATTCCTCCCCCAAACCAAGTTCTTCCGCTCTCTTCAGGTCTTCCGGCTTGTTGACGTTGAAAAACATGACTTCAGAGTTGAAGCGAGCCGCCTCTTCCGGAGGGACGACATGGACGTCGAGCCTATCCAGCACAGGTCTAATTTTAAAAATTTCTTCCTCTAAGCCCTTTTCGACGGTTTCGAGGCAATTGACGGAATAAAAGGCGTTGAACGGCTCGTACCGCCCGTCGGGACGACCGGTCAGACAAACGTCGCAGTTTTCCTTTTCGATAATTTGCCGCATATGCTCGAGGTAATCGGGGTTGAGGAAAGGCATGTCGCAGGCGATGACGTACAGGTAACGGCTCCGGCAACGGCGCAAACCCTGTAAAATGCCGGCCAGAGGGCCTGAACCGATGTCGTCCGCCAGGACTTCGTAGCCCTTCAACTCGGTGTTGGACGAGACGAGAAGCTGACCGAACAGCTTCGTCAGCTTGGCCGCCAGAGCGTCGAAAACTCTCTTCCGGCCCAGAATCAGATCCTTTTTGTCGAAACCCATTCTGGAGCTTCGGCCTCCGGCCAGAATCAGAGCGCTGTCGGCTAATGGAGGTTTGGTCATGGGGCCTCCCAAATAGGTTTCCCGTCGGCCGAATTGGAGAGATCGGCGTTCAAAAAAGCTTTTTGGCCAAAAAAAGCCAGGGGCTCGTCGACGTTTTGGCGTCGACGAACGCTTTCTACTCGCGTTCGAGTCTCTGGTTTTTGGCTAAAGGGTTTTCTGGCTGCCGTTCTGTTCGGTCGATGAAAGTGTGTCATCGGAAAGTTTTCTTGTCAATGAAGGCGGGGATGAGGCGTAAAAAAATAATGGGCGAAGATGGAAAAATTTTTCCAAAAAAAAGCCAGAGATGACCCCTGGCCGGCGCCCCCTCCCTAGATGAGCTGGCCCGGCTGGCCTGGCCGGGTTAGAAGAACCGGCAGGGCAGCCAGGCGAAATATGAGCCTAATATGCCCCCTTCCGAAGTCGAGCGGGTCGGAGAATGTCCAAGGGGTTCAGAGGATTCGCGGATAGGCGGATTGGTCGCCTGAACGCCGCGGACGAACAGTCGGCTGTCTGAAGATTCTCGTTCATGAGGGCCAAAAGAGCGCGATGAGCGAAACGAGCCATAAAAATAAAACGCGAAGCCAAAAAGCCAGGATTTTGTCTGAAGCCTTCTTTAGGCGCGGCGGATCACCAGATCTTCCCGGCGGAAGATCTCCTCCATCGTCTCCGGAGACATGGCTTTCAGTCCCCTCATGAAGATTTCGGCGACGACGCCGCAGTCCTGAAGATCGGGGAGGTCGGGGCGCGGACCGTAGACGTTCATGATCCTGAGCATCTGGCCCGTAGCGGCCGCGCGATAGGTTTGGTCCAGTCGGATCGGCTCGCCGGCGGCCGTTTTTAGATTTTCCAGCCGGAAGTTCGGAGTTGCCGACTGGACGACTTCCGCCGTCAGCCCATGCAGAAAAGGCAGCGTCGGCAGACCTTTCTGGACGAGGAGGCGGAAATAGGCCATGATTTCATCCCCTTGGACGGGGAAAGAAAACAGCCGATCCCGGAAGGGCAAGGTCTCCAGGGCTTTGGCTTTGGTCACCTCTCCGCTGAGACCTGAGCGCACGGCTCCGGGATTGAGGAAGACGAAATCGGCCTGGCCGCCGAAGTTGAGAGCCCGGCAAATGAGGCGGCCCAAAGGTCTGTCCTTTTCCGGGGCGGCTCCGTCCCGCTCGAACAACTCTTTCGGGACGACCGTCAAAATTTCGTCCAAGCCCAGGCCGGCCGTTAGGGCGGCAATCTCCGAAGCCGTCCGCTCGTCTTCAGGCGCCTCCGTCAGTTCCGCATAGCCCAAAAGCTCGACGTTGAAGGCGGAGCGGCTTATGGCGACGAGAACGACTTTTTCCAGGCAATGCCCTGGGTTGACGTATATTCCGCCCTTTTGGCTCGGCCGGAAAGGCGCGCAAATTTTGTGGCTGTGGCCGTCGACGACGAGGGAGACGTTCGGCGTCAGGGCCAAGTCCAAGCCCGAGATGCGGTCTGGCGCATCCGGTCGGCCTAAGTGAGACAGGACCACGACCTCGTCTCCCTGGCCGTCGAAGGGGCGCAAAGCTTCCTCCAATTTGGCCAGAATATGCCTGGTCGTCTCTGACGGGGAGCTTTTCAGTCCGAAACCATAGCCGGTCAAACCGCTTTGTAGGCTGGGCCGCAGGGTGTAGGGGCTGGTCACCCCGACGACGGTCAAGCGGCCCCCCGCCGGGGTCTCGCCGAGGAGCACGGGACCATTTTCGACGCCGGGAAAGGGGCGGCCGAGGTAATCTAGATTCAGGGCCGTCACCGTCAGGCGTTCGGCGGACTGGGCCTGCATGATGGGGATGAGGTTCCGAAAATAATGCAGATGATCTTTTTCTTCGACATTGAAGTCGAAATCGTGATTGCCGGGAGTTAGGGCCCTAAAGCCCAGTCGGCCGAGGAGGCCGGCCGCCGTTCGCCCGTTTTCCAAGTTCGAAAGTTCGTGACCGCTGAACAGATCTCCGCTGTCGACGAGGAAAACCCGCCCTGGGCTCTTTTTTCTCAGTCTGGACAGGTATCCGACCAGATGGGCCAGGCCGGCTCTTCCTCGGGCGGGATCTTTGGCCAGAAATCCATGAATGTCGGAAGTGGCGACGATGTAGACGGTTTCGGAATCAGGCATTTTTCTTGGAAAACCTTTGGGACTGTATTGACGATTGTTTGACTTGTTTGGCTGCGGGAAGGCTTCGGCGAGCCATGACGAACTGGCTTCCCGCCAGGGAACGGAGAACGGTCGACTTCCGCAGCGCCTTAGGGGCGCCGGGCCATTGAAGAGCCGGGCCATCGGTTGTCGGCTTCATTCGACTCGCCGACGTCGCTGGAGGGTTCCTGGCCTTTTCGAGAGAGCGAACGAAAGGATGGACAAAGGCCCAGCGAAGGCCGAGAAGTTCCTCTTTTTTAAGTCGCCTTTGGCTTTGACCGGCCGCAGTTCGGCGGATTAATCCGTTCGTTTGGCCCGACGGGGCGCCTGGTCATAGCGGGAAGGGCAGACGAGGAGCGGCTCGCGACGGCTTTTTCGGACGGAGGAAAATGACGATTTTTAGAACGACTCCAGCAGCGTGAAGATCTTACGCGACGGGGGCGTCGGATGCAAGCAAGGAAGCCGACGAGGCCGAGAACCAGAGTTCCGGGCCTGTTCAAGGCTTGTTATGAGCGCTCGGCCAGGCCCGACTGAAGAAGCCGCCGTCAGGCGTCGGCGGCTTCTTCAGTCGGCGGACGACGGCAGCCGGCCTGGGCCGCGCCTGGTCGCAAAACTCTTTTTTTTGTGTTCGCTAAAAAAGGCAGTCCTTGACCAT
>JAIRTO010000189.1 GCA_031254895.1 Deltaproteobacteria bacterium
AACGCTTTTGATCGGCAAACCAAAATGTTCGATTAAACCTAAGGGTTCGAGGAATCGAGGCGGCCACAAAAAAAACGCCCCATAAAAAAAACGCCCCATAGATGACGCTCAAAAATCGACGCGCAGAAAAAAAACGAGGCCCGAAAAAAATGTCCGAGCTAATGAGAAAAAACGTTTCCGCCCCCGAGGCAGAGCCGACTTTTTGGCGTCTGGGTCTCTTAGGCGGCGAGAGAGCGATCTTCTCCCTTTCGCCGGCCATGCACCGCCGGGCTTTGACCGCCTCAAATCTTCAGGGCGATTACAGCGCCCTAAACGTTCGTTCCGAGGATCTGGCCGAAACCGTCAAGACTCTCTGGGAGCAAGGCTTCGGCGGCCTTAACGTCACGGCCCCGCACAAGTTGGACGTCATCGGTCTTTGCGTCGGCCTGGCCGAGGAGGCCCGAGAAATAGGCTCGGTCAACACGCTCATCCGCCGAAAAGACGGCTTTTTCGGCGAGACCACCGACGCCAGGGGCTTCGTCGCCGCCTACGGCGACGCGTTCGACGGGCGGCCGAGCTCGAGGACGCTTCTCTTGGGCGCAGGCGGCGCGGCCAGAGCCGCAGTCGCGGCTTTGAAACGTCTAGCCGTCGCCCCGCGCGTCGCGGCCAGGAACGCCGACGCTGCCGGTCGGCTGGCTCGAGATTTCGGCCTGGAGGTCGCCGCTTGGCCTTTGGCGTCGGAAGAAGCCCCTTTCGACGTCGTCGTCAACGCCGCCTCGGCCTCGAGCGCCGCCCAGTTCGATCCCCCTCCCGGTTCCATTAAATTGAACAAAGGGGGCCTAGTGATTGATCTGAATTACGGCCGAGAAGACAACATGTTTGAGGCCCTGGCAAGGCGGGCGGGAGCGACTTTCTTCGACGGGCTGCCCATGCTGGCTCAGCAGGCCAGATTGTCCTTCCGGCTCTGGACGGGCCGCGACCCCGGGTCCCAAGTCTTCCAGGACGCGCTGTTGGGCCAACCCTAATCTGACGACGGCGGCTCGACGCCCTCGTCTGTCTGAAATCTTTTTCGCCTTCGCCGTCGACCTGACGTAGAGCCCCTATAGGGCCAGTCAAAATCTTTTCGGGTCAGGAGCTCCTTTGTTGAAAAATCGTCACTTTCTGCCTCTGTCTCAGGATCTGCGCAAGGCCAGCGGGAAATCGTATCCCGAAAAGCACATTTTCCTGACCGGCTTCATGGGCGCGGGCAAAACCACGGTGGGCCGTCATTTGGCCAAAATTCTGAACCGTCCGTTTCTGGACATGGACGAAGAGCTGGTCAAGTACCACAAAAAAAGCATCAGCCAGATCTTCGCCGAAAACGGCGAGAACTTTTTCCGCCGAACGGAAACCACCCTGCTCAACAGCCTGAGCGAACAAGATCGGCCCAAGGTCATCGCCGCCGGCGGCGGCTCGGTTTTGGCCCAAGCCAACATCCACATCTTCAAGCAGGCCCTGACCTTTTTTCTGGAGCTGTCGCCCGAGAAGGCCTGGGAGAGAATCAACCGCAATCAGGACGAAGCCAGACCTCTGGCCGTGAACTACGCGGCTTTCAAAGATTTGCTCCTCTCCCGCCTGGATCGTTATCGCCAGTGCGGTGCGGCTTTTCCCGCCGACGGCGCTCCGGAAGAAATCGCCGCCAAAATCGCCGACTTCATCCTCTACGAGGAGCCCCTCGAGCTGAAGGCCGAAGGCCGAGCCTGTCAGATCCGGCCCTACGTCTCGCCGGAAGATTTAAGGGAGCTCAAAGAGACGGTCGTCGGCGGCCGCAAATGCTTCGTTTTGGCGGATCATTTTTTCCAAGACGCCTCCGACGACTTTACGGAAGTTTTTCGCGACGCCGTCTTCGCCTCCCCGGAAAAGAGGGGCGAAGAGGCCAAGACGCTGGAAGAGGCGGCAACTCTGCTGTTAAAGATGACCGAGGCCAAGCTGGATCGCTCCGATTTTCTGATCGTCAGGGGCGGCGGCAGTCTGACCGATCTGGGGGCCTTGTGCGCCGGCCTGTACAAAAGGGGGCTGAATCTCATTTTGGTTCCCACCACCCTTCTGGCGGCCGTGGACGCCGCCATCGGCGGCAAGGCGGCGGTCAACCTGGCCGGGGCCAAAAACCAGGTCGGCCTGTTCCATCTGGCCAAGGAGGTCTGGATAGACCCTCTGTCCTTCAAGACCCTGCCGCCCGCCTTATTGCGCGACGGCCTGACGGAAGCCTACAAGACCGCTCTTCTTTTCGATCCGGGCCTGGTCGATCTCATCACCCGCAATCTGGACAGTTTGCTGAACGGGGACGTGCCGCTGCTGGCCCAGACGGCCAGCGACTCGGCCCGACATAAAGCCTCGCTGGTGGCCAAGGACCTGCGGGAGGAAAAGGGCCTCCGGGATCTGCTCAACCTTGGCCACACTTACGGACACGCGGCGGAGAGCTACAACGCCCCCGAAGTCAGCCACGGCCAAGCCGTGGCTCTGGGCCTGGCCGTGGCCCTGAACTACTCCCGGCGTCTCCATAACCTCGACCCGCATCTGGCCCAAACCGGCATAGACATCTGCCGCCGCCTGGCCGGCGGACGCTTCCCGCCTCCGCCGCCGAAAGACGAAGCCTTGCGTTTGCTGGGCTTCGACAAGAAAATCCGTCAAGGCGAGTTGAACTTCGTGGCTCTGAAGGCCCCGGGCCAGGCTTTCCTGGACAAGGGCGTCAAAGCCGAGGCCATTTTGGAAGCGGCCGAAGAGCTGTCAATCGCTTAAAGTTGACCCCCCCGAGGAGGGCGGCTCGGTTATCAAGCGGCCGTTTCGCTCCATCGCGAAACGACCGTCAAAGCCAAGCTGACCGCAACGCCGGCCTCTACGCCGACCGCGACGCCGAGTTCAACGCCGACCGCGACGCCAAGCGCGACATTGACCGCTAAGCCGAACGGAGAGCCCGGCGGAGAGCCGGACGGAAAGCCGCCGGCACGTCATTTAGGAAAAAGACCGCAGGAGCAGAAAATGGGCAGCTCGTTCGGCCGCAATTTGAAGATCGCCACTTTCGGCGAGTCCCACGGCCCGGCCATGGGGGTCGTCGTCGACGGCCTGCCGGCCGGTCTGCGCTTGTCCGCAGAGGACATTCAAAAAGATCTCGACCGCCGCCGACCGGGCCAATCGGCTTTCGTCAGTCCCAGACAAGAGCCCGATCAGGCCGAGATTCTCTCCGGCCTGGCCGACGGCTTCACCAACGGCGCCCCCTTGGCCATCCTCATCCGCAACCAGGGAGCTCGCTCCAAGGATTACGACTCTTTGGCCCGTTCCTTCCGGCCAGGCCACGCCGATTGGACCTATTTTCAAAAATACGGCCTCCCCCCGCAGCCAGGCGGCGGACGCTCCAGCGGCCGAGAGACGGTCTCCCGCGTGGCGGCCGGCGCGGCCGCCAGAGCCCTTCTGGCTCTGGCCGGCGTCTCGGTTCAAGCCGCCAGCTTTTCCATCGGCCCCATAAAGGCCCAAAAAAAAGACTGGGTCTTCAGCGAAACTAACCCCCTGCGCTTTTTGGATCCCGACCTTTGCCCTCTGGCTGAAAAAGAAGTCGAAAAAGCTATCGCCGAAGGCGACTCCCTCGGGTCTTCGGTCGAACTGCTGGCCGAAGGCCTGCCCGTCGGGCTGGGCGACCCCGTTTTCGACAAGCTGGAAGCGAGATTAGGTCAAGCCTTCTTTTCCATCGGAGCGGTCAAAGCCGTCGAGTTCGGCGAGGCCTTGGCGGCCTCCGTCTCGAGAGGCTCTCTAACCAACGGAGCCTTAGGCCCTGACGGCCCCTTGGACAATTCCTCAGGCGCGGCCTTGGGCGGCATATCCACCGGCCGACCTTTGACCGTCCGCCTCTACGTCAAGCCGACCCCTTCGATCGCCCGAGAACAGAAGACGGTCGATCTGACGGGCCAGCCCATGACGCTGACCGTCAAAGGCCGTCACGATCCCTGC
>JAIRTO010000246.1 GCA_031254895.1 Deltaproteobacteria bacterium
TTTTTTGAAATCGAACAAGTCATTCCAACAAAATTTTTGAACTGCTGTTCAATTTTTTTGTCCGATTGAGTTCTCCAGCCAGCGACAGTAATTTTCGCCAATCTCTACAGGCAAAAAAACATAATATATCTATAATATCCTCTATATTATCAACTAACAAACTATTTTATAATAAAATTATCTTAAATAGATTATTTTAAAACATCCATAATATTATTTCAATGCTTTTATTCTATAAAATTTAACTTTATATTAGTCAAATAATAGTAATTTTGTAACTAAACAATATATTGGCAATAAAAATATCGTATTTCTTTATTTGCAAAATGTTTTACAGCTTAAAGATGATTTAACCTATATTAAATTAATTTTTATTTCAATATTTTTATAGTAGAAACTTTTATCCAACAAAGATTAATATATTATTCCGGCCGGCCACATTTGGAACGCCGTCGGGCTCCCCCGGCCTGCGGCCGGGAGAGAAGAACGACTCCCCCGGGGCGACAATCGCCGGCGTCGCTCCATTATCCTCCCAACAAAACGTCTCGCAGCCTACGCCAAGGCCGCCAAACCGACTTTACAATCAAAAAACGCGCCTAAGGAAACTTTTTTTTTTCGCCTTTTTCCGTCGTCAGCCTTTTTCGACTCGCCATCTCGCCTCAATTTTCTCTCTTGTAGGCGAACTTGCGCTTTATCGTTGCCAATTTCCGCCAAATGTGAGATAATTAGCCCTAGATGCTGAGTTTTTCATTATTTTTCCGATCTTGCGGGTTCCAACCCTCTCGCCGCCAACCTCAGCCGAGCTGGTCTCCGTCAAGGGAGCCAAACCCGCAGACATGGGATCAATATCTTTCCGGCCCGCATCTTTCGTCTTCGCCCAAAAGTTTTTTCGGCTACGTCAATAAAACCGTCTTCTTCGCCTATTTTGGCCCGTCTTCAAAAATCTTCTTCCTCAAGGGAGCGTTTTGGACTCGCTCATGCTCAATAGTCGACCAATCGCCTTTGAAAAATCCGCGCCATTATTGGAAGTCAAGGATTTGACCGTAAGTTTCGCCAACGGCAAGTTTCTTCCCGTCAAGAATTTGGATTTGACTTTATATCCGGGAGAAGTGGTCGGACTGGTCGGCGAAAGCGGTTCGGGCAAATCCTTGACCGCTCTGAGCATAATGGGCTTGCTGCCGCACGGGGCCAGGATGGAGTCCGGAACCATCTCCTTTCAGGGCCGGCCGCTGCACCTGGCGTCTCCGAACGACCGGCGCGCCCTTTGCGGCCGCCATATGGGCATGGTCTTTCAGGAGCCCTTGACCGCCCTCAACCCTGTCCTGACCATCGGCGAACAAGTCGCCGAAATTTTCCGGCTGCGTCAGAACAAATCGCCGGCCAGAGCCTGGAAGCTGGCTTTGGATCTCCTGACCCAGGTGGGCCTGCCCAATCCGGCCAAATCCATGGAGAGCCACCCTCACCGCTTTTCCGGAGGAATGCGCCAAAGGGTGGACATCGCCATCGCCCTAGCCCAAAATCCGGAACTGGTCATCGCCGACGAGCCGACGACGGCTCTGGATCCCACCATCGCCGCCCAAATTATCAGGCTCTTGAAAGACATGACCGCTTCCAGAGGCGCGGCCGTCCTCTTCATCACCCACAATTTGAGACTTTTGCACGATCTGGCCGACAGAGTCCTGGTCATGTACGCCGGACTTCTGGTGGAAGAGACCGGAGGCGATCTGTCCTCGCCTCTCCACCCCTATACCGCCGGCCTTCTCCAAGCCCTGCCGCCCCGGCCTTCCGAAAAAAGACCGGAACGCCTCATTCCTATTCCCGGCCAGCCTCCCGCGCCGGGAGAGCGGCGACCGGGCTGCCCCTTTGAACCGAGATGCGCCCAAAAACTCCCCGTCTGCCAGGAAACCACGCCGCCCATGATCGAGGCGACGCCTGGTCGAAAAGTCAGGTGTCACAGGCAGGCCCATGCTTGAACTAAAAGACGTTCACAAATCCTTTTTTCCGCCCCAAAGCTTGTCCAACGAGCTGGCCGCCTTTTTCCTGAAAAAGCGAGAGCCCGCCTCCAGGGTTCAGGCGGTCAAGGGCATGAGCCTTTCCGTTCGCCCTGGGGAAACCTTGGGTCTGGTGGGCGAAAGCGGTTCAGGCAAATCCACTCTAGGCCGCCTCATGTGCGGCCTCCATCGGCCGGATCGAGGCCAGATCCTTTTTCAAGGTCGGGACATCGCCGCCTTCGACAAAAAGCGGCGGAAAGAATTCAGCCTTCAAGTCCAATTCATGTTCCAAGACCCGGCTTCCTCCTTGAACCCCAGAATGACGGCCGGAGCCGCCCTGGCCGAAGGCTTGACCATCCACGGACTTGGCGGCCGCTCGCAAAGGCGCGAAGCGGTTTTTTCTCTTTTGGAGGAAGTGGGGCTGAGTCCGGAAATGGCCGAGCGCTACCCTCACCAATTCTCCGGCGGCCAACGCCAAAGGCTGTGCCTGGCCAGATCTCTCTCCCTCGATCCGGCCCTCCTTATCGCCGACGAGCCCGCCTCGGCCCTGGACGTCTCCATTCAAGCGCAGATCATCAATCTTTTGTTGGATCTAAAAGACAAACGCTCTCTGACTCTTGTTCTCATCAGCCACGATCTCAGCTTGGTCTGCCTGATGGCCGACCGCCTGGCCGTCATGTACGGCGGCATTTTGATGGAGCTGTTTCCTCGTTCCCTTCTGGGCGAAGTCAATCACCATCCTTACGTCAAGGCCCTCTGGGCTTCGGCCGATTCCGCCGCCGAAGGCGGCCTGATTCTGGAAGGCGAGCCGCCCGATCCCCACAACCCGCCCCCGGGCTGCCCTTTTCACCCCCGCTGTCCTGAAGCGGGCGAAATCTGCCGTCTAAAGGCGGCTCCGCTGCTTCCCGTCGAAACGGATCGGTTCTGCGCCTGCCATTGGCGAAAGGGATGAGCCCTGTCCGAAGAAGAGAGAATCGAATTTAGCCTAATTGGCGGCGTTTCACCCCGGCTCCCGGCGGCGAAGGCTTGCCGCGTCTTCTCGGCGGCTTTTCGACAGCCAAAAAAAAAACGTCGCAGCCGGACGACGCAAAATGACGTATTCGCATGCTAGGCTATGGCCAGTCGCTCACTTTTGGCTGACGGAAGAGCCGTCCGTCTTTTCGGCGGCTTTTCAACGGCCAAAAAAACGTCGTAGCCGGACGACGCAAAATGACGTATTCGCAGGTTAGGCTAGGGCCAGTCGCTCCCTTTTGGCTGACGAAAGAATCGAAGGTTGTCGTTTTGGCTGTCGCTTTGGCCATAAATTCCTAAGCAGATAATCGGCGTCAGGGCGGCTAAAGGACGAGATTTATTAGGGCCTCTTTCTTCTCCCGGGTCGGCGGCGCTCTGAAATTGACCCAAAAAACGGCCAAGTCTTCCCCAATTCTTCCCTTTGGCGCGGCGGCTTATCGCGCCAAGGCGCTCGAATCAGGCGAAGACGAGACCTCCGGCCGAGAATGAAGCCGCGCTTCCCTATGGCAACTTTTTTGTTTAGGGCCGGGGAGCTCCAGGCCTAGCTCTTGGCTGACGATTTTTGCGGCTAATTTTTTTTTGGCTAATTTAGGAAATTTTCGTTCGTCGTTTTTCCCGGCAGGCGCGAGACGGTCCGCCGCCGGCCGAAAGAAGGCGATTTTAGTCGACGCCTCCGCCGCCGTCGACCAAAAGACGCCTTTGAAACATTGTCGACTCAATTAAAGGAGATAATCCGCCATGCTTAACGGCACTTTTGTTCATTACCCGGGCATAGACAGAGAACTGGAAGGCCAATTATGGGCTTCCGGCGTTCTGACGCATGAGCAATTGATGAATTCCGAATGGGCGGAAAAAAGAAATGGCAACAAAGGACTAATACTGGAGACTCAAGAGGCTTTGGCTAAAAACGACCACGATTTTTTTGCGAACCGTCTGCCCGTCAACGAACAGTACCGTCTGGCGGCGGCTTGCCCAAAGGAGACCATCTTTTTGGACATCGAGACGACCGGCTTGAGACTCGCTTGCGATAAAGTCACCATCATCGGCTGGTCTCTGGGCGGAGTCTACGACGTCGTCGTCTGCGGACGGGACGACCCGGCTCCCCTTTTTCAGGCCCTCTCCAAGGCCAAAGCCTTGGTCACCTTCAACGGCAAGTCTTTCGATTTGAAATTCGTCAGCCTGCTTTACCCTCAAGCCCCCATCCCCAAAGCTCACGCGGATCTGCGATATGTCTGCCGCGACGTCGGTCTGACTGGAGGCCAAAAAATAATCGAAACGACGACCGGACTGCGCCGCGATCAAGGCCTGGGCGACGGAGCGGAGGCCGTCCGTTTGTGGTTCGTATACAGATCCGCCCGAAAGATCCATATTCGGCAAAAAGCCTTACAGGACCTGATAGTCTACAACCACGCCGACGTCGAAGGCATGAAACACATTTTCGACGTGGCGCTGGAGCGCCTATTCGAGCGAAACCGACTGCCCCCTCGCTTCAAACCTGACAAGATCTTTTCCTCCCTCATGAGCAATCCCTTCGCCGGAAGAGAGGACTTTCCTTTCAGCCTGGACACCATCAGCTGGGATCGCTGAGCTGGCGCTCGTCATGCCGAAGGCGCGTCAAGCTTGACGCGCCGCCGCCTTTTTTGGTTTATATGCCGTTCGGGCGCGGCCAATAATAAGTTAAATTTTCTAGCATAAAACTCTTTTTTCGAGCGCCGGCTAGGCCATAACAATAGGATAGGCGGAAAGGCCTTCGGCCAATTCTTTCCCTTGACCGCCAAGACGTCATGACGGCGGATCTGTCGGATTGCTGCGCTATGACAGAAAACAGACTTCTGCCAGGGCGGCGACGGGAGCGTCGCGACGAAGTCGCCTTTGTCCGAGCCCGCCGGGGATTGTGTTCGCGTTTCCGCCAGGCGAACCGCTCCCCAAGCCTCCCCGCCTTTGGCCCGTTCAGTCAGGAAAGCTTCTCCGTCGTTTTTTTTTATCCCGGATCTATCGGCGCTATTCGATTATTTCGACATTTTCGAAATGAACGACTGGTTCGCCCGGCTTAGGATCGCCTGGCTTAGATCCGCCTAGCTTATCGATCGCCAGAGTCCGCAGAAAGGCTTTGTTTCGGCTCTGCCGCTGACCGCCTGAGGTCTGAACGGTGATGAGGGGCATAAGCCCGAGGGACAGTCGTTTCGACGAGAGTCCCAGAGCGGTCAAAGCCCCGCCATAGACGGCCCCGGTGTCGATGTTTATGGCCTCCACCCCCGCCTCGGCCGGGCAAGCGTAGCGGCAAGAATTAGCCGCCCCGCCGTAGGGGCCGTAGTCGGCCGGCCTTTTTGGGAGCGGTTCGCCCTTGTAATTGGCGGCCGCCTGGTAGCCGGCCTCGCTGGACAAGGAATACAAAAACGGCAGAAGCTTCTCCGGGTCGAAAAGGGCCGTCTGATTGGCCAAGTTAGACCGATTGTTCCGGCCGAAATATCTGGGATAGGACAAGGTCGGCGTGTGTCCGTGGACGACGATCTCTCCGCCGTAGCCGACGTCGGAATCGTAGTCTCTGCGCCAGAGACACGACGCCTCCAGGCGTCCTAAGTAGCTGTCTTCGCCGAAAATCGAAGACGCCAGCCTTTTCGGCGGCTTTTTTTTGCTTTTTTTGGCCAGGCTTTTGGAAAAGTCGCGGTAATTTTTGAATCTTTGCTCTTCCAGAGGTCTTCGAGGATCCGGAAGGGCATGACAAAAAGTGAAGGCCAACTCCGCCCCGTCGACCGAGAAAACTTCCCGATGGGAATAGGCGAGATTTTTCAGGAAATTTTCGTACTTTTTCGGCAGCTCCAAGCCCGAATAGGCATTGAGAGTCGTCCCCTGACCCGACAATAGATACGTTTCCAGCCTAACCGTCAATTCGGAGATGAATTCGGCGTCGTCATGCCTGTCGAACATGGATTTGTAAGTGTCCAGAGCGCCGTTCCCGAACCAGATGTTGTCGCTCTCGGCGAAGAATTTCTTGTCCTGCCGGATGAAGCGCAGGGCCATGTCTTCATGATTGCCGGCCAGACATATGGTTTTAAAATCGAGGCCGACTATGTAGTCGACCACTTCCTTGGAAGCCGGTCCATGATCCAGGTAATCGCCTATGAAGATGATTTTCTCGACTTTCTCGTCATCCCGCTCCAGACTCAGGATGGTGGTCACGAGCCTCTTCAAGGCGTCGAACATGCCGTGTATGTCGCCGATGACCCATATCATCGTTCAACCTCGACGGTCTCCGCGCGAAAGCCGGCCAAAAGAGGCCCGCCACGTCGGATAAAACCAAATTTTCAATCGTATAGAGCAGATTCGGGAAGGTAGGGATCGCCGGCCAGCGTGGCGGTCATCTGGCGAAAGACGGGCGGATCTATTCTGGCCCCGTTGATGTAGATCCCATAGTGCAGATGGGCGCCGGTGACTCGGCCGGTTTTGCCGACCAGGCCAAGAATTTCCCCTCTTTTGATCGATTGCCCTTCGACGGCGTCTATTTTGGACAAATGAAAATACATGCTGATCAAGCCCTGACCATGGTCGATGTAGACGGAGTTCCCGGCGAAGAAGTGGTTTCCGGTCAGGATGACCACTCCGTCGGCCGGAGCGGCCACCGGCGTTCCCTCTCCGACGAGGTAATCGGCTCCGGCGTGGGGCCTGGCGTTCAAGACGCCGTTCAATCTTGTCTGCCGACCGAAGGAGCTGTTTATCCTTCCCCTCACCGGCTCGATGAATTCGCCGCTCCAGAGCCTGGCGGGACTTTTGAAGTTCAGCGCCTTGGTGACGGCGATTCTTTCCACTCTGACTCTCTCCAGATCTTCCGGAGATAGATCCACCTGGCTCTGCGGAACCTTAATATCTCTTACCCCGTAAGACTTGTCCGTCACGCTGACCGTGACGGTCTTCGTCTCCGCCGCCGAGCCGCTCCCGTAGGTGACGGTCAGCGGATATTCGCCCGGCTTGAGCATGATGTCGGCCCCGAAAAGCCCGACCATGACCCCCTTGTTGTCGAAAAAGAAAATGGGGGCGTCGCGGAAGGAACCGCTGACGGCGGCGTCCGCCGGGAGACCGGCCACAAGAACCCGACCAGGCGCGCCTCGGAAAATGGGCTCCGGCAGAACCTTGACCGAGACGATCGGCGGCTGGCTCGCGGGCAGGATCGGGCTCAGATCGGCGGCGCAGCTTGGGCAAAAAAACCCGGCTAAAACCGGAAACGGGAGAAAGAACAGCCAGAGAATTTTGGAGAACATGCCGGCTTGACCTTCGATAGTTTAATGATAGGGGTTTTTTGGGCTGACTGGAGGCAAGAAGAAGGCCCCGCCTCGCGGGGCCGTCAGTTGCGGGATGATTCGGCCGGAGGCTCTTTGACGAAAAGATCGTGGTATTCCATATCGCTAAGATGACGTCGGAGCGTTTGACCTATGATTTTAAAAAACTCGGCCAGCTCCTCGTCGGAGAGCCTGGGCAGCAGAGCCTCCATGAGGGCGTCGTCGGAAAATTTTTGCAGATAGACCTGCAAGGTGGCCAAATCCGTCTCCCGATCGAAACCTTGGGCCAAGGGACCCGTCCAGGTTTCGACGAAGTCGTGCTTGTGCAGTCTGTTCATGAACACCGCCGCTTGGCCGCAAGAACGGCCAAAATGAGAAACGCGCTCCAAGCCGAGCGAGACGAACGCCGGATTCGGAACTTAAAAGGGAGAATTTCGTCCGCCGAGAAAGGGATCATTTCGTCCACCAGCCGTTTTTCTTGGACGGAGAAGACTGGGGCTTTTTCGCTCCGCCGGCGTGACCCTGAGGGGCCGCCGCTTTTTTGGGCGGAGCGATGAGATTGTCCAGCTTCTGGCGCAACAGCCGATACCTTTTCTCTCCCTGCTCCACGAAAAGCCAGTTGGAGCCGGAGACCACTTCCACGCTGAACTTTTCTCTTATGCCGGTCAGCCCGAAGGAGTCGTCCAGAAGAACCATTTCCATGACTTCGTCGCCGACCTTCAAAGTCGCCCAAAAATTCCGATATTCAGCCACTTTGGCCGTGCTGCCGGTGCCGATAATATTTTTCTTGGTTTCCAGATATATGCCTTCCGGCAATTTTGCCGGCTGAACCGGATTTCCGTTCAATTTTTCGTCGGCCATAAACTTCTCCAATAACAGAACAGAGCGAACCGATCGAATCTTCGGGCCAGCCTGGAACCGAAAAATCGCAGGCTCGTGAAATCCAGAGCCTGCGTCGGCAAACGAAATGATCCTTCGGTCGAGCCAGGCTTAAAAAACCTCCGGACTGCCGGAAACAAAGCCTATTCGAAAACCCGTCAGACGCTCAAGCAAAATTCGGCCAGAGGGACTCGGCCATTTTTGGCTTCAACAGCATCTCGGGGGACTTGGCAGCGGAACAAAAAAAACAGGAAAAAAATATATTTCCTTATGGTAGATGAACGAATTTTATCTGCTCTAAAGTATTAATTTTATATGTTATTTTACGGCGTTTTTTTACATTTTTCCGGACAATCAAAATAATTGTCCACATAAATACAATTTGTCTTTGAAAAAGATCCACATCTAGATGACTGAACATTTATTTAATAAATCTTAATGCTGTCTTATCTTTTGTCATTGTTAAAGAATAGCTCATATATTTTTTGGTGTCAAGGAAAACCCATTATGGCGGATCCTATCTGGAGGCGAGCAGTCGACTCTTTGGCGCCCTGACTGGACAAGACGTTCTGAGCCAAGGCGGCTGGCTAGGACAGCCTTGGGCCTGGCGGACTGGCTACGACACGGCCTTGGGCCTGGCGGGCTGGGGAGGCCAAAAAAAACGCCCAAACTTTCCGCCAAAAGACCGCCAAGTTCGCCTGGTTCACCAAGTTCGCCTGGTTTGCTTGGTTTGCTTAGTTCGCTTGGTTCGCTTGGTTCGCCGATTTCGCCTTGGTTCGCCATTTTCCGCTCGCGACGGGACGGCTTTTTGGTCAGGCAAAAAAAGAGCCTTAAGCCATAGGGCGACATTTTTCAGCTGTTCGCTTCGAACAGACGACAGACCTTGGAAAAGGCGTCAATTATGACCGGATCGAACTCCGTGCCTCGGCCGGCCAGGACAATGTTTCTGGCGTCTTCATGGGAATGGGCTGGACGATAGGAGCGATCCGTCACCAGAGCGTCGTAGACGTTGACCACGCTCATGACCCGATTGAAGACGTCTATCGCGTCTCCGGCCTTGCCGCCGGGATAGCCCCGCCCGTCGTATCGCTCATGATGGCCCTCGGCGATGATTATGGCGTATTTCAAATAATCTTGCTTGGGAGAGCTGCCGTAGATGGAGGACAGAACCTCGGCGCCGATGACGGTGTGAAGCTTGACCGTTTCGTATTCCTCCATGGACAGGGAGCCTTTTTTCATAAGCAGGAGATCGCTGATGCCAATTTTGCCGATGTCGTGGAGGGGAGCGGCTCTAGAGAGAAGGTCGAGAGTCGAGGCGTTCAGCTGGCCGGTAAAGAGATGATCGTCGATGAGAGCCTGCCCCAGAATGCTGGCGTATCTTTTGGTTCGCTGGACATGACCGCCGGAGTTGGCGTCGCGGCATTCCACCAGTTCCGAGAACGAAGAGACGATGACGTCCTCCAGTTCCCGAATGGTCTTCTCCAAACTCGACTGATAGGCGTTGAGACGCAGGTGCAGATCCAGACGGTGCCGGAGGAGTCGGCACTCCACCGGTTTGGCGATGAAATCCACCGCCCCGTGGATCAGGGCTTTTATTTCCATGTCCGGGTCGTGATTGGCCGACAAAAAAATGAAGGGCACCCCGGCCATGCCCGGCATCTGACGCATCCGGCTCATGGTCTGGAACCCGTCGAGATCGGGCAGATCTATCCCCAAAATGACCAGATCGGGATTCAGCTTCTCGGCCATGGCCACGGCCTGGAGACCGTTTTTAGCGAACCTCCAGTCGTAATTGTCGGCCAGTTGAGCCTTGATGTACCGCAAATTAGCTATGTTTTGGTCAACCACCAAAATCTGGTTCATGAGACGACACCGCCAACCTTCGACTAAAGCGAAAAAAACGAGCCGGCGAAAGGCCAAATAATAAGGGGTTAAGTAGCGGCGGAGGCTGGGGCGTTCTTCGAGGTTTTTCTCTCGAACAGCGCGTCGTTGTCGACGAAAACGTCGACGAGGACCGGATCGAAAGTCGTTCCTCGCCCTTCCTTGATGATCCGAACGGCCGAAGCGTGCGGCAAGGCTCGGCGGTAGATGCGATCCTCGACCAGAGCGTCGTAGACGTCGGCGATGGACATGAGCCGACTGCACAAGGGAATCTCTTCGCCGGACAGCCCCTCGGGGTAGCCCTGACCGTTGTACATTTCGTGATGGCTTAAAGCGATTTTCCCGGCGTAGCCGAGATAGTGCTGAGTCGGCGCCCTTTGGTACATATGTTCGACGATGTCCCGTCCGATGACGGTATGCCGCTTCATGGCCTCGAATTCTTCCTCTTGAAAGCGGCCTTCCTTGAGGAGAATAAGATCGGAAATGCCAATTTTGCCGATGTCGTGCAAGGGAGCGGCTCTGGAGATGAGCTCCAGCTCCCGCAAATTGAGGGAATCGCTGAACAGCCCTTTGTCGATGGCCAGACGGCCCAGCAAATCCACATAACTTTTGGTTCGCTGCACATGTCCGCCGGTTTGCCCGTCCCGACATTCGATGAGCCCGGAAAAGCTGGTGGCCATGCTGTTTTCCAGCTCTTTGACCGTATCCTCCAAAAGCTGCTGGTATTGGGCCATTCTGAGCTGCAACCCGATGCGGTGGAGGAGCACGTCCTTCTGAAAAGGTTTGGTCACGAAATCCTTGGCCCCGCTGTCAAGCGCCTTCAGCTCTATTTCAGGATCCCTGTTGGCCGTAAGATAAATGACCGGAATGCGCCTCAAGGCGTAGTTTTCCTGCAGACGGGCCATGGTCTCGAAACCGTCCATCTCCGGCATGTCCACGTCCAGAAGGATCAGCTGCGGGTGTCTGGCGGCGGCTATGGCCAGGGCCTGAGCCCCCGATTTGGCCGACAGAACCGCGTACTGCCCGGACAGCTGCTTGTTGATGTAGGACAGGTTGGCCAGATTGTCGTCAACGGCCAGAATAGTGAGAGTCTGCCCCTCTTCCGGCTTTGGATCCCTATCGTTTTCGTTCATGATCTCACGAAACTCTTTTCGCCGGCGGCCGTCCGCGCGAACCGAGCCAGCCTTTCCCGAAAGTCATTTCTGTCCCGAAAGTCTTTCCGTCAAAAAAAAAATCGTCAGCCAAAAACCGCTTTTCGCCGCGCCAAGGAACGAAAAGATGGCAGCCAGGCGCCGTGTCGGCCGCCGTGTCGGCGCCGTGTCGGCCGCTAATCGGCGAAGAGCGCGTTGGCCGGCGACGCGAGGCCGCGCGAGGCCGCGCCTCAGGGCCCTTAAGGACGGCGAACGCCGCAACGGAAACGAACAAGCAAAGTCAGATTTCCAGCTCTTCGGCGAGCCGCTTGGCTATCTTCTCGTACTCGAGATCGTCTATCTGCTCCCGGAGCCAGACGACCAGATCGCTTCCCGTCTCGAAGCTGCGGCCTTCCAAACTGTCGATCAATTCTTCCAGAGCCTTGATGTCGTAATCCACGGCCGCCTTGTAAAGCCTAACCAGAGTCTCCAGGGGAGGAGACTCTTCCATCTCCTCGTCTCCGTCGTCTTCGGCGGAGCCGTCCAGACCTTTTCGCCAAGCCGAGACGTGTTCCAAAAGGGCGTTCAAAGAACCGAGGAGCTTGTCGGCTTTGGCCATGAAGCTTGGATGCCCGGCCTGAACCTCTTCCAAGCGGCCGGCTTTGGCGGACGCTTCCTGGCCTTCGGCCATGCCGGCCACTTCCCGGGCTCCGAGATTGAAGCAGCTGCCCTTGACCCCATGCACGGCCACCGCGTAGTCCTTGAGGCTCTCGGCATGAGGTCCCCCTCGGATCTGATCCAGAACCCTAGGCGTGAAACGAACGAAAGCCTCGACCACCTCCAGAAAAAGAGTCCCGTCGCCGGCCAGCCTCTGCAGGCCTTCGGCCAGTTCGACGCCTTCGATCTCCCAATTTCTGACGATGGAGGCGACGGTCTCTTCGCCGCCCGAGGCCGAGTCGGCCTCGTCGATGAACAGGACGGGAGCCAGAGACATTTTGCGCTCGTCGTCCAAGTCCCCGCCGAGAAGGCGGCTTCTTTTTTCCCGGCCGACGTCGCCGTTCGGCTCCCGCCCGGAGACGTCCTGAAACTGTCGGACGTGCTTTTCCTTGGGGATCCAATTGAAAAGCACCGATTCCAGCTTCAAAGGATCGATGGGCTTGGACAAAAAGTCGTTCAGCCCGTTGGCCAAAAACATCTCCCTGACGCCGGAGACGGCGTTGGCGGTCAAAGCGATGATGGGCACATTTTCCTGTCCCGGAATTTTCCTGATTTCCGCCGTCGCCTGCAGGCCGTCCATGCCCGGCATCATGTGATCCATGAAGATGGCGTCGTACTTGTGCCGGGAGACCAATTCCACGGCTTCCTCCCCGGACTCGCAGGAGTCCACCTTGACCCCGTAGGGCATCATCAAGCCGGCGGCCACCTTGAGGTTGGTGACGATGTCGTCCACCAAAAGGATCCGAGCGTCAGGAGCGGTGAATCTGGTCTGAGCGGCCATCCGTCCTCCGGGCGTTCGGGGGGCCAGCTCCTGATCGTTTAGGATCGAGGCCAGAGGCAGACCGAAGATGGGCATGAAGACGGTGCTGTGGCTGTCTTGCCCCAAAATGTCGCTTTTTTCGGCCATAAGGACCAGCTTGGCGACGGGACGTCCGTCCGCCCCTCTGGCCAGATTTCCGAGCATGTGCTGGGCTTGGGCGTAAAAGGAGGTGGGAGCGAAAATATAGTTGTATTTGGCCGAGCCAAGTTCCTGGTTGAAAGAGACGGGATCTTCGGCCAACATGACCTGGCCTGGCTCCAGACTCTTTAGGGAAGCCATGAGACTTTCGGCGAAAAGAGGCCTCGGTTCGTAGACCAGAATGCGTTTTTCGGCCGCGTCCTTCACGTTGGCGTAGGGAGCTCCGTCCTTGACCGCCTGGGGGATGACCGCCGTAAAGACGCTGCCTTGGCCGTAGACGCTTTCCGCCTTGACCTCGCCTTTCATGAGACGGGCCAGATTTCTGGTGATGGCCAGGCCCAGCCCGGTGCCTTCGATGCCTTTGTTGGCCACCCGGTCGAACTGGGTGAAGTCGGAGAACAATCCGGCCATGTTTTCCGGTTTGATGCCTATGCCCGTGTCGACGACCTCGAAGGTCAGCACGGCCTGTCGCCCATCCAGGCGACAGAGGGCGGAAAGCTTGACATGGCCTTTTTTGGTGTATTTGACCGCGTTGGAGAGGATATTGAGGAGGATCTGACGAATCCGGACTTCGTCGCCCCTCAGCCGATTGGGCATGAGGGGATCGACGTAGACGAAAAAATCGATGGGCTTTTCCGTCAGCCTGGTTCTGATGATGCCGATCACGTCCTGAATGAGGGAGCTGAACTGATAATCCGTTTCGATGATCTCCAGCTTTCCCGATTCTATCTTGGTGAAATCCAGAATGTCGTTGATGATGGACAGAAGATTGCTGCCGGCGCTCTTGATGGAAAGAATCATCTCCTGAGCTTCCGCAGAGATGTTTTCCCGGAGAGCCAGCTCGGCCATGCCGATGATGGCGTTCATGGGAGTGCGGATTTCGTGGCTCATGTTGGCCAGAAAGGAGCTCTTGGTCTTGTTGGCTCTCTCCGCCTGTTCCTTGGCGTTTATGACTTCGGTCACGTCCTGACAGATGACCACCGCTCCGACGGCTTCGGAGTCGTCCTCTTCCAGCATGGGGCTGACGTGGACTTCATACGACAATAAAGGCCCAGGATCCGGGCAGAACTTGCTGGACCAGTTGGTGGTCAAGGGAGCGCTCAACGCGTCGCCCTCTTTGACGGCCAGTTCGATGAGATCGTCGAACACTTCAAAATTGTCGTCAAAAAAGACTTCGGAGAAAGATAGGCCGGTCAAATCGTCGTCTGGCCCGAGCCGCATCCGTTTTCTGAAAGCGGCGGTGGAGTGGAGGATGCGGCGACGGCTGTCCAAAATGAGCATCAAAGCGGGGCTGTGTTCCAAAAGGAGGGAAAAATAACGGCCATTGACGATCTGTTCGTCCATCCAGCGCTCCTCGGCGGAGGCGGACGAAGCGTTCTCCCTGGCGGAGACGGCGGCCGAGAGCCGCTCCTCTCCGGCCTTTTCCTCAAGCGATCCCGCCGTCCGAGAAAAAGTCTCGTTTTCGTTTGAACCTTTCCGAGCTGAATCGACAGTTCCGACTTGGGGAACATTGAAGTTGGCGGCGGGTTCTCGCAAAACGTCCTCCCGGAAAAAAACCCAATAACCTCTGCCGAAGCCTTCGCCCGGACGACGAATTTCGTTCGTCAAGGCGGCGCGTTTTTGGCCCGACATTCAAGGAATCGTCACGCTAAAAACAGAAGAAAAGCCGCATTTTGGATCAGAACAGGCAAAATTTGACCGAAAAATGTCGCAAAATGCTCCCAGACGACCAGTTGCAAGAATCAAGCCGAAAATCAAACGGCCTCCGCCGAAGAAATGACCGTTCGCCCAGAACGACTATGGCTCTCTTTTGCAAAACGCCGACCAAGGCCGCCTTTCAAGCAAATTGAAGGCGCCCCGGTTTCGTCGTTTTTGAGGCCAAAGAGAGCGATGAAGCCTAAGGCTGAACCGCAGCCCCAAATTATTGAGACCGGAGAAAAAGCGAACCACAGGCAGGGAGAAGACAGGTCAGACCGTCAGCTGTTTGGCCAAGCGCCTAGTGTAACGTCCAAAAGGTCATTGGGGTCAGTTTAGCACACTTTGGGCGGGCCGGGCATCATTTTTCTCGCCCCGTCGCCATCTTCATTCAAAGACAAACACTCGTCCGGCGCCGGGCTTCGAACAACGCGCTTCAAACAACGCGCTCAAAACTGGTCGAGACGAAACGACTCCCTTGGTTGGGTGAGCGACCTTGGCGCCAAGGGCGCCGCTCCCCTTTTCAAGCCTTCCAGCGGCTTTTTTCGAAAACGCCTTTTCTTTCCGGACGAGCGGTCTTTCCCTTTTTCGACCAGCTTTATATCCCAAATTAAGGAGACAAATCAATACATTTTATTGAAAAGCCGCATTTTAGGCGGTATAGAAATAATAGTTCTAAGCCATATGATCAATATAAATGTAATTGACATGTCTTGACGCTTTCTAAAAACGTTTGATGGAGAGTCTGACTTTAAAATTCGTCGTAGAAATCGACAATTCAGTTTTCTTGGCCTTTTAAGACTTTATATTACGATCTCATGACTAGGCAAAGTTCGGAGTTGACTATTTTTAATGGCAAATTTAGCGTATAGTTAAAATACTCTAGGTCTTGCGAGCCTAAATTTCGTCATGTGGCACAATAATAAAAAAAATTTGTGGTTTAATTTGACGCAAAAGTCATTTTTTTTCTTGCCCCATTTACTGAGTTATGGTATAAAAGACAAGGTTCGCTAACAAAGCTTTCTTGCTGATCAAAAAAACAAGAGCTCTGTTTGAAAAAAAACTCTTAGTTTAAAGGCTTGGACTTTCATTTCCATTATCTTTCAATGATTCGCTTTTTACGTCTGACGGCGCATTCCGGTTTCTCGTCCATTCATTCCGTTCTTCCGCAGCGCCCTGACAGGTCGTTTCGTCAGGTCGTTTCGACAGGCCGTTTCGATCTCCGCCGGAAAACGCCAGAGCGAAACCGCCGGCTGGAATTTCTTCGCCTGAGGACGCCTTTGTTGTCCAGACTCGGCCAAGGGGCTTGCCCATCCGCCTAGCCAGCCATCTGGTCGACCAATTGGACGGCCAGTCGACCACCGGCCAGCCGACCAATTGACCGGCAAACGGATCGGCCAATGGGCCTGTCAACGTGCCGGGGGCCTGTCCAAGAGCCAGCAACACGGCCAATCCGGACGACCGCTTCCGCTTTTTTTTGGGAGCCGTGAAGAAACAGCTTGGCTTTAGTTCTCTTTTTCTTCGGCGGAGCTAGGCTTATTCATCCATAGCCTTAACATTAAAGACATTTTATCGCTAAATTATTGTAATATAAGGGCAATATTATAATTTTTCATTTTATATTTAGATATTCAATATTATTTTAAAATTTATTTATCTTTCTTTAACTCTATAAAACAAAACAAGAATTTTACAGCCAAACGGATAAAATTACGATAATTTTTTGTCTAACATGCGCTTACAGCTTTATCGTCAACCGTTATTTAAGATAAAATATAAATTGGGCTGGAGCCCCCCGCCGTTTTATCGGACAGGCGTTTTTAGAAAAACGGTCGCTCTAAAAGCAGTCTCCATGGGCAAGCGAACTTGAGGACGCCTTTGGACAGCAAATTTTTTTTACCGCCGCAGCCGAAGAAAGCGTAGAGAGGCGGCGTCACAAACTTGGAAAAGAAGCGTCGCATCCGGTCATTTCCTGTCGCCAACTTTTTTACTAACTAGGGACATCCCTGAAAGCGTCACTTGGTTCTTTTATGACGACAAACCATGCTCTTGAGGTCTATCGTTACCACCTGACTCCAGGCAACCTTTTTTCCTCGCCTGAACAAGCCATGGTCTCCGCCGTTCTGGGCACCTGCGTGGCCGTTTGCCTCCACGATCGTCGTCTGAAAATAGGCGGAATGAACCACTTTCTTTACCCCAAAAGCGGTTTTTTCGGCTCCGCTTCCAACGAATACGGCGACGTGGCCATTCCGGCCCTGATCAACAAACTGCGCCGCTTGGGCAGCCGGCCCGAAGACATGGAGGCTCAGATTTTCGGGGGCGGCGACGCCGCAGGCGACAGATGGGGTTCCACCGGCGGCAAAAACGTCAAAATAGCCCGCAAGATCCTGAAAAAACACGGCATCAACGTCGTTTCCGAAGACGTCGGCGGTCTCAAAGGGCGGCGCCTCATCTTTCACACCGGCACCAACGAAGCTCTGGTCATGAAAACGCACCGCATCAGACGCGGCGATTACTATCCCTATCGTCTGCGCCTGGGCATGTAGAGCCTTTCCTTTTTTCGCCCCTATTTTTGGCGGGCTTTTCCGGCCTCCCTTTAGCCTTCGAAGGATCATCTTCCGTAGCCTGGCGGCCTCGGAGGCCTTTTCCGAGCCGGACGATCCTTTCCCGAACTTCCCTCGTTTTTGCGCCTTCGCGCCAGCCAACCGCAATCGCCCCAAAGCCTCTCCAGAGACGACAGCTCGGTTTTTGGCCAGGTTGGCCCTCGATTTGTCTTTTTCGCCTCCTTAGTTTCCTCGTCGCGCCTCTATTCTCTATTCTCTATCCCCAATCCCCTATCTTTTGTCCGCCCCAGCCGCCGCGTCTGCGCCGATCGAGCCGCCCCCAGCAAAAAAAAGGCCCGGCCAAGCCTAAAATCATAGAGGCGTTGGCGGGCAACCCTTTGACATATCGGGTCATGGGCCTCAGAGCGGAAGAAAGCCATCGTCGAGCCAGCCGCCCGCGCGCGGTCAAAAAGACCGTCAGCCGAATCTGGATGCACAAGCCCATTTTCAATTGGCCGGAATGGCGCGTCCGGGACTTCATCTTGGGAACGGGGCCTATCCGTCGCTCTATGACGAAGGTTTCGACCGCCTCGGTCGCCTCATCCGTTCGTGCCTCATGAACAAGAATCAAAGAAAACTGTACCGGCCTAAAGCCAGATGGCCGTCAACCCGCCGGATTTTTGAAAAGGTCGTGGTCGACCGGTTCCTGAATTTCTAGAGCCATCGGGGAAAACAGTTCGCGGAGCAAACCCCGCCAGAACGCCTGTCCGCTTATTATCGGGGGTTTCAGCCATGAACTGCAGCGGCGCGCCCTTTATGGCTTAGGGGAGTTCATGACTTAGGAATATATCGCAGGAAAGCGTGATGTGTGATCTCGAAAATTTCCCCTAAACGCTTGGCCATCGCCACGCTTATCGGGCGCTGGCCGCTTTCAAGCGCGGAAACCCCGGCCTGTTTTATGCCCAAACGCTCGGCCAGTTCTTCCTGGGTCATATCATCTCTGAGGCGAAACCCTCTGAGAGTCATGCCAGGGTGGGCTTCGGAGAAAACTTCGTCCGCTGAGCGCATTTCATCGCCTTCGTCGTTGACCAACCGCACTTTATGCCCGGCCAGGGTCAGCACGTTTTTCAAAGTTCCAGCCATCAAGTCAAGCTCGGCCAGAGGCACGGTGACGCTCAAGTTTATTTCAGCGGTTTCTCCGGTAGTCTGAATTCCCATGTATGCCGACATATCTAATCTCCATAACGCGTTTTATATGGCCTGCCACTTTCCAGATAGCCGCATAAGGCGGTTGACCATTATTCAGAGGCGGCGCCAGAAAGGAGCTCGCCGGAATAGAGCTCGCCAGAAAAGAGCTGACTAGCCGATCGCCGGCCAAGCCGACGACTCGAACAAGCCAAAAACCCTCCCTGGTTGCGGCCTTTCCGCCAAAGGCCGAAAAAAAAATAGGCGGCCAAACAAACCGCCTATTCTGACGATTTAGAGAGGCCATTCAAAAAGACCCGGCCTTTCCGGCGCTAAACCGCAAAAAACTCCTCCGACGCCGGCTGTTCCGGGCTTTTTGGCGGCCTCCCGCTTTGGCCAAAACTAAATGATCTGATAAAAATACTCGTTCTGAACTTTCTCGCCGGAAGGCAGAACCAAAAACTCGTCTTCCGAGTGCGGACCATCCAGCAAAGCCTCGAAGTATTCCAGAGAACTATCCATCTCCATATATTCTTTATTGAAAACTTCGCAATTTTCTTTGGTTCTGGCTCTGACTTTCTCTCTATTCCCCACCCCGTTGTTGACGAAGCAAAAAGCTTTGTAATTGGCGAGCTCCAAGGTCATTCCTTTCAAGGCTTTTTTGGGGCCCAATCTGGGAGCGTATTTGTTTTCGACCGTGGACAGCGGATCGGCGTTGTTGCGAATCCAGCCTTCCGTCAAAAAATAGGTTCCGGGATGATTTCTGAAAACTTCGAAATAACGCTTCGGAGAGCCCAAAAGCATGGCTATGCAGTCGTGGCAGCGAGGCATGACCAAACCTCCGTCCGCTCCGACCCCGACCACGCCGTTGGAGCACAAGCCGTACCCCAAAGCCACAGTTTCCGCTCCTTCGGCCCGCAGCTCGGCGATGCTCTCCAAAATCCTGCCGCTCATCAGGGCGGGAACGCTGTGCAGAGAGTATTCCAGAAAACGCGCCTTAACGCGTCGTCCGGCCAAGGCCGCCTCCAACTCTCCCTTGACCACGTCGCAGGCTATAAGACCCAATTTTTCATAATCCATGACCAACCTCCGAAAAGCCGCCATTTCACGCGACGCTTCTTTTGAGGACGCTTCACAGTGTCTTTAGGCCATTTCAACTATCGCACTATTCCCCCGGCGAGTCAATATGGTTTCGCGTCTTTCCTCTAGATCATTTTACCCTTTTCGCCCCGTTTTTTCTCCCCGCCGTCGCTTGTTCCCCCTTTTCGCCTCGTTCCTTCTCAGGAAACGAAAAATCCTCCGTCCCAAATTCCCGCCCAGCCCCTTTTTTAGGCTGTTTTCGCCGTTTCGCGCCGGCAACCGGAGGCGGTCAAAAAAGTCTTGTCAGCCGTTAGTTAGGGTGCTATTGTACCAAGGGCCGAGTCAAGAAAATGCGTCGCCAAAAAGCTGTTGAATTTTCGCCGCCCAAAGTTCGCCCGGCCTTTTGCGGCGACTTTCGGGGTTCGCGGCTTTGTTTTTCTCCGCCTCCGAAAGTCGGCGGCGCAAGACGGTCGAAAAGTCGGCTGAAGGATCATTTTATCTTGGCCTAAATTGTTGTCTTGGCCAGGTATTTTCAAAAAAAACCGCTTTCTTGATTACTCGGGCGCGATACGACATGATCTGTCGTATTCATGCGTCATACTCTCTTCAAGTCGATTGAACAAACGAAACCTTCGGCGCCTTTTTGGCCGGAGCCCCAGATAAAAAACAGAGAAACCCTTCCAACCAGCCCGTCCGACCTTTGCGTCGGTTCAATCTGCGCTAGACGGCCGCCCTCGAAACGAACGACGGAGCGGCCAAGCGAAACGAGGAAATAAATGGCCAAAGCATCTGACAAAGACAAATCCGCTCCCAAAAAGGAAAAAGAAAAGCCTTTAAGCGCACAGGAAGCCAAAGCGAAAGCTCTTTCCAACGCCTTGAGCCAAATCGAAAAAGAATTCGGCAAAGGCTCGATCATGACTCTGGGCGGCCAGGAACACGAAGCCGTTCCGGTCATTCCAACCGGTTCCATCAGTTTGGACGCCGCTTTAGGCGTCGGCGGAATCCCCAAAGGCCGAATCATCGAAATCTACGGTCCGGAGTCCAGCGGCAAGACGACCTTGGCCCTCCATATCGTGGCCGAAACGCAGAAGCTCAAAGGCACGGTCGGCTCGCACGGCGTGGCCGCCTACATCGACGCCGAACATGCTTTGGACGTGGCCTACGCCCGCCGCCTCGGCGTCAAGACGGACGAACTCTTGATCAGCCAGCCGGATCATGGCGAACAAGCTCTAGACATCGCCGAGATCCTGGTCAGAAGCGGGGCGGTCGATCTCATCGTCGTCGACTCTGTGGCCGCCTTGGTTCCCGAAGCCGAGATCATGGGCGACATGGGCGACGTCCACGTCGCCTCCCAGGCCAGACTCATGAGCCAGGCCCTGCGCAAACTCGCCGGAGCCATTCACCGTTCCATGGCGGCGGTCATCTTCATCAACCAGGTCCGCATGAAAATCGGGCCCATGGCTTACGGCTCCCCGGAGGTCACCACCGGCGGTCAGGCTCTGAAATTTTACGCCACCCAGCGCCTGGAGATCCGCCGAACCAGCTACGTCAAGGGGTCCGACGACGCTAAAATCGGCTCTCAAGTCAGGGTCAAAGTGGTCAAGAACAAAATCGCGCCGCCCTTCAAGGAAGCCAACTTCGAAATCATGTATGGCCGCGGCATTTCCAAAGAAGGCGAACTCATCGAACTGGGCGTTTTGATGGACATCGTCGAAAAGAGCGGGGCTTGGTTCTCCTACGACGGCGAACGGCTGGGCAACGGAAAAGAAAACTCCCGTCGCTTTTTGCAGGAGAACGTCGAAGTGGCCAAGAGCATCGAAGACAAGCTCAGAGGCGCCTACGGCCTCTTGGCCGAAAAAGTCTCGGAAGCCATCTTGGACACGAAGGAAGAAAGCTTCGAGCCTGAGCCCGAACCTGAATGAGCGGCTGTCGGCGGCAGCCGGCCGCCGCCGATGTTCCGTCCCCCAAAAAAGCTTTAACGCGTTTATCCCTCAAAACCAGGAAAACGTTCTTTCGTTTTCCTGGTTTTTTTTGCCGACTGAACTTATAGGCGGCCAATTCCGCCGTTATTCCCGAACGCCTCATGGGCTGGCGCTTTTTTTGCCGACGCCCAAAAAAAGCCGCAGATAATGAACCAAACGACCTGGCCGCCTAAAAACGTCCGGCCAAGGGGCGGCTCTCTTGGCGCCAAAAAAAAGGATCCAAAGAAACCTGTGACCGATTTGCTGCTCCTGTCGGCTAAATGGAACAGAAAAGCCGTCTCGCAAAAAGAAAGGCGGGCCGCGACCGTCTGCCCATGTTTTTGAAATTCTTACTTTTTTGGGACTCTTTTCCGCGCTTTAGGGGCCTTGAAAGACTTTTGGTTTTCGACGCCGTCTTTTTTGGCCGCACTTTTTGACCGCACAAGGCGGCTTTTTCGGCTATAATATTTCCTGCCTTCAGAAGGATGATTTCGTTCTTCGATCCGTCGACCTAATAGAGAGCGTTCCAGTTCTTCCGCTCTTCTGTTCTGATTTTGCGTATGCTGATCTTGCGCTCTTTTATTCTGGTTTTTCGCTCTCTTGACTGATTTTCTCGGGATTATCCGCCAAACA
>JAIRTO010000253.1 GCA_031254895.1 Deltaproteobacteria bacterium
GATATCCATATCGTGAATATCCATATCGCGGATGTCCATATCCTGAACAGTCATCTCGAAGTCGCCGCTGGAAAACGTTCTTCGAAAACGTCCCTCAAAAAATTCCCTATTGACGACAAACTCCCTCAAGGGCGACGAATATGGCGAGGCAAGAAACGCTAGTTTTAAACCCTTCAGAACGTCTTTTTGTTCAAGAGCAAGGCGGCCAAGAAATTCCATCTCCGAGATCACGCGTCTGGGCCGGCGTCGAAGCCTCTCGTCTTCGAATAGACGAACGTTTTCCAAAAAAAACTGCCCCCCTCGGAAAAAAAACGTTATCTGGCCGCGAAGACGAAAGAGCTTGGCGAACCTTTCGACATTCCTCACGACGGACGTGGCGGACTTGGCGGAACTAGTCGGACTGAACAGAGGGCTTGTTGACGGCGAACAAGCAGGCTTCCGAGACGGACAGAGATCATAATCTGCGCTCAAGATCGTCAAAATGGATCAAAAAACCGATGTCTTTAACGCCCACGCTGGCCTAAAACTGATCCATTATACAGCAATTTCCGTCAACTAAACGTTTTTCGGTCTCTCTGGCCGCCACTCGGCCAGGTCTATTTCGGCTGAAGTCAAAAGGGCCAAAAAGATAGGCGGCTAAACAAAAGAGCGGCGGCGAAAGAGGACAAGGCGAATCGTTGAAGGCCAGGAAGCAAAAACCATCCTTTTTCGTCTGATGGAGCCTTTGAGACTGGCCAGCCAAAAGAGGCCGAAGCGAATGACTCTATTCGATGGAGCGGCCGAAAAAAGCTCCGTAAAGATTTTTCGTATTGTTCCGTCGCCAAGCGCCGTCGCAAGGTTTTGTCGCAAAGCGCCGTCGCAAGGTTTTGTTGCAAAGTTCCGTCGCAAGGTTTTGTTGCAAAGTTTCGCCGGCTGGTTCCGCAGCCAGGCGCCGTCGTCTAGTCCCGTCGCAAAGTTCAGCCACAAGGTTTAGTCAGATAGTTCCTCAGAAAAAGTTCGGTCGCCAGGCTTCGCCACAAAGCTGTCCCGCGAAGCTTCGCCGCAATATTTAGCCGTCGTCGCTCGAGTTTGGTTTTGGTTCAAAAGCCCGACCCGGCCTTCGATTCCTGCCAGAGCGGGCACAGAAACTAAAACGTCGGAGCGCGGCCACGCCGCTCACAACTTCGGGTTCAGCAAATTCATCAGATACTGGCCATAACCGCTTTTCAACAAAGGTTTGGCCAATTCGACGAAGGCCTCGTCGTCTATCCAGCCTTTGCGCCAGGCTATCTCTTCCGGACAAGCCACCTTCATGCCCTGTCTTTTCTCGATGATTTGGAAAAACTGGCCCGCTTCGAGCAGCATCTCGTGAGTTCCGGTGTCCAGCCAGGCGAAGCCGCGACCCATGATCCTGACCGAAAGCTGTCCCTGCTCCAAATACAAGCGGTTCAAATCGGTTATTTCCAGTTCGCCTCTGGCCGAAGGCTTTAGCTTTTTAGCCAGAGTAGGGGCTTGTTCGTCGTAGAAATAGAGTCCGGTCACGGCGAAGTTGGATTTGGGATTTTGGGGCTTTTCTTCCAGACCGAGAACTTTGTGACGGTCGTCGAATTCCACCACCCCGTACCGCTGAGGATCGTGGACGTGATAAGCCAAAACCGTCGCGCCAGGCGCCGTCGAGGCGTTGACTTCGCCCAGAAGATTCACCAGATCGTGCCCGAAAAAGATGTTGTCGCCCAAAATAAGGGCCGACGGCCCGCCGGCCAGAAAATCATCGGCGATGACGAGCGCCTGGGCCAGACCGTCCGGGCTAGGCTGAACGGCGTAGGACATGTTGAGGCCCCACTGGTTCCCGTCGCCCAATAGTCTTTGAAAATGCGGCAAGTCCAAGGGAGTGGAGATGAGCAGAATGTCCCTTATCCCGGCCAGCATCAGCGTGGTCAAGGGATGATAGACCATCGGCTTGTCGAAAATGGGCAAAAGCTGTTTGGAGACGACCAGCGTGGCCGGATGAAGCCTGGTGCCGGCGCCGCCGGCCAAAATGATGCCTTTTCTGTCACTCATGGTTTTCCTCTGTTCCGGCGCCGTATTGGCGGCCTATCCAACGGCGGTACTCGCCGCTCTGCACGTTTTTGACCCATTCGGCGTTGTCCAGATACCACCGGACGGTCTGCCGCAAACCGGACGCGAAATCGTATTTGGGTTCGAAGCCGAGCTCTTTGGAGATTCTGGTCGGGTCGATCGAGTAGCGGCGATCATGCCCTGGTCTGTCCGGCACATGTTTGACTAGATTCAGGCGCGGCCCTATTTTCGGATCGAAAACCATTTCGTCCAAAAGCGAACAAATCAGAGTCACCACTTCCATGTTCGGCTTTTCCGCCCTGCCGCCGATGTTGTAGACGCGCCCCGGTTCGCCTTTCTCCAAAACCAGTCGGATGGCCCGAACATGATCCTCCACATGCAGCCAATCTCGGACTTGCCGCCCGTCGCCGTAGACGGGCAGTTCCCGGCCGGACAGAGCGTTCAGGATCATCAGCGGGATGAGCTTTTCCGGAAACTGATAGGGGCCGTAGTTGTTGGAGCAATTCGTCGTCAGGACAGGCAGATGGTAAGTGTGAAAGTAAGCCCTGACCAGATGGTCGGAAGCCGCTTTGGAAGCGGAATACGGACTGTTGGGAGCGTAGGCGGTCTCTTCGGTGAAGGAATGGTCGTCCGGGCCAAGGGAACCGTAAACCTCGTCCGTGGAGACGTGGAGAAATCGAAACCGGCCGGCGACGGCCGGCTCCAGCTGACCTAAGTGCCATCTGACCGATTCCAAGAGATTGAAGGTCCCGACTATGTTGGTGTTGATGAAGTCGGCGGGCCCGAGAATGGATCTGTCCACATGGGATTCGGCGGCAAAATTGACGACGCAGTCGGGCTTATGGTCCATAAGGAGACTTCTGACCAGCTTGTCGTCGCCGATGTCTCCCACGACGAGCTCGCAGCTTTCCGAAGGAAGATGGGCCAGATTCATTTTGTTGCCGGCATAGGTGAGCTTGTCGAGGTTTATGACCTTGTCGCCGCCGGCCTTAAGCCAGTTCAAGATGAAATTGGCGCCGATGAAGCCGGCTCCTCCGGTTACCAGTATAGACACGACGACCTCCAAAAAAACCCGTTCTGCGCGAACGTCTTTCATGAAAACGCAAATGGACGCTTGACGGCCTGAATTAATTTCAGATGTTAAAAGTCATTTGAGCAAAAAAAAACCAAGCGTGTGCAAAAAAATAGGCGAAACAAAGAATTTCGTCGCAATTGATCATGACGCATATTAAAACAAAAATCGGGAAAGACATGTCTCGACCGCATGGTCGTCTGCATGATCGGCCGCATGGTCGTCCGCATGGTCGTCCGCATAGACGAGCGGATAGTCGGACTCATGTTGGCCTCTTCGAAAAACGCCGGCGATTAGGACGAACCGAGCCGCCAAAGACCGTAAAAATAGGGCAGAACGAAGATCAGAGCTTTCGGCCAAGCTGACGAAAATTTGTGGGACAACCAATCACTCTGAAACCTCTTCCTCGTCCAGATCCAATTCATCCCGGCTAAGCAAAGTGGCCGGCTTCAGACCGTCTCGACCGAAACGGCGGTTGACGGCGTCCATGGCCTCGACGAGTTTCGGGTCGATGCCGCCTTCCGAAGGAGCCTCGATATTGTCGAAAAGAGTAAGCCTTTTCCGGCGTTGCCCGGGAAGCGTCAGATTCGAGGCGGACAAGCCCAAGAGACGCCAGGGACCCTTTTTGTCCCAGGGAAACAGCTCCAACGCCAGGCTATGGAGCTGCAAGTGATCGGCCAGAGGATTGGCGACGGTTCTGGAGCGGGTATAGGTCTTAAATTTATGATCCCGAGCCTTAACGGAGATCGTCAAGGCCCCGAACCCCGCCTCTCTCAAACGAGCCGAAACTTTGACGGCCAAGGCCAGAAGCTCGCGGTTGACGGTTTCTTCGCCGTCGATGTCTTCAGGGTAAGTCCACTCGTTGCCGATGCTCTTGGCTTCCCGGGACGGCTCCACTTCCCGCTCGTCGATTCCGTTGGCCAGCCGCCAAAGGCGAAGACCGCTCTTGCCCAGACGAGCCTGAACGTAATCGCAGGGCAGATCGGCCAGCTCGCCGGCCGTGTTGATGCCCATCAGGCGAAGCGTCTTTTCGGTGGCCTGCCCTACTCCCCAAAGCTTGCGAACGTCCAGAGGGCGGATGAAGGCCAGCTCCTGACCAGCTTCGATATAGGTCAGGCCGTTCGGCTTTTTGAAGCCGGACGCAATTTTGGCCAAATGCTTGATGGTGGCCACGCCGGCGCTGACGGTCAAGCCCGTTTCCGAAAAGACGTCCTGACGGATTTTTTCGGCCATCTCGTGGGCCGGCCCAAAAAGCTTGATGGAGCCGGTGACGTCCAAAAAGGCCTCGTCCAAGGCCAGAGGTTCGACCAGAGGCGTGTAGCGGCGAAAGATGCTCATCACTTGCGCCGAGATTTCCTTGTAGCGCTCCATCCGAACGTTCAAGAAAATTCCTTCGGGACACAGACGATAAGCCGTCGTTCCGGGCATCCCCGAATGAACGCCTTTGGCCCTGGCTTCGTAGGAGCAGGTGGAGACCACGCTTCTGGGAACGTTGCCGCCGATTATGACCGGCAAGCCCTTGAGGGCGGGGTTGTCCAAAATCTCGACGGAAGCGTAAAAGGCGTCCATGTCCAGATGGATGATCCAACGCGTCCCGGCAGGCTTTCCAGGCGTCCCGGAGCCGAGATGGTTCGCCTCTAGTCCAGCCTGGGCAGAACCGCAATCTTTGAACTCGCTTTTATCCTGACTGTCGTTCATGAAGGGCCGCAATCCTTCTTCGATTATTTCCTGGCCTCTCCGAGCGCTTCCAGGCCTGACCATCGCCATGTTCGATTATTTCAGCTCAGATCCTAAACCGTCATCGCTAAAAACCGCGCTGGCCAAAACAGTTTTGGCCGAAAAACAGTTCTTGGCCCAGAGTCCGAACCGAACATAAAAAAAATGCAAAAAAACTAAAACGAGCCGAACGCCTTTCGCCAGGGGCCCCTGACGCGGATAAGGAGGATTATCCGACCATTCACGGCAGCCAATGCAGTCGATTGGCGTCGAGCTTGTAAACGGACGTCGGCCAACCTTCAGGGGACAGGGTCATCTGGCCTGAAACGGCGTCAATGACCGATTCGGAGTCAGCCAGTCTGGCGACTAGGCCCTCTTCTTCCGTGAGCCCCCTGCCGGCCAGACTGACGGCGTCGTAGGCCATGACGGCCGCCCAGCTGGGCTCGCGTAGATAGCGTTGGACGAAAAGTCGCCTAAATTCGGCCAACTTTTTGTTGGCGTTCTTTCCGGCTCCGTCCGTCAGAGGCAAAGTCATCATCAGACTGCGGATGTCCACGGCCAGGTAGGCGGCCCCGATCTCCCGAACGGACAGAGAAAGCGGGGCCAAAAAGGTCGCTCTCTTGAGGCTGCTCGAGCCCAGATAAGGAGCCGCTCTCATGGCCATCCGAGGAGACAGGGCCAGGAGTATCCAGTCTTGAGGAGTGCTCTTGATCTCGTCTATGGCTTTGAGATCGTCGACGTTGTTAATTTTCAGAGTGTGAACGACGCTGGCCTTCATGGCTCTAGGCTTGGAAGGTCTGGGATTGGCCTTCGTCGGCTCCGGCGCCTTCGGATTCAGCAAATGCTCCCGAAAAGCTTCCGCCAGCTGACTCTGCGGAGGATCGGATCCCTCCAGGATGTAGACGTTCCGAACCCTTTTGCCTGAGCGAGGAACCTCCATGGCCAGCCGGCGGCCTTGAACGGACGGATCGGGCAGAAGCCGCACGAAGCTGCCGCCCAATTGGTCGGTGTCGGGACTGTCCAAATAAGGCAGGATGACCGGAGAGCCAGATTTTATGTAATAAGGAACGGCTCTGGCCAGAGTCGGCTCGTACAAGTGGCCGACGACCGCCACCGGCGAACCCAAGGCCCAAAGGGAATTGGCGAAATCCTGTCCGGCCTCGTCGATGGTCTTGATTTCGAGGTTCGAGCCCAGCGCTTTTAGAGCCAGTTCGGCGCCTAAGAGAGCCTCGGCTCCGAAGACCGACCATGGCCCGCTCTCAGGCACGGACAAGACGAGAGTCGGCGGCCCGTCCGGCGGGGCCAACAGAGGAATCCGTCTGTAATTCGCCGCTTCGGCGGGAGGAAGATTGGACGAAACGTCGACGGAGTATTCGGTCGTCGGGTTCTCTTCCACGACGACGACCAGAGCGTCTTCGCCCGGCTCGCCCGCGCAGTCGGCGGAGCCGGCGGGACAGCCGGTCTCGGCCTCCGCTGTCTGCGCCAGAACCGGAGAATTGAGGAATAGAACCGAAAAAAAGGCGACGAGCAAAATGACTGGACCGAAACAAACTAGCTTATTTTTCATGGAAATGACCTTGCTATAATATCGTCCCCTGGATTATCGGAGCGAAAAAGAAAAACGCGTCGTTCTCGAAGAGGCGTCATAACGGCCGCATCCGGCCGCTAACGGCGAGGTTTCGTCAATTCCTGCGGAGGCGAACCCTTCCGTGACGGGGCGACTGAAAAGATCGCTTTGCGGCTCGCTCAAGTGGTAGCCGCCCCTCCCCCTGGTCGTCCTCGAAGTAGACCGATTGGCCGACTTGTCGGCCGATTTATCGGCGCCTTCGCGCGTTAACGACATGGTCGGCGTTGGCGATATGGTCGGCGTCGGGAAACATATTGGAATAGCGAATATCTTGGCAAAAATAGAAGATAAAGAGTTTAGGCCAAAAAACGTAAAAACTGAAAAGGGGCCACGTTGACGCGAAAGCCGAACGAGCGCCGAAAACTTACGAAAGATAATCGAACCAAAAAGTTCGCTCTCGCTTTTTTTGGCGCGACATGTTTTCTTAGTTCGGCGGATTATTGCCGTCGTCGTCGACGACTGACGACGCTGGGGTTGACCGCCCAAAGCGGCGGAGAGGACGACTTGAGGCCATTTCTGGCCTCATCGGCGTTTTTCGCACTTTTGGCTTTTCGAGCATCGTAGCTTCTAGTCCACAATACCACGTCTCGAACGGAAAAGTAAATATGGTAGCTATTTATCGATTTAGAGTAGCCATACAGTGTTTTTTTTAATTCTATTAACGGTTAAGAAAAACATATAAAGCATTTAAATTATATTATAACCAATATATAACATTTTTCAACATGATAAATGCAAATAAAACATGTCAAAAGTGAAATTTAGCCCCCTCGCCAAAAATCAAAGTCCGTCGCCCTGCCCTTCAATGATGCGGACTGGCCCAAAAGCCAAATTGCCCGTAAGCGGCTCGCCAAAAAGTCGACGACTGGATTCAGCCGGAGATTCAGCCGAACCGCAGGAATCAGTTGGAACCGAAGATTCAGCCGGAACCGCATGATTCAGTCGGAATCGAAGGATTTTGGCGAAACCGCCGGATTCAGCCGGAACCGCATGATTCAGTTGGAACCGAAGATTCAGCCGCAACCGCAGGATTCATTTGGAACCAAAGATTTAGCCGGAACCGAAAGATTGTAGCGGAATCGCAAGATTCAGGCGGTTCAGCGTTTGGACTTTTTGTTCTTGGCCTTACTCGCCTTGGCCGGGCGATCCTCGTCATGTCGGCTCCGGAGCAAAAGCTTGACCGGCACGAGATCCAAGCCGAAGGCTTGACGAAACTTGTTGACCAGAAATCTCTGGTACGAAAAATGAACGCTGTCCGGCTTATTGGCGAAGGCGACGAAGGTCGGCGGACGGTTGGAAACCTGGGTGGCGTAATAGAACTTCAGACGGGTCGAACCGACCTGAGGCGGGGTATGGGCTTCGAGAGCCTCTTGCAGAACTTTGTTCACCTCGGCCGTGCCGGCTCGGAAATTGTATTGAGCCATGATCTGGTCGATCATGGGGAACAGGCGCTTCAAGCCGGAGCCGCGCAAGGCCGAGACCGACATGACCGGGGCCTTGTCCACGAAAACCATCTTCAAATCCAGCTCCCGCTGGATGTTCTTTCTGACCTCCGTCTTTTCCTTGACCGCATCCCATTTGTTGAGAAGAATGATGAGCGGACGGCCCCTTTCGTGAGCGTAGCCGGCGATGTGGGCGTCCTGATCGGCCAAGCCGTTTAAAGCGTCGACGACCAAAACGGCCACGTCGGCTCTTTCTATTCCCTGTATGGCTCGCATGACCGACAGTTTTTCCAGCTTCTCCGAAACCCGGCCTTTGCGGCGAACCCCGGCCGTGTCGACCAGAACGTAACGCCGTCCCTCCGCCTCGATTTCCACGTCGATGGCGTCTCTGGTCGTGCCTGGCCGCTCGTCGACCACCAGACGCTCCTCGCCGGCCAAACGGTTTATGAGAGACGATTTGCCGGCGTTGGGCCGACCGATGACCGCCACTCTGGGCGGGGCGGAACTTTCCTCGAGCCCTTTCTCCGGCACGGGCTCGAGATGCTCGAAAATAACCTTTTCCAGATCCTCCAGACCCAAGCCGTGAGCCGCCGAGACGGGCAGAAGATCGGGCAAGCCCAAAGCGGAAAACTCGTATGACGAAGAATAATCGCTATGTCGGTCAATTTTGTTGACCGCCAGGACGGTCTTTTGCTCGGCCTTGCGCAGGAGTTGAGCCAGTTCCTGATCCTGGGGATGCAGGCCCAGTTTTCCGTCAACGACCAAAATGGCCAGGTCGCACTGCTCTAAAGCGGCTTTGATTTGAGCGGTGATCGGTTCGGCCAAGGGATCCAGATCGGAAAAATCGAACCCGCCCGTGTCGACCAGAAGGCCTTCCCGATCGCCTAAGGCTAAGCGAGCGTAATGGCGATCCCTGGTGACGCCGGGGCGATCGTCGACCAAAGCGGCGGAACGCCTGAGCAAGCGATTGAATAGCGAGGATTTGCCTACGTTCGGCCGTCCTACCAAAGCGATCATTGCGGACATGTTGAAGATTCACTCTCCGTCGCGATTGTTTGGGGCGGAAATGGGGGCCTTTTTGGCCGAGAGATTCGCTCTTCGAATCGCGGAAATGAAGGAACAGGGGCTTTTTGATGGAGAAGCCGGAAACGAGACAGGCGTCTTTTAGTCCCAAACGAGCGACGTCAGAGGCGTCGGAGACGCTGAAAACGCCGGAAGCGCTGAAAACGCCGGAAGCGTCGGAAGCGTAGACGACGACGAGCCGAAGGTTTGTTGGGCTAAAGCGAAGGCCTAGCCGAAAACCTCGAGAGGCGTTATTAGAAAACCGCCGCTCTGGCTTCGCAAGAAAATGAGGTCAATCGGCCGACCATCGGCCGACCATGGGCAAGGCCTTTTTGGCTCCCCCCTGAAGTCACAGAAGAGTATAGCAAAAAATGACCTTCGGCGCCTCCTGGCCTTCAGCCGAAAATTATCGAGGGAGGAGCTAACGATTTGCCGAACAATCAGCCGGGCAAACGACCGAAAGCCCCGCCCAACCGTCTATCGGACAATCTGACGAACCATCTGTCGAACAAATCAGCCGGATACTCTGCCGAAGAGGCTTACGGACCATCTGCCTGACAAATCAGCCGGATAACCTGTTGAAGCTGACGAACCATTTGTCGGACAACCCGCTAAACCATCTGCCGAACAATCCGTCGGATCATCTGCCTGACAAATCAGCCGGATAACCTGTCGAAGCTGACGAACCATCTGCCGGACAACCCGTTGAACCATCTGCCGGACAACCAGCCGAGCCATCTGCCGAACAACCAGTTGAACCATCTGCCGAACAACCAGTTGAACCATCTGCCGAACAACCCTCCGCACCATC
>JAIRTO010000259.1 GCA_031254895.1 Deltaproteobacteria bacterium
CTGTGCGGGTTCTTTTTTTTAGGCAGGCCTAACAAGTCGTCTGTCGGCTGGAAACTTTCTTAGCGCGATGATGGCGGACGGCGATTTTCCAGACCTTCAATCGTCATAATGGGATCGGCATTGCGCAATTTCGATGCGGTCGTTTTCCAGCCGATGGATCAGCCGGTTGAAATCATCTATCCGACGGCTCCAATGCCCTTGCCGGTCATGTTTCAGGGGGTCGGGCTTGCCGAGTCCATGGCGCCCGTTGCGGTCGATGTCTTTTATAAGCTGGTTGACGCGCTTGAGAGTCTTTTTGTCCTGCCCCCGCCAATGCAGATAACCATCCCAGGCGCGGTCGGATCAGACTTAATCGCGGCCGACCTCGATCAACTCATGTTCCGTGCCCCGGCCGTCTTCGAGCTGATCCATGGATTCCCGTAAGCGGGCTTGATTTTTCAGGCTGTAAAAAGGGTCGTCATGGCCGGCGATCTCAAAAGGCATCTTCTTCCCCCGCAGCACGGCCCGCGCGAAGGATTGACGGCCACGGCGGCGTTCATGCCGGCATCGGCGCAAAAGGCGTCGAAACGCTTTTTAATTTCTTCGTCCATGAGGACGCTTAAAGTCGTCTGGGGCATACTGCGGACCTCCTGTTCAGGGCCGGGCCTAAATGGCGGCCATAGGCCGTTTAGGCCGAATAAGCCGTTGGCAACTTCAACATGTCACTTTTGAGAGTGAAGACCGCATTTTGCTGCTTCCAATAAAAAACCGTTTCCAAGTTGCGTCGCCATGATTCGTTGCAAGGCAAATGAAAGGGTTCACGCATCTCAACAACCTAATAATCATTTGTCTGGCCAGAGCCATAATATATGGCAAACATACGTATGACGTCCAGAGTTTCCGAGTTTAAATCGCCTTCAATGCTATAGGCTAAATGCCAATTGGGCGCTGAAAATATTGAACGCTTGACGAAAAACTCCAAAAAAACTTTCAAACCATAGGCCAGCCGACAAATTGTCAGGCTATACGTCAAATTGCCTTCGGGTCAAATCGTATTTTTTCAGCCGATAAGCCAGCAGTTGCCGCGATATGCCCAGGATTTCGGAGGCCTCTTTTAGAGCCCCTCTGGTCTGGGTCATGACGTCCATTATTTCTCGGCGTCCGATTTTGGTCGGCTTCGACGGGGTTCCGACGGAGGAGCCGTTCGCGAACCCCTTATTGAATAAAGCCTCAGCCGGGAACGTCGAACGGAGAGGCGCGCTCTTGACGGTTCCGAAAGAGGAAGCCTCCATGGCCGCGTCGGCTTGCTTCTCCCGGCCGACGCCGGAAATTTTGGTCTGGAAGTGCATCGGCAAATGGCGGGAACAAATGGTCTCGCCGTCGTCGATCAGATTCAAGGCACCCTCAATTATGTTTTCCAGCTCCCGAACGTTGCCGGGCCAGTTGTGAGCCTTAAAAGACTGGATGACCTCAGGAGTCAGGCCGTTGGCTTTCTTGCCCAGTCGAACCTGGTGCTTGTTGATGAAGAAGGTCACAAGACTGGGCAGATCGCTCATCCGCTCCCTCAAAGGCGGAATGCGCACGATGACCACGCCCAAACGGTAAAAAAGATCGGCTCTGACTCTGCCGGCTTTGACGGCTTCGATGGGGTCGACCGAAAAGGAGCTGATGACTTTTATGTCCACCTCTTTTTCCTGAACGGCGCCAAGGCGTCGCAGGCGACGCTCCTGAATGACTCGGAGGAGCTTCGGCTGCAGCTCCAAGGGCATGGAATCCACTTCGTCCAGATAGACGGTTCCGCCGTCGGCTTCTTCAAAGAGACCGGGACCGGTGACGGCTCCAGTGAACGCGCCTTTGACCGAGCCGAAGAGGAGCCCTTCCAGAAGGTTGGCCGGTATGGCCGAACAGTTGATGGTCATGTAAGGTTTGGGGGCTCTTTTGGATTGTTCGTGCAGCTGCCGGGCCAAGAGCTCTTTTCCGGCGCCTGTTTCGCCGAATATGAGAACGCTGGAGGGACTGTCGGCGGCCAGAAGGGCCGTCTTGACCGAATCCAGAAAGGCGGGCGACGAACCGACGAGCTTTCCGAACAGCAGCGTCTCTTTCGCCGAAGGCGTCGCTTTTGGCGACTCGTGGTCGATGCTCAAGGGTTGGACGAGACAGACGCAGCCTCTGATGCGGCCGTCCTTGCTGAGGGGCAGGACAGTGTGGGTGGAATTGACGATCCTTCCGTTTTTGGTCTCGTAGACCTCGAAGAGATCGAACATGGGCTGAGCCAGGCGCATGGACAACAGAATGGGGCTAGATTCCGGGGAAGGGACGTAGATTTCGGTCAAATGGCTGCCGATGGCGTCTTCTCTGGCGATGCCGTCGATTTCGCATTGGGCCTTGTTGAAATAGGTCACGACTCCTCTGGCGTCGGTGATGATCAGGCCAAAGGGCATGGAGTCGAAGGCGGCCTTGAGATTGGTTTCAGGATGACGAATGTCGTCCTTGAAGTCATTTTTCATCATAACCTCGAAAAAAAACCTCAAAAAAAACCAAAACATCCTTCGTTCGGCCAGATTCGGTCTTGACGGCGCCTTTCAAGCCAATTATTCGCCCTCCGAAAGGCGTCTTAAGTTGGCCTGAGCATTTCTTTGAACGTCATCGTCAAAATGTCATCATCTATTTCTTTTTATCGTCGACGTCCTTGGCTGGAGCGGCCGAATGCGGCGCGGAGGGTCTCTGAACGGAAGGCAGAGGGACGTTTTTTTTGGCCGAAACTTCCGGAACGCCGGGTTTCGTTTTTTTGAGGACAGGCTTGTCGTCGTTTTCTTTGACTTCGAGCTTCACTATCTGTTTGGTCGGGACTCCCCCCTTCTCCTCGGCCGAGGAGTTTAAGGAAATGAGCTTATTTTTGGAGGACTGGAATTCTTCCGGAGACAGGAGTCCCCTGTCTTTAAGGGAGGCCAGCCGCTCCAGTTGGGCCACTAGCTCCTCTCCGGCCGATTTCCTGGCGGATCCGGATTCGTCGCTTTTCGAGGCGCCGTTTTGACTGGCGGTGGCCATGGCTTCGATTATTACGGCTGACACTTGCGGCGTGGATTTTTTGTTGACCATCTCCAGCACGATGGTTCCGGCGCCGATGTCTATGAAAATCGTGCCGAACATAAGTCCGGTCTTGTAGCTGACGCTTTTTATTTTGGCGATGGGCACTTCCAACTGGCTGTGTCCGAACAGCAATCCTTTGCGAAGCAGAATTATCCTGTTGTCGGTTATGGCCATCAGCCAGTTGAGGCTGTCGACATGGCCTCGCGTCAAAGCCAACAGGTTTTCGTCGCCGAAAAGCAATTCAGGCAGCTGCCGCAGCTCTTTTTTGATCATAAAGGTCTGAAGTTTTCCGAAAAAAGCGTTTTCAAGGAGAAAATCTGGGATATCATCAGTGAAAATAGACATAAAAATACCATATAAATAGAAAAACAGAAAAAATTTGAAATGAAAATGGGAATTAAAAGCTAAATATATAAAATTCTAATTAAACAGACAAGAAATCAGGCAATATGTCGGATAAGACATATTATAATAAATATCGATTTAATTTCACCTGATAGGCGTTTTCCGAAAAAAGCCTCGGGAAGCCTTGGCCGCCGACAGGCGGAAGATGTCGAAACGCTTTCCATCGATAGTTCTTGCGATAGTTTTTGCGATTGGTCTCGCGGCTTTGTCGCCGCTTTTCTCGAAGAAGCGGCTGAAAATCGAATCGGCGACTTGACTGCTTTTCGGCCAAAAAAGACGCCTCCAAAAGTTCGCGTCGGCCAGGCCTTCAAGACCGGCGAATCAGCCGTTGACCAGAGGAACGAATCGGCAGCGTTCGAGTATCTGCCGGCGTTGGACGCCGTTTTCGTCCTTGACGATCATGACCAATTTCTGATTGTTTTCAGGGCCCAAGGGAATTATCATTCTTCCCCCGACGGCCAGCTGGTCGAAAAGGATCTTCGGCAAGGTCTCCGAGTAGGCCGCCACCAGAATCGCGTTGAACGGGGCCATCTCCGGCCAGCCCAGTCGCCCGTCCCCAAGCTTCAGGAGAACGTTGTTGAGGCCTAGTTTGGTGAGGGCGGTCAGACTTTTTTCCCTGAGTTGAGGAATAATCTCGATGGCCAAAACTTGTTTGGCCATCAAGGCCAGAACGGCAGTCTGATAGCCGCAACCGGAACCTATTTCCAAAACGGCGTCGGTTCGCTTCAACTGCAAGGCCTGGGTCATGTAGGCGACCATGTATGGCTGGGAGATGAACTGCCCATAACCGATAGGCATGGGACAGTCGTCGTAGGCTCGGAAGCCGAGTCCTTCTTCAAGGAAGAGGTGTCTGGGGACGAGCTCCATGACGTGAAGCACGATGGGGTCGGTTATGGATCTGGATTTTAGCTGTTTTTCCACCATCTGGGTCCGCTGGAGGACCATTTCGTTTTTATAGTCGACTAAAGCCATGCTGTCGTCCGGTCAATTCAGGTAGCCCCTGGCTCCGTTCTGGTTGGCTTCGAAACCCACCGGGGTGCGAAGGTTGAGCGCCTCGCCGGCTTTGCGGCCGGCTTCAGAACTGTAGGGCGAATGCGTTCCGCTCGATGAGCTTCTTCTGGTTGAAAGGCGGGGATAATGATAGTCGACGTAGTCGCTCAGCTCGGGGTCTTTGAGCAGAATGACGCCAGCCGAATTGAGTCTGACGCCGGTGTTCGCGAAGGCTTCTTTTTTTCTCTTCTCTTCTTCATTTGAGAGCTTTTTGTTGAAAGAGCGCAAAAGATTGGTCATGAAGGCGTTTTTCGCTCCCACCCCCTTTTCTCCTCGGATGGCGGCATGCGGCTTGAAACGCTCCCACAGGCTGTCCGTCCTCTCCACCAGAAAATGAAAGACGTGACTGGCCATGCTCAGATTGGCCGGTTTGCCGATGATGTCCATGAAGCAGGCCTGGCTGTCGGAAAGGGGCTGATACTCGTTGGTGAAGACGACTTTCGAGAAAAAATGATTTTGGATTATGAAGGCGATCAGGTCGTATCGCTTGGTGATTCTGGCGGAATTCAAGGGCAGGCGCCAGCGCTCGTACCCCGCCTTTTTTTCCTCGTCTTGAAGGGCGTCAGAGTCGATGTTGTATCTGGACATGAGTTCGCTGGCTTTGGCCAAGGCCGCTTCCGCCTCGTGCTGTTCGGGCGAATTGGAAAGGGCCAGAAGCTTTTTAATTTTTTCCAGAAGAGGATTTTCTTCCAGATCGCCTCTGGGGCCGTAGGCCGAAGGCGGAAAGCCGTTTTCGGTTAGATCTACGCTGGCGTGGTGATAAATGGGATCCAGATGGAGATTCCGACACATTCTTTGAAAAGCCGGACCATGAGGAGTTTCGCTTTTGGCCGCCGGACAAAGATCGTCCGTCAGCTGATGAGCCGTCTCATGACCCAACACGCCCAAAACTACGTCCCAGTTGTGGTCGCGGAACAGTTTCTGGCTGACGCTGATGCGTCTTATGTCGTTGCGCCAGGAACCCCAGTTGCTCTCCGAGTCGCTTATTTCGATGGTCACTTTGGGAAGGAAGCGGGCCCCGGAAACGTTTTCGAGAAAATCTTCATGCGCATGGCGCAGACGATAACGCCATATGTTTTTCAGCATGGCGTCAAGATTCGCTTGAACTCCTTCGCTGGTCACTAAAATATTCTCCTTTTTGTTCGGGAAGATTGGCTGCGGAATTCTGACCGAAAGAAAGTCTCGTTAGCGGCTTGGCTGGCCTTAGGCTCATCTTGTGCCAATAGAAAGCCGACCCCCAATCTGTAGGGGCGGCGCCTGCGAAAACCAGCTTAAATAGTGCTACTTTAGCAAAATTATAGTATTTTAGCACAAGAGAGTTCAGTTTTCAACAGGCTGCTCTAAACGCCAGCGGAAAGGATTGAGAGATGGATTTTTGTCGATAACATCAAGACCTTCCGCTTTTTTTATTTTCCTTGTGACAGTTAATGTTACGGGCAACAGTATAATTTCAAAACCAACTTTGTAAATATAGTTTGAAATGACTAATGTTAGCCAAAGACGATTGTCTAATACTCCTAAAAAAGCTATGGAAGCGAATATGCAAGTGTCCAAAGACTGTCCAACTGCGGTAGAAAAGATGAATCTACGCGCGGTATGCTGGCGGTTTCGAACCTTCATTTTCGCCAAAATGGCGGAATTGGCGAATTCGCCAATTAAATAGGCCGTCAAGCTGGCGAAGGCCAGTCGAGGGGTCAAGGCCAAGGCTTGATCCCAGACTCCGGCTCCGCCGAAGCCCTCCGGCTCCGGAAAGAGCGAGGCTAGGCGCAGGCAGAGCGTCGCCAGGAAGAGGGCCAGAAAACCTGTCCAAATGACCCGGCGGCTGCGGGCGAAACCGTAAACCTCAGTTAAAACGTCCCCAAAAATGTACGTCAAGGGAAACATGAGAGTCCCGGCGTCAAATTCCAGAGGACCCAGAACTACCAGACGATTGGAGCAGACGTTGGAAATGATCAGAAAGCCGGTGAAAAGGCCGGCGACAAGCTCCAGATAACGCGTCTCAGTTTTAAACTCGGTGGCGGACAAGAGAAATTTCCTTGGGATGCATCTAAATGCATTTAAGTGTGATTAAGGCCGGCGAACGAAAAAACGAAAAAATCGTTTTTGGAAAAAACTGACAATAGACTAAGTCGAGGGAGAAAACAAGCGGCAAAAAGCGGGAGCCTAAATTTTTAGGAGGACGACTGGCGTCTTTTTTTGGCCAAAAAAGTTCGGATCTGGCGGCGGCTTCAAAAGAGAGGCGTTTTGTCGGACGCGAATTCCTTTTTTTGTCGGCCGAAGAAAACCTTTTGAGGGACGTCAAGTTCGGCAAGAACAAAGCCCTTTGTCGGTCAGGCCGTCATTTCTCGAGCGCGGCGGCTTTCGGCTCGTCCTGTTCCTCGTCCAGCCGCGAGAAATCTTCGGGGCGGGTCGAGCCCCGCTTAATCAGGATCTTTAAGATCGCGAGCCCAGGGAGGCACAGAATCGCCCCCAGAAGATAAAATTTGGGCCAGCCCATCTGACTCACCAGCCAACCTGAAGGGCTGGAGAGCAAGCTTCGGGGCAGGGCCATCAGACTTGTCAGCAGGGCGTACTGAGTGGCCGTGTAGCTGACGTTGGTTTTTGACGTCAGAAAGGCGACGAAGACGGTCGAGCTGGCTCCGACCACGAAGTGATCGATGCTGATGAAGATGGCCAGCCAAAAATCCTGGGGAGGCAGGATCCAAAGGGCCGTCAAGCAGGCGCTGTTGGCCAGCTGCAGCCAGCCGAAGAACCACAGGCAGGGGACGAGTCCCTTTTTTTTGACCAAGAAGCCGGAAAAAGACACTCCGGCCAAGGTTCCGGCTAAGCCGAAAGCCTTGACGATGACGCCTATTTGAGTTTTCGTGTAGCCGGCGGCCATGAAAAAGGTCGTGTTCAGGCTGCCGATGAGCTGCTCGCCCAATTTGTAGAGGAGAATGAAGCCTAACAGGAGGATGATGTCGTCTTTGACGAGAAAATCTTTCAGGGGACCTATGACGCTGTCCTGAAGGGTTTTGGGCGAGCCGGGAGATTTTTTCGGCTCGGGGCTGAAAAGGAGCGTCAAAGGACCGATCAGAATAAGAGCGGCGGCGGCGCGGAAGACCGCCGTCCAGCCCAAGTGATCGGCCATGATCAGGCCGCCGCCGGCGACGGCCACCATACCTAGGCGGTAGCCCCAGATATAAGCGGCGGTGCCCGCCGCCAGCTCCTCGTAATAGAGGTCTTCCCGGCGGTAGGCGTCGACGACGACGTCTTGAGTGGCGGACATGAAGCAGACCAGTCCGGCTATCAAGGCCACCCGCCCCACCTCCAGAGGAGGAATTACGGACAGCAGAAACAGCGAGATCATCAAGCCTATTTGGCTGATGATCAGCCAGCTTTGTCTTCGCCGACCGAAGGGCGCCAAATAATCCAGATAAGGCGCCCACAGGAATTTTAGACTGTAGGGCAGGTTGACCAGAGTCAACAAGCCTATGGTGGTGAGATCCAGACCTCCGTCCTTCAGCCAGGCCTGAAGCAAGGTGATTATGACCACCAGGGGAACTCCCGAGGTGAAGCCCATCAGGAAGCTCGTCAGCAAAGGCCTGAGCCTGGCCCCGGCTAATTGTTTAGGGATTCTTTCTTTAGCCATAGCTCCGCAACTATGCGCCACTCGTCTTGGGAAGGGCTTTTTTGAAAAATAAGAGTCCGAAGGCCTGTGTCATGGCGCAGTTTGGAGTCGTACTTCAGGTTGAAAACAGTCCAGGCCCGGCCATGATCTCGGGGATCCAGCAAGATGATCGGTTCGGATATGGTCAGGCCGACCTCGCCGGCCGAGACGGTTTCAGATTCGAGAGCCAGTCTGAAGTTTCGGCGGGATATGGACAACGGCCTGCGGCCAGGCTCGTAAAAGGAGAAGGTGTCGGCATAAAGGCTCGCCATTTCATCCGAGTTTTTTTGCCTTTGAGATTCAGTCCATTGTCTGACGAGATCGTTCAAGCGAGTCAGAGTTTTCGGGTCGACTTTTTTGGCCAGCGTTGGACCGTCAGCCACGATTAAAGGCAAAACGTCTTGAGGCAGCATGGATTCCACTTGGGTCCACAGTTTTTCGCTGGCCGCTCTGGGGATGTCCTGAGCCGGAGGATACTGAAAGATGATGGGATAGCTGCTGCGAGGACGACCGACCAGGTACAGGCCGGGCTCCTTGAAATCCGGGAGGGCTATTTCCGCCTTGAGCCCCGGAGATCTGAGGCCGCCTTGCCATAGCCTGGCCATGGGCTGACCCAGATCCGCCACCAGAGCCATGTTGGTGTGGGGCAGTTTGACCAGAGCCGGCGGAACCGTCGGCAGTCCCAGAGGCGACGAGCCCGCCGGGGCCGCCGGAGTGACGTCAGGGCCAGGCGGCGGCGGAGTATCTTCGACGACTTCCGCTTGAACGGGCTCCAAGTCCGAGCTGGGCGCGTCCGGCCACAAGAGCCAAGCGAAAGAGCCTACCAGCAAGACGGCCGACAAGATGAAAAGCCAGGAGCGGTTGCTGATCCGTCCGCGTTCCCGGCGCGAGCCGGCGGAAGCTTTCTTGGCGGCGGCGACGTCAATTTTCAGCGGATTGTCCAGGCTCCCTTTGGCTTGAATGACGTGGTTCTGATTTATCAGCGACTTCCCCGCCGCCCAAGCGGTCATGAGGGATTTTTCCGCCAAAACGTTCATCATCGAGGGGAGGCCGTTGCTGTAAGTCTGAAGGGAAGTCAGGGCTTCGGCCGTGAAAATATGTTTGGTCGCTCCAGCCGCTCTTAGACGATGAAGGACATAGGCTATCGTCTGAGCCATATCTAAAGGCGGCACGGCGATCTCGGCGACTTGACCGGCGATGGGCCGGTTGGGCCAGTTTTCGGCTGGGCCGGCCAGCAAGAGACAGAATCGGCCGATCCAGTCTGGTTCCAATGTGGCCAAGGCCAGCAGATCGGACGTCGTTTCCAGGTCCAAATTCTGGGCGTCGTCTATCGCCAAGACGACGTTCAGTCCTTCAGCCATGAACTCGTTCACGGCGTTTTGGAAAATGCCGATCATGGATTCTTCTCTGACTGAAGGCGGACATTTCTGGCCTAGGCCCAGAAAATTTAGGGCTTCTCGGAGGATGTCGCCCAACTGAGAAGACGGGTTCAGGATCGGGGCCATCCTCGTCGTCGTTTTTGTGGCTTGGGGAAGACGCTTCAACAAGGTGCTTTTGCCCGCCCCTTCCGGGCCTTTCAGGACAAGGGCGGAGGGCAGCTCCTGAGTCGTCAGAAGATCGGTCAGCTCTTCGAATAGATAGCTGCGATAGAAAAACTTGGCCTCCAGCGTGGATTTGAAGGGGCGTTCTGTCAATGAAAAAAACTCTTCGTAATCCATGGGAGAAATTCCGAATCTTTATTTGAACGGCGCCGCGGCGGAGCGACGAATAGACGAGGGCAACGTGCAGACAAGCTGTATATCTTAGCCAGATCAACCGGAAAAAGCAAATTTGGCGGCTGACGGGGACAGGACGAACTCGTCAAAAGAAAAAGCGCCGCGACTGGCGAGGCGCGTCATATGGCGCGCCTTATGGTGCGCCATATGGAGCAGATTACCTAAAAAAACTATGAATTCGATGTCTTTGTTGGCCTCGCCGACAAATTGACGCCTATTTTGGAAAACCGATTAAATTTGGCCAAAACTGCCAAAAGTTAAGGCCGATGTTTGGAACGCGTCAATATGGACTAGTTGCGCGTCATCAGCGACATTTCAGTCTGAGCCGAAAAAAAACCGTCTGCGACGGTCATCTGTGACGGCGAATTCTGGCGGAGCCCTATAATTGACAGTTTTTCGGCCGCTTCGCTTTTTGCCTCGCGGCGGGGTTTTGGAGAACCAACTTCTTTCCCCGGCGCCGTTAGCGTGTTCGGCGTCAACTCTGGCGACGCCAGTTTCACGCTCACGCGAGCGCCGGCCAGTTTTTTCGGCCGAATAGAGCAGAAGCCTCGGGGCGAAAGATTGAATTTTGAACATGAACAAATAAAGAAAGATTTTTTGGCAAATTGTCCGACTGCGCTTTAGTCCCGGGATTTAAGGCCTTTCCCATCCTTTTTTTGCCGTCTATGAGGCTTTAATTTGGCCAGGGCCTTCGGCGGCGAAAAAGTTTTTCATCGAACAATTTTTGGAACAAAACAGTGGGAATATTTTTCAAGGTGAGGTATGCTGACAGACAAATAATTTTTGCGAGGTGACGCGCCGTGAGCGATTTGAGCGATTTGAGCGATTTGAGCGATCTGCTGGGCATTGATCTGAATGCCCGCGAATATATGGAGTTATTTCCCCCTGCGGACGATTGGGTCTTCATTGTCCTTATGACCTGCACCGATGCGGCGGAAGCTCTGCCGATTCTGCTGTCTGAGTTTCTCGACGTCAAGGTGACGTCGGTCGAGCTTCGGAAGGTCGAGTTGCCGATTTCGGACGTGCTCGAAAAGCAGCTTCGCCTTTACCTCAACTGCAACTTTGAGGACGCGGAGGGCAAGGGTCAGGCTTATGTGACCATCCTGGCGGCGCCGATCGACGACAGGGTCAAAAGAAACATCGAGCACGTCAAAAGCCGGGAAACGTTGTACATCTCCCATCTGCATTCCTCGCAGATGGGGCGCGACATATCGCGCGACAGGCCCTGCCGCTGCTACTCCTTCTTTTTTTGCGGCTTCGAAATGTTTGAAGGCGACGAGGCCGTTCGGCATTTCAAGCTCCGCGACGAGGACGGCTTGGAACTCGACGACTCAATCAACGAAATCTTCGTGCAGCTTCCAAAATACGCCGCCGCGCTTGACAAGCCGGTGGAAGAGATGACCCATAGGGAGATGTGGGGGATATATTTCGCCTGCGCCGACAACCCGCGTTATTCGAAAACTGTGGATGAGATAGTCGGCAGACATGAAGCGATAAAAACGGTCGACGCGGCGCTGCAAAGCATAAGCGCCGACCGGGACATGAAGTGGGCGCGCAGCTCGCACCTGATGTCTCTAATGGATCTGAACGCCGATATTGCCGCCGAGGCGAGACGAGCGCGGAAAGAGGGACGGGAACAGGTTCGGAACGACGCGGCGCGAAACGTCCTCGCCATAGGGCTTCCGCTGGCGGACATAGCTGAAATGACAGGTATGACGACGGAGGAAATCGAGCGTCTCAGCGACGGCGAACAGCTAGAACAGCTAGAACAGCTAGAACAGCTAGAACAGCTCGAAAAGCGTGAGAAACGCGAGGCGCGTTAATCGCTCCAATAACGCGCGCGCTCCCTCTAACGCGCGCTGTTCCCTCAAAGGCTGCGCCTTTGCCGACTAAGTCGGTGGACGAGACGGCCGGCGGGGAGATGAAGGGGGATATGTTTCTCCTGCGGCAACAATCCGAAACTACCGAAAACCGTGAATGAACCAGTCGACAGCCGGGAGGCGATTAAAATGACCGACACTGCGTCTAGAAGCGAAAGCTCGGATCCGGATATGAGGGCAAAGAAACGCTCGCGCCTGAAACGCCGAACAGATCTGAGCGCCGACGCCGACAAGCCGGAACTTTCGAAAACTGCGAATGAAACAATCGACACTCGGGAGGCGATTGGAAGGGTTGACTCCGTGTTGCGAAGCCTAAGCGCGGATCCGGACTTCCGGGCGAAACTCCTCGCGCGCGAGAAGTTTAAGTCAGACCTGAAGGCCGCAATTAGAGCCAGGGCGGATATGGCGCGGAAAGAGGCTCAGGAACAGGCGCGTGACGACATTGCGCGAAACGCCCTCGCTAAAGGGCTTCAGCTCGCGGACATAGCCGCCGTCACAGGTTTGACGACGGAAGAAATCGAGCGTCTCAGCGGCGTCGAGCAGGCCGAAACGCGCGAAAAGCGTTAATCGCCCCTTTTGTCTGGAAGGAAGGGTTGCAGCTATTGCCGCATACACAGGAAATTCGAAGGATATCAATCGTTATGAAGAAAAATATCTTGAATGTGAAGCGGGTCTGAAATTCGAAACTTTTCATCTGCCAAGATGTAAACCGGAACAATTGAGAGAAGACGAGCATCCTTTTGCCAGTGTGAAGACAATGCCGCGCGGCGTGAAAAATACGCCCTGGAAATCTTGAATATGACGGAAAGAAGGGGCAATGATGACAGGCGGAGAAAATTTATTCTTGAATTTGCGCACAGGATTTTTTTTCTAAATGTTCCTGCAATAAGCCAAGAGGTAAAGGTAAAGGAGGCCTATAAAATGCAAACCATATCTCTTAAAAAGTATTCGGCTTTAATGGACATAGAGGAAGCCAGAGAGTTGGGCGAGCTCGAAGCCAAGACTGAAGTTGCGCGCGCAATGCTTGCCAACAATATGTCCGTCAATGATATAGCTAGGATGACAGGATTAGAAGAGCATGACATTATGCGGCATGATCCTGCAATAAGCCCTGAGGTAATGGAGCCCTTTATAATGCAAACCAGATCTCTTACAAAGCGTCTGGCTTTACAGGAAGCCAGAGAGGAGGGCAAGCTCGAAGCCAAGATTAAAATAGCGCGCGCAATGTTTGCCGACAATATGTCAGTCAATGACATAGCCAGGATGACAGGATTAAACGAGCATGACATTATGCGGCATGATCCTGCAAAAAGCCAAGAGGCAAAGGTAAAGGAGGCCTATAAAATGCAAACCATATCTCGTGAAAAGTATCTGGCTGCAATTGACATAGCGGATGCCAGAGAGGAAGGCAAGCTCGAAACCAAGGTTAAAATAGCGCGCGCATTGCTTGCCGACAATATGTCAATTAATGATATAGCCAGGGTGACAGGATTAAAAGAGCATGACGTTATGAAGCTTCAATAGTTGACCGACCGATTGGAACGATGCTAAACAATGACAGTAAAAGATAAAGCCGAGGAATCAAAAATTCCTCGGCTTTTTTATTTTAATAAGGGAAGCAGGAAGGCGCAGCAGCCAAAAAAAGACAAAACGAGCGATCTTGACGACATGTT
>JAIRTO010000055.1 GCA_031254895.1 Deltaproteobacteria bacterium
CTTCCAGCTTGTTTCTCTTCCAGCTTGTTCCTCTTCCAGCTTGTTCCTCTTCCAGCTTGTTCCTTTTCCGGCTAGTTCGCTCTTCCGGCTCGTTCCTCTCCTTCTGCGCTTTTCTTCTTGCGCCGCCTCATTTGACGAGGTCAGCGTCAGTTCGTTGTTCGGGAGTTTTTGAGGTTCGACGTTTCACTCCACGGTCACGCTTTTGGCCAAATTTCTAGGCTGATCCACGTCAGTGCCCTTAAAAACAGCGGCGTAATAGGCCAAAAGCTGGACGGGCAGGGCGAAAATCAAAGGAGTGACGAAAGGATCGACTTGGCTCAAGATAATTTTGGCCGTCGGCTCGTCGGTCAGGCGTTCGTAGCCCCGATTGTCGCCCATGAAAATGACCTGTCCCCCTCTGGCTCGCACCACCTCCAAATTGGACATGATTTTGGGAAAGAGGGAATCGCTGGGGGCCAGAACGACGACGGGCACCGTTTCGTCCACCAGGGCGATGGGACCGTGCTTGATCTCGCCGGCGGCGTAGCCTTCGGCGTGAATGTAGGACAGTTCCTTCAGTTTAAGAGCTCCTTCCAGAGCAAGAGGGTAGTTTTGTCCTCGGCCCAGATAAAGCACGTCTCTGGCCGGGGCGATGACGTTTTTGGAGATGGCCTCTATGACCGGGGCCTTGGTCAGAATCTCGGCCATGTGGGCCGGGATTTCCATCAAGAGCCTCACCAGCCTGAATTGCTCCGGTTCGGATATCAGTCCGCGTTTCGCCCCAAGGGTGACGGCCAAGGCGGCCAACATGGTCAGCTGGGCGGTGAAGGCCTTGGTGGAGGCCACGCCGAACTCCGGCCCGGCCATGGTCAGAAGCGTTCCGTCAGCTTCTCTGGCCAGAGAGCTGTCTTTGACGTTGACTAGGCTCAAAAGCCGCTGGTTGCGACTCTTGCAGTGCCGCAAGGCGGCCAGGGTGTCCGCCGTCTCTCCGGATTGGGAAATGAAAAGAGATATGCCGTTGGGATCCAGAACCGGCCGGCGGTAGCGGAATTCGGAGGCCAGATCCGTGTCCACGGGCATCTGGGCCAGGTTCTCGATCCAGTATTTGCCGACCAGAGACGCGTAATAGGAAGTGCCGCAGGAGACGATGTTGAGCCGACTGGCTTTTTCCAGCTCGAAAGGCAGTTCCGGCAGACGGAGACGGCCTTCTTTGCCTTCCAAAAGGGTGGAGAGGGTGTCTCCCACCACTTGCGGCTGTTCGTGCATTTCTTTGAGCATGAAGTGGCGATAGCCGCTTTTGCCCAGATTGACCTGAAAGTTGGGATCGACCGGGGTGGAGGCGCGACGTACCGCTTTGCCGGAGCTGGTTCGTATGATCGCGTCCTCGTTCGTCAGAACGACCCAGTCGTCGTCGTCCAGATAAGCTATCTTGGCGCTCAGCGGGCCGACGGCCAGGGCGTCGGATCCCAGACACATGAGCTCTTTGCCCCACCCGACGGCCAGAGGCGAGCCTCTTCTGGCGCCGATGAGCAGATCCGGCCGATCGGCGAAGAGAAAAGCCAGACTGAAAGCTCCTTCCAATCTGCCCAGAACGGCCATGGTCGCCTCTTCGGGGCTCATCCCTTCATGCAGATATTTGTGCATGAGTTTGGCGGCCACTTCGCTGTCGGTCTGGCTTTCGAATTCGCAGCCCTGAGCTAGGAGATCCTGCTTGATCTCTTGAAAATTCTCGATGATGCCGTTATGGACGACGGCCACCTTCGAAGTGGCCAGCGGGTGGGCGTTCATTTCGGTGGCCGGCCCGTGGGTGGCCCATCGGGTATGCCCGATGCCGACTTTGCCGGAAACGGGATCCGCGCTGATCTTTTCCGCCAAGGCGGAAATCTTGCCGGAAGCCCGTCGTCTTTCCAGCTGTCCGTCTTCGTCGAGAACAGCCAGACCGGCCGAATCGTAACCCCTGTATTCCAGCAGTTTCAGACCGTTCATTATTTGTGGCACAACGTCGTCGTTTTTGGTCAGAATGCCAATAATGCCGCACATGGATAAGATTCCTTCCTGACAAGGCCGAGGCGAACGACCGGCAGTATGGGGATGGACGAACTGTCGCCTGAGACCCGAAGAGACGAGGTCAATTTTGTTCTGTAGTTCAGTCGAACCGCCATTGTCAGGTTCATAATGGCTTTTGCTCTTCAGCTTGTCAAGAGGCGACCGCTTTGGTCGACAGTTTGGGGTGGCCGTTTGGGGCAGTCGTTTTGGCGGCTGATTGGTCGGTTGATCCTTTGTAACCGCTGCTTTGGACAGCCTGTTTGAGAGACTGTCTGGCGCGGCATTTTCGGAGAGTCGTTCGATAGGCCGGAAACATCAGTCGCTGATGGACTTGGGCCGTTTTTGCAATGAATAGGGGAACAGGATGGCTTCCCTCTGCGAAGCTTTTTTCGTCGACGAGCGGCGAACAAGCGGCGGACAAGCGGCGAAATATGTCCCCAACATTCAAGGGCGCCAGAAAAAGAGCGTCGAGAGGAAAAAGGATAGGTCGACAGCGACAGTTCCGTCGCTCTTTTTATCTTCAATAGTAATGTTGCCGGAACGAAAGCCGTCATAATTGGTTCATCCCGCAAGAAAGGCAGAAATGGCGAAAACTGTCGAAAATTCCTGAAAAGATGGGCTGAATATGTTTTATAAGTTTTAAATTAAAAATCTTTTTACTTGAAATAACGGCCTATATCTCGTTATAGGCCGTCTAATCAGCGTTGCTCGCGAACATTTGGCGACTGGCCTTATTTTTGGAGTTGCCGGTTCGAAAATGTTATAATGGCATGATCACGGCAGGACGATGTTCGTTTCAGAAGACGAAAGGCAATAATCTCCGGATGGTCCCTCAGAAGAAGAACTTCGACCGCGACGGCTTTTGAAGGACATTGTTCAGGCCGAAGCAGGCGAGTCTTGAAATAGGCGATTTTGCCAGTCCTGAAATCGACGACCCTATTAGAAGCTTTTTGATCATTATCTCCAAAAGGCGAGGTCGCCCTTTTTGCCGTTTGCGAAAAAAAACTGTTTGCTGAAGAGAGCGAACAAAATCGTCGCTTTCATGATCGCCGCATGATCTCAAGGTTTCGTTTAATATCGTTTTGGACGATCTTTTTTTTGGCCGAAAAAAAGCCGATCGTCCTAAAACGCCGCCAACAGCTAAGGCAGCCAAAAAGGCGCATCGTTATTATTCTTTGAGACGATCAGCCAAAAAAGACAAATTGTCGCTCTCCAACTACACGAGCC
>JAIRTO010000314.1 GCA_031254895.1 Deltaproteobacteria bacterium
TACGCTTCTCCTTCGTGACCGGCATCACAAGATACGCTTTAACCTCAATGGACTCGGGCCCCAACCATTTGAACGACATATCTCTCGATCCGAAGTACGCCGGCATCTGCGGCTTCGCCTTGGAAGAATTCGACTCTCTCTTCGGAGACCGTCTGGAGGGAACATTGGCGCACCTCCAAGAAAATGGCGAAATGCCGCCTTCGGCCAATGTCGCCGATCTGAAAAAGAAAATATTATTTTGGTACGATGGCTACAATTGGGGCGGAAAGACTAGGGTTCTCAATCCTTATTCGGTCCTTAACTTTTTTGAGGCTGATAAATTCAACGACTATTGGAGTAAATTAGGCCGCCCCGGTCACGTGACCGCCCTGATGCGCGAAAGGCCTTTGGAATTTCTCCAGCCGAAATTGGAGTCTTATCTCACGAAAACCCTGAAAAAATCTGAAATGAACCATCTTGAAGTCGCGCCGGTTCTTTTTCACAGCGGATTTTTGACCGTGGATAAAATAGCCAAGGTAGAAGAGGAGGATCCGGCGAGAAAAGAAACAACGATCGTCGATTACTACTCTTTCAAGCTGCCCAACCATGAAATTTACTCTTCCTCTTACAAAGATTGCTTCAAAGACATTTTCGCGCTGAAAGATGATGACGAGCTCAAAACGAAGGGAAATGAGCTGAAACAGTACATCTTGGCCAGAAACGAAGAGGAGGTCGGCCAGATCTTTCGGGACTATTTTTATCCCATCCCCTATTTCATTCGGCCTGATTCCGAGAAATCATTCCATGCTCTCGTTCATGTCATTTTCCGGGCTTTGGGGTTCAATGTCCTCTCTGAACTCGCCGGCGCCGTCAGTCGTCTGGACTTGAGCGTGCAGCTTACGGAAGGGACTTCGGTCGTCATAGAGCTCAAATATTGCCGCGTAAAGGGAAAAATGAAGAAAGCTGACATTGACGAAGCCTTGTCGGCCATCGCCAAAAGCAAATTCTCGCGAACGGTGAGGAACGCATGTCTGGCTGAAGCGATTAAAAACAAGCTCCCTTTGGAAGAAGTTGACCGAATTTTGAACGATTCCGGCAAAGCTGATTTAAGCCAGGCCGAAGAAAACAATCTTCTGGTTGCGGCTTCTCGCGCCTTCATGACTGAAAAAGAAATCAAACGAGCTCTGGCCGAAGCAGCCAGACAACGATTCAAGCAGGAAACTTTGAAAGAAATTCTGACGATGAAAAGGTTTTCCAAGGAAGCCATCGACGAAATACTGTCCAAAAGGGTCCCGTCGGAGAAAGAAATCGCGAAAGCTCTGTCCGCTGCTGCGGATCAGGCATTGAAGGACATAAAGTCTAGAGACTATAGAAGCTTGGTCAAGCCTTTCGCCGACGAGATCATTGAGATGGGGCTGGTCATCCACGAAGACGGTGAACAGGTCAAGGCAGTTTTCGAACCAAAAGAAGACGGACGGCCAAGCCGTAAATTGATCAAAGTATGCCGGCCGAGGTCGAGGTCGAAAAAGCCTTGAAGAAAGAAGACGCAGACAGAGGCGTCATTGACGACCTCTTGTCCCGAAACGGCGCCGTCTTCGAAAAAAAAACGAAAAATCTCTTTCGGCGGCTGTCCGCCTGGCTCTTTTGGAGATGTTGACCTAGAGACTATAGGAGCCTGGGGGTTAGGCCGTTCGCCGACGAGATCGTCGACCTGGGACTGGCTCTGTCCAATCAAGGGGTTCAGATCTAGGCGGCTCTCGGACCGAAAATAGCCGACCGTCTCCGGAGGAGTCGACAGCGGCGTTTCTGGAGAAGTTGTTTCGAAAAAATCCGGGCAAAAATGAGTCTTTCGCCGACTATTGGCTAAATGACGCCAAAGCGAAACCCGGCCCGAAAAAGCGGAGGAATTTGCCCCGGCGCCGTCAAACGCCCCCAAGGAGAATCTCATGTCCACCGAACTTTTGATTAATTATCGGCCCTACGAAACCAGGATCGCTCTCATGGAAAACGGAATTCTGGTGGAATTTCAGCTGGAGAGAGCCGGGAAGGGTTCGGGGCTTCTGGGCAACATCTATTTAGGCAAGGTCATCAGGGTTTTGCCTGGACTTCAAGCCGCCTTCGTCGACATCGGACTGGACAAGGCCGCTTTTTTGTACGTCGACGACGTCTGCGGCGGCGAGAAGGAATTCTCCCGGCTTATGGGCCGCCAAGTCGTCGAAGACAACGGCGACGAGCTCGCCGAAGACGAAGACGGCTCGCCTGGTCCGATCCATCCCGAGCCGCCCGAAGATCAGACTCTGCAAAAGCCGCCCAGCCAACCCATAGAATCTCTTCTGACCGAGGGTCAGGAGCTTCTGGTTCAGGTTTCCAAAGAGCCCATAGGCCAAAAAGGGGCCAGGGTGACCACTCACGTGTCCCTTCCTGGCCGGCGGCTGGTCTTCATGAGCAAAGTCGGGCACATCGGCGTCAGTCGCCGCATCGAAGACGAAGACGAGCGGAAGCGTCTTCGGGACATTCTTGAAGCCCTGTCCTGCGGTCAGGGCTTCATAGCCAGAACGGCCGCCGAGGGGGCCACCGACTACGAAATCAAAGCCGAAGCCTCCTTTCTGATCCAGTTGTGGCAAAAAATACTTTCCGACAGTTCCGAAGCCAAAGCCCCGGCCCTCGTTCATCAGGAATTGACGGCCACTTTGAAGGCGGTCAGAGATCTCTTCACCGATCAGGTTAACCGCCTGGTCATAGACGACTCCGAACAACTGGCCAAAATCAAGAAGTTTCTGACCTCCTTCTCTCCCGAACAAGCCCCGGACGTCTCTTTGTACGAGGGCTCGGTGCCTTTGTTCGACGCCTATAACGTCGAAACCGATCTGGCCAGAGCCTTGAACAAAAAAGTCTGGCTCAAAAGCGGCGGCTACGTGGTCATCGATTCCACGGAGGCTCTGACCGTCATCGACGTCAACACCGGCCGCTACGTCGGCAGGCATAACCTCGAAGAGACCATTTTGAAGACCAACCTTGAAGCCGTGAGAGAAATAGCCTATCAGCTGCGGCTTAGGAACATCGGCGGGCTCATAGTCATCGATTTCATCGACATGGAAAAGGAGTTCAACCGGGAAAGGGTCTTCCAAGCCCTCAAGGAGGTGTTGCGGTACGACAAGGGCAAGACCAAGATTTTGCCCATGAGCGAATTGGGGCTCATCGAAATGACCAGAAAGCGAACCAGAGAGAACATCGATCGTCTGCTGCGAGGTCCTTGCTTTTACTGTCAAGGACAAGGCTTTCTCCTGTCCCCGGCCTCGGTCTGCCATCAGGCCTTCCGCGAACTGGAAGTGGCGGCCTGCGATTATCCGCAGCAAGCCCTAACCTTGACCGTGCATCCTTCGACCAAAGATCTCATTTTGGACGAAGGCACGGCCTTGGAAGATCTGGAAAAGCGCCTGGGCCGCTCCATCACCATAAAAAGCGACGAAAACATGCATACGGAAGCCTACACCATCGAACCAGGCGTCGACGCTCCTTCGGGAAACCATAAAATGCGCTGAAATCCCCCCATTTGCGCCTTTTTCCTGATTCTTCCGCGCCAAAGGGTTTTTGTTCGCCGGGGAGCCTCTAAGTCCTTCAAACTCCTCTGGGCCAAAAAAAGCGCCTCCCTTTTGGCCGATCTCGCCTTTCGCCAAGGCCTAAGGCCGCATCGCGAGCTCCCAAAATCTCCTGGTCGCGACTTCCCTAAAACGATCGTCCTTTCGCATCCATCTCCTGATAGCGACGCCCCCCAAAAAGCACGTCCTTTCGAATCAGTCGCCTGGCGCGACTTCCCCAACAAAGCTCGTCTTTTCGAATCCGTCCCTGATTGCGACTCCCCCAAAAAGGCACGTCCTTTCGAATCAGTCGCCTGGCGCGACTTCCCCCAAAAAGGCACGTCCTTTCGAATCCACCGCCTGGTCGCGACTTTCCCAACAATGCTCGTCTTTTCGAATCCACCGCCTGGTCGCGACTTTCCCAACAAAGCTCGTCTTTTCGAATCAGTCGCCTGGTCACGGCTTTTCCCAAAAAAGATCGTCTTTTCTAATCAGTCTCCTTGTCGCGACTTCGCGACTTCCCCAAAAAGGCTTGTCTTTTCGTATCAGTCTCCTGATCGCGGCTTCCCAACAAAGCTCGTCTTTTCGAATCCGTCTCCTTGTCGCGACTCCCAAAAAGCACATCTTTTCGAAAGAGACCTGTTTCGGAGACTGAAAGTTTACGAACCGGTTTCGTGGCTGTTCGCTTGACAAAAGGCTTACTATGATTATATTTATATTAGTTAACGTCTTATAGATATTATTCAGACGCTAATAATATCTATCTTTGTTTTTACAAGGCTTTA
>JAIRTO010000339.1 GCA_031254895.1 Deltaproteobacteria bacterium
CCTCCAGGCCTTGATGAAAATAGCAACACGGATCTCCTTGCGCCAGATCATCTGGTGAAGATCTCGTTATTTTTCAATTTCTTTTGTTTTTCTTAATCATTTCTAGTTCTTTCGTCAGCTGTTCTATCTTTTCTTCAGCTTTTCTAGTTTCTTCTCGAGCTTTTTTGGCCTCTTTTACAACATTGATGTGCTTTTTTTCAAGCTCTTCCTCAATCACAGTAATATACATGCTTCCGCCCTCCTTCTTTTTTTCATTCAGCATGGCTTTATATTCGAGTTTCAGCTCAGGATCCTCCAGGTTTATGATTCGTTCGAGAAACAAAAGAAATTTTGCCTTTCTCTTAGGACTCCACCCGCGTTGGCCAAGAAGATCGGTCAACTTATCCAGATAATCCAGCTTTTGACTTTCTTTTTTAGCCTTCAGGCTGCATTTAGCGGCGTAAAACAAAAGATCAAAAGGATTATCGCTGGCGATTAGTTCTTTATCGTCAAGTTGGGACAAAACCAAATTTGTGTACTTATAAACGAGCTCCGACTTTCCTTTTTTTAACGAACAGTATAACGCCTCTCCTTTCGGCCGAACATCGGTTATGATCGCCAGCGCTTCAGGAGCTCGTTTAAAAAGGCAAAAAATATAGTTAAAATACTCAAACATTCTATCGGGCAATGAGCCGCCGCCTTTTCCTTGAATCTCAATATGAAGGAGAAGACATTCCTTTTCGCCGTTTTTAAGCGGAATATCGATAACGTAGTCGGCGATTCTCGTATTGGCGCCCAGTTCTTGACTAGAGAGACTAAAAGAGGCTCTCAACTCTGTTTCCAAAAATGCCGGATCGGCGGTTTTATCCATAGCGGCATAAATGTGCGGTAGGGCTATCTTGAGCAAATAAGGCAAGTACTCTCTAATGACGTCTTTCCAAAATCCGTCGAAATCAAATCTTTTTTTTCTGCTCTTGCCCTTTTGAGAAGTTAGTTTTCCAGTTTTTTTTCGACTTATCGTGAGATTTGGACATAAGTTTTCCCTTCCTGATCGGGATTGTAACACTTTTCATCATTTTTCGCACATAAAGTCAAGGCGAAAGCGACAATAATTGAAAAATGCCCCAACTAGCGAACCGCGCCTAAATGGAGCTCTTTGGCTAAAAAAAATATATTCGGCTTCAAGATGTCCAGGCCTCGCCATAAAAAAAACCGCCAGCAAAAGCTGGCGGTTTTCGACGGCGGCAAAAGTCGCTTTCTAAGCGGCTATAGCCGCTTAGAAATTTCTTCATCAACCATCATCGGCCATAAGCCGACGGAATGAAAGAATTTTTGTCTTCGTAGGCGAGCAACGCCGCCTGGCCAGTCTGCTTTAACGGCCCCATCCAAATCGCGCCACGATTCTCCAGGTGATTTTGGATAGTTTCATCCGTCATCCAGCCGATCGTCATCAGCCGTTTTTGGCCATGAAGTTTTTCATGAAGCTGATTAACGTCTGCACCGACTCGCGGGGCATGGCGTTGTAAAGAGAGGCTCTGACCCCGCCCACGCTTCTGTGACCGCCCAGACCGACCAAGCCTTCTTTTTTGGCTTCCGCCAGGAAGGTCTTCTCCAATTCTTCATTGGTCAGCCGGAAGGTCACGTTCATGGGCGAGCGGCTGTCCGGCCTGGCCGTGCCTCGGTAGAATCCGCCGCTTTGGTCCAGACAATCGTACAGGAGATCGGCTTTGTCCTGGTTGTAGGCTTCCATCTTCTCCAGACCGCCCATGACGTCCCGCAGCCACTTGAAGACAAGGCCGGCGATGTAGACGGCGTAGACGGGCGGAGTGTTGTACATGCTGTCGTTGGCCAAGTAGGTTCTGTAATCCAGCATGTGAGGCAGCCCCTTCTGACCGGCGGCGGCGAAGTCGGGACGAATGAGGACTATGGTCAGACCGGCCGGACCGACGTTTTTCTGAGCCCCGGCGAAAACCAAAGAAAAATCGCTCAAATCCAGAGGCCTGGACAGAAACTCGGAGGAAAAATCTCCGACTAAGGGAGCGGGGGCGTTTTTGGGAAAAGAAGGCCAGCGAGTGCCGCGGACAGTGTTGTTGGAGCAAAGGTAGATATATCTGGGCGACTCCGAGAAGCTGTATTCCCGAGGGATGTATGTATAGTCGTCCGCTTTTGAGGAGGCGGCCACATGAACGGAAGAGCCGCATATTTTGGCTTCCTCCAAAGCCTTGGTGGACCATAAGCCTGTGTCCACGTAATCGGAGACCGCTCCGGCCGGGGCGAAGTTGAGGGGGAGCATGGCGAACTGGAGGCTGGCCCCGCCCTGACAGAAAAGAACCGACCAATCGGCCCCCAGACCCAGCAGCTGTTTCAGGGTCTCTTGGGTTTCGGCGGCCATGGCCGCAATCTCTTTGGAACGGTGGCTGTTTTCCATGACGGACATGCCCGTGCCGTTCCAATCCAGCATTTCGGCGGCCGCCTGTTCCAGAACCGGCATGGGCAAAACCGCCGGTCCCCCGTTAAAATTTATGACTCTCATCTCATTCACCAGAATAAATTCTTTGTCTGCTGTCTTCGGCGGGCATGACCAAATAAGGCGAACGAACCCCGTCAAATCTGTTCGCCTTGGGGAAAAAAATCGAAGGTAATAATCGGACGAAATATAGACTTAGAACCAATAGGGCGGCTGGCAGCTTGCGAGGACGAAAGGCTGGAAAAAAATTTCTTTGGCCAAACGGACATGAGGCGAACAAAGATTCGCCAAAAAAAGAGCCACGACGCCGATGGAACGATATAGTCCCAAGTTATGAACGGCCGCGCGGGGTTCGCCGGACAGCTCCTCGAAATTCGAGGACGCGAGCCAAAACCCTCTGGCCGCCAAAGTTCAATAATATAGACTCTTTCCCTTGTCCAGTCAAATGATATTTGAGCTCCCTTCGGCAAGACGCCAAAAGAGCCGATTCGCTCTTTTGGAAGCTCGCGTCAATCTGAAAAAAAAGCGGCCGCTGCGGCTGACGGACGCGCCAAGCTTCGGGCAAGCGGCGACCCGGCCAAAAAGCGAAGAAGCCTGGTCGTCCGAACGGGCAGCCTCGAAAAGCCTCTTTAGACGAGTCCAGGGCTTTTTTGGCCATCTTGCGCGGACGCATTTTTTTTTCGAGGGAAGCTACGCTTGAGAAGCTAGCGGCGACGCCGACGATGCAAGCGACGCCTAGCCTGCAGCGATGTCGGCCACTCAGGCGCCGCCTGCGGCGATGGCGACGACAGGCGGCCGAGATTCAAAAAGACGACGGTTTGGCTCGCGCCGACGTTTTTGGCCGTCGGTTTCGGGAAGCCTTACGCGCCCCTGGCCAAATTTCCCAAAAAAAGTCCAAACGCTCCGCCTACTTTTTTTGGCAAAAAAAGCCGAAAAGCGAGAATTGCGCCGACAAGCGAGAACGGAGCCGAAATAGGGAGCCAGTCCAGTCCAAAAAAAAAACGACGACGCTAATTTTTCTTGCCCTTCTCGATTTTCTTGCTCTTCTCGACTTCCTCGGCCTTCGCGACCTTCTCGACTTCCTCGGCCTTCTCGACTTTTTCGACTTTCTCGGCCTTCTTGGTCTTTTCGGCCTTCTTGGCTTCCTCGAGCTTGGCGACTGTCTCGATCTTGGCGACTTCTTCGATTTTCTTGGTTTCCTGTTCCGCCTGGGCTTCTCTGGCCAGATAATCCCGCACGAAAGCCTTCTCGTCGTCGACGGCGGGAACCTCTCCGTCCAGTTTGGCCTCCCGCAGAGCGGACAGAGCCTTCTGGAGGCTCGGGCCTCTGGGAACGCCCATGGCCAGGAGATCGTCGCCGCCGCAGATGGGAGTCACCCGCCGGTAAATGGCCAAATAGGCCGCTCCGGCCCGATCCAAGATCTCGCCGTCGGATTTGGCCATAAGATACAAAATGGCCGGCCAGCTCAAGGGAGAAAGAAGACGGTCGATTTCGCTGGGCTTCGGTTCGGGCGTCCCGATTTTGCGTTTGTAGCGGGTCAGCAGCCAGTTGAGTCTGGATCGCTCGGCCGCCAAAATTTTGGCTTCCTTCTCGTTGGCGTCCAGATGGGCGACGAGCTTTTCCAGCTCCGGCTGGGGAACGTTCTCGGTCAAAACCAGAAAAAAGACCAGCCAGACGGGCGTCTGATCCGAGCCGAAGGTGGTCAGGGCGAACCAGTCCCTGACCTTGGCCACGTGACGCAGCAGCTCCTTGAGGTGGGGCGTGAGCTTTATGCTGGGGTGAATGCTGGGCAAAAGGCCTAAGCCGTCCAGTATTTCCAAGGCCTGGACGACCTCGTTCTCGTCGAAGATGTGACGAAGTTCGGTTAAGATCCTTCTGAGCTTTATCTTCTTCAAAAAACCGCCCCGGACGGCGCTGTCGATGAGGCCTTGGGTCATCTTGCTGATCTTGAAATTGAGCCGGGCGGCGAAGCGGGCCGCGCGAAAGGCCCGGGTGGGATCTTCGATGATGCTGAGGCTGTGGAGCACCCGAATCATGTTTTCCTTGATGTCTTGGAAGCCACGATAATAGTCGAACAGACGGCCGAAGTCCTCGGCGTTGAGACTGATGGCCAAGGCGTTGATGGTGAAGTCCCGGCGCTGAAGATCCAGCTGGATGGAGGCTTGACTGACCACGGGGAGAGCCCCCGGCCGCTCGTAGTATTCCACCCTGGCGTTGGAGAGATCCAGCCGACAGCCGTCGGCGAGGACGACCGTGGCCGTCTTGAAGCGGTCATGCCGTTTTATTTTTTGGCAGTCCATGTTCTGTTCTATGGCCTGCAAAAGGAGCTTCATGTCTCCTCCGACCGAGAGATCGAGATCGCCCACGGGTTTGAGCATGATCAGATCTCGCACGGTTCCCCCAACCAGATAGAGGGTCAGCTCCTGCTCCCCGGCCAAGTCGCCCAAGCGGCGCAGAAGCTTCAAGATGGGGCCGGGCAGCCGCTCCTCCATGATCCCCAAAAGGTTTCTTTCGTAAGGAATGCTGGAGGAGCCTCGGCGGCTGGCTTCTTCCGGGCCGCCCCGGACGTCGCTGGTCATGAGCCGGAGAAGATCCGTCCTGGTGATGACCCCCAAGGTGACGGAGCCGGAAGCGTCGGTCACCGGCAGAATGCGCTGGCCCTGATCGACGATTATGCGCTTGACGTCGCTGAAGGCTCCGTCCTCGGGCAGGGTCTGGAACTCGGTCAGCATGAACTGGCTGACCTTGTATTTTTCCAAGCCGTGGTAGATGGCCTTGTTGACGTTGTGATCGGTGATTATGCCGCAAGTTTGGCCGGCCGAATTTTCCGCCAGAAGGACGTTCAAATTGTAGTTGACCAACATGTTCATGGCGTCGGCGATGGATCTGTCTTCGGGGATGGAGATGGGCGGTTTGGCCATGATGCTGCCGGCGCTGTAGAGCTTGCCCAACGCTTCCGAAAGGAGCGTCTCCAGCTGGCGCCTGACTTCGTTTAGGCTTTTGCCCCTGACGGCGGCCGCGGACGCGAAAGAGTGGCCGCCTCCGCCCATGGCCGAGGCGATCTCGCCGACGTCCACGTCCCTGAGTCTGGAGCGGGCCACCAGCTGAACCATGTTCTCCATCTCCACCAGCACGAAAAGCAAATCGGCCGAGAGGATGTCCATCATCTTGTGGGCCAGGACGGCGACGTCCTCGATGTGGGTCTCTCGGCTGGCCATGGAGATGACCAGGTTACGGCCTCTGGCTTCTCTGGTCTCGGCGCACAAGATCAGTTCGTTTAAAAGGGACAACTGCTCGGCGGTCAGTTCTCGGGAGGTGAATTGGGTCACCACCGAAAGATCCGCGCCCCAGTCCAGAAGGGCCGCCCCGGCCTTCATGTCTCTGGGGGTGGTGGAGCTGAAGGTGAATCCCCCCGTGTCCTCGTAGAGGCCCAGAGCCAGCATGGTCGCTTCCTGAGGGCTTACGGTCAGGTTCTTGGCCAGCAAAATCTCGATGAGCAAAGTGACGTTGGCCCCGACCTGATCGACGACTTGCAGGCTGCCCTTCAGATCTTCCGGCCCGTCCGGGTGATGGTCGTAGACATGGACGTCCAAGTCGGGATTGTTCAGACAAGGCTCGGCCGCCCCCAGTCTGTCCCGCTGGCGGGTGTCCACCACCACCAGTCGCTCGACGTGCTCGTATTCCAGTTCGCGGGGCCTGGCCACGTCGAAGAGGTAGATGAGGGACTGGACGAAGAAGCTGCGAATATTGCGGCCCTGCCCGCCCGGGAAGAGCATGACCGCTCCGGGATAGAGCTTGGCGGCGGCCACCATGGAAGCCACGGCGTCGAAATCTGGATTCAGATGGGTGGTGATGACCGTCTGGGCTCTTATTTTTTTGCGTCGTTCCGGCTGGGCCACAGCTTACACCTTTGCCCGAGGATGAAATTGCTTGTGAACGGCCTGAAGGCGCTGATCCTCGACCTTCAGGTAGCCTTCGGTGGTGGTGAGGCTGGCGTGGCCCAGCATCATCTGCACGGCCCGCAAATCCGCCCCGCCCTTCAACAGATGAGTGGCGAAAGAATGCCTGAGAACGTGGGGGGATGTGTGCGGCAGCCCCGCGCTCCGAGCCATTCCGCAGACGATGTTGTAAAAGTTGCTCCGCTCCATCGGAGCGCCGCCGTCTTTGAGAAACGCGTAATCGCCGCTCATCGACGAGACGAACTGGGGGCGTCCTTTTTCCAGCCAGGTCTTCAGATAATTGACGGCCGACTGGCTTATGGGGATGAGACGGTCTTTGCTGCCCTTGCCTCTGACGCGCAGAAAGGCGTCAGCCATATGAATCTGGCCTATGGTCAGACGGCAAAGTTCGGTGACCCGCAGTCCCCCGGCGTACAGAGTCTCCAGCATGGCCTTGTTTCGCAGACCGACGACCGTGCTGACGTCGGGCAGGTTTAAAAGCTTAAGCATCTGCTCTACGCTCAAAGCCTTGGGCAGAGGTTTTTCGCATTTAGGCGCCATCACCTCCAAAGCGGGATTGAAATCCACGGCCCGTTCGTGGAGAAAAAAATTCATGAAACCTCGGATGGCCGACAAGAATCTGCTTCGGGTTTTGGGGCTTCGGCCCTTTTGGGCCATTTTTTGCAGATGCTGTTCGATGACGCTCTCGGATATTTCCGTCAATTTCGTCAACTTCGACAAAGCCAAAAAATCGAAAAAACTGGCCAAATCGCGTTGGTACGCCTCCAAGGTGTTAAAGGCGTAACCTTTTTCCACTCGCAAATGAGC
>JAIRTO010000073.1 GCA_031254895.1 Deltaproteobacteria bacterium
TGGTCATACCAGGCCGAGAAATTTGACCCGGATAAAGAGAGAATCATCGACTTCTCGGAATGATTTCCCGAAAAGCCACGCGGATTGAGAGATAGAGGAATTAGCTTGACGACGACGTCGGAAAAGAAAGTCTGAATTTCTTCGCTATTTCGTCTAGCGTCCCGCAATCCGCTGAATTTCAACTCTAAAGGAAAAGCGATGGCTGCGCCATTTTCGGCCCGAGTTGCTGGTTCAAAATCCTTTTCGTAAATTGTAGACCCGTTATAGGTTAAGCGTTCAGAAGAAACAGAGGTTTGGGTATTGTCGCAACTATGCTCAATCTCGACGGCATATTCAAAAACGTCTGAAGCAAGGGTAGTGAAAGCGAAGCCAATGGCGGTCATGTGCTTTTTGTTGCGGCCACGCTTCCAACGAGGCAAATCGGCGGCTGAACAGAGATCGTTTACGGAGCAGGGGTTGGAAAAAGCTTCATTGTAGCCTAATAAAAAATAGCGCAAACGGGCCAGCAATTCCACAATCGCCGTCTTTCCTGTCCCGTTGCGTCCGCAAATGAGTTGGACAGACCCGAAGGGGATGGAGCATTTGCTGAAATGGCGATAGTTGTCGATGTCAAGTTTGGTGAGCATTTTGCGCCTTTTGACCAAGTTCAAGCGTTATATTAAAAAAAGCCCTTCCGCCTTTGGACGATTAGGGCGATTTGGGCCAAGGCAAAGGGCAAATTTTCTATTTTTTGGAGCGCAAAAAAAGAATTCCCGGCATTTAGGGACAACTCTGACAATTTGAGCCAACATCAAGCATAACGGAATAAATACGCTCCATTTTGAATATCTTGTTATGTTTAAGCTGTGGGCGATAGGCAAAACGCGTTAGGGCTAACGCGTTTAGGCCTAACGGCTGATCATAGCTCCGGCCGCAGAAAAGAATTCCAACCTCCCCTGGGGAAGGTTGGAATGATCTTTTTGTTCGCTTCGGCTTTCTCGGCTGTTAGACGAGCCTGCGGCCTTGCGAGCTGCCGCGCTGCAGCGTGGAAGCTTGGTTTTCGACGCCGGGCAACAAGCCGGAAGTCAGGTCGCCGGAGTCCGGCCCTATCGTCCTGCCGCCTAAGTCCGGCCGTATGGTTCTGCCGTCTAATCCTGCCGCGCCGGCCGTCCAGTCCTGCCGCCTAAGTCCTGCCGCCTAAGTCCGGCCGTATGAACCTGCCGCGCCGTCCGGCCGTATGATCCTGTCGCGCCGTTCGGCCGTATGGTCCTGCCGCCTAAGTCCGGCCGCGCCGTCCTGCCGTCCAGTCATGACGCCTAAGTCCGGCCGCCCAGTTTCTTTTGACGGGCCTATACGCCGTAAAGTTCAAGATAAGCTATAAGATCCTGTACGGTGTCCTCCGTCAAAACGGCCATCTGGCCGGATTGCTGCACGGGAATTTTTTCTTGAGCCAGATATTCCACCGTCTCCCTGATCCCAAGTATCGTCTGAACCTCCAGACCGGTCTTCATCTTGAAATTCTTGACCGCGTCCTGACCTTTGACGCCGACTTCCGGGTGACCGTCCCCGTCGTAGACGGCCGTCGTCTGTTGGCGGTCAAGAAACATGGTCACGCCGGCTGGATAGTAGCTGTGGCCGTTCTTGATGGCCTGGGCGGTCAGTTGTCCGAGAAGATCGAACTTGGTGGCCATGGTGGTGGCCACGTCGTCTATGATGAGGATCCTGGCTCCGTCGAAGAGAGCTCCGGTCACGAAAAGGGCCTCGCTATGGGAGGCTTCCCCATGGTTCTTGGCCTCTTTGCGGTCGTAGTCGAAGCTTTTGTCGATCTGGTGGTTGAGCCAGAGGGCCTCGGCCGTGGCCACGGCCAGGGCGCTGCCTTTGTAGCTGGGGCCGACCAAAACGTCGAAATCGTTGATCGTGGCCGTTTCTTTGAGAAAATCGGCCATGATGCGGCCCAGTTCGGCGATGAGCCTTCCTGAGCGGAAAAGACCGAAGTTGACGAAATAAGGAGTGGGACGGCCGTCTTTAAGAGAGAGTCCTTCCGCGAAAAAAAGGGCCCCGCTCTCGGCCAGCAACCGGGCCAGATCCCGTTGGCTAGATCTCATAACTAAACTCTCCGTCGAGAAGCCTTAAAAAATTCGCCGTTCGGAAAGAAGGCTGAAAGGAAAAAGCCTTTGGCTTCTCGACAAAATATCGAATTGAAGAGACCCCCGCCGAAGACTCCCCCAGCGGGGGCAGTCCGTCATAGGCCTTTGCCGAGCCAGGACATCATTTTCCGCAGTTCGCGGCCGACGTGATTGATGGGATGTTCGGCTTCCTGGCGGCGCCGAGCCAGAAAGGAGGGGCGACCGGCCTTGTTTTCCAAAATCCATTCCTTGGCGAAGTCGCCTTCCTGGATTTCTTGGAGGATCTCCGCCATCGCCTGGCGCGTCTCTTCGGTGACGATGCGGCGGCCGCGAGAGTAATCGCCGTATTCGGCCGTGTCGGAGATGGAGTAGCGCATAAGATCAAGACCGCCTTGATACATCAAGTCGACGATGAGCTTCATCTCGTGGAGGCACTCGAAATAGGCGATTTCCGGCTGATACCCGGCTTCGACCAGAGTCTCCCAGCCGGCCTTGATGAGTTCCGAGACGCCGCCGCACAAGACGGCCTGCTCTCCGAAGAGATCCGTCTCGGTCTCCTCCTCGAAGGAGGTCTGAATAAGACCGGCCCGGGTGGCCCCGATGCCGGTGGCGTAGGCTAGGGCCCAAGGCAGGGCCTGACCGTTGGCGTCTTGGTGGATGGCCACCAGAGCCGGAACGCCGGCGCCCTTGACGAACTCGCTCCGAACCAGGTGTCCCGGACCTTTGGGGGCGACCATGGCCACGTTGACGTCTTTCGGCGGGTGGATCTGATTGAAGTGGATGGAAAAGCCGTGGCTGAACAGCAGCATCTTGCCGGGCTTGAGGTTGGGCAGGACGTCGTTTTGGTAAACCTCAGGCTGGATGTGATCCTGCATCAGAAGCTGGATAAGGTCGGCCTTCTCGGCGGCCTCGGCGGCGGAAACGGGCTTGAAGCCGTGCTCGACCGCCAGGTCGTAGTTGGGGGAGCCAGGACGCTGTCCCACGACGACGTTTATGCCGGAGTCCCGAAGATTTTGGGCTTGGGCGTGTCCCTGACTGCCGTAGCCGATGACGGCTACGGTTTTGGAGCTTAAGGGTTCCGTGGGAGCGTCTTTTTCATAATAGATCTGCATTTTTTCTCCTTGAAGGCCGATCATTCCGCCTTAATTCGCCTACATGAGCGCGCGTCGACGCCTTTCCCCTCGGAAAGGCGTCGGAAAAAAACTGGCGGCCCTATCTAGGGGCTCGCTTCTGACATTTGGCCGGTCAGCGTCCGATCCGGCAAGAGAGGATCCTCTTAGGGACGGCGACCGGCAGCCGACTTTTTTTGGCGTTCTTCGAAGCTTATTCCGGGCTATTTTTTGACGAGCTGGCTTCTGGGCATGGCCGTCAAACCGGTCGCGACCTGCTCCTCAATGCCGAACTCGTTCAGCAAGGCCAGCGCGGCTTTGATTTTCTCCTCGCCTCCGGTGATTTCCAGGGTCAAAGATTTGGAGCTGACGTCGATGACCTTGGCTCTGAAGATTTTGCACAGGCGCATGATCTCTTCCCGATGACCATTTTGGGCTCGAACCCTGACCATGACCAGGTGTCTTTCCAAGTAATCGGCTTCGGCCAGATTGCAGACCTTGATGACGTTTATCAGCTTGCGGAGCTGCTTGACGATTTGGCTGACGATCCTGGGGCTGCCGCTGACGACGAGAGTGATGCGGGAGACGGCCGGATCCATGGTCTCGGCCACGGACAGGGAATCGATGTTGTAGCCGCGTCCTGAGACCAGAGTGGCGACTCTGGCCAGGACTCCCGGCCGGTTGTCGACCAGGATGGAAAGGGTGTGCCTCTTGTGGCTTTCAGAGGGGGCTTCCATAAACTAATTATCTCCCAAAAAAACAGGTCGGTTCCGGCGTCGGCCTGGCGTCGCCGGAACTTTGCGGTTTGGCCGAATGAAAATAGGTGGCTTCCTCGCCTTCGGAAAGATGCGAAGACGAGCCTCGGCTTTTCTTGCGGCTTTTCTAAAGCAGGAGACGAACTCGCTCGACCTTCGGATCTTGGCGGCTTTAAAGCTTCGAAACATTTAAACTTCGAAACTTTGGACATTAGCCAAATTAAAAAAAATGGCGGGCCAAAAAAGGCGGCGAAGGCGGAAAAAAAACGTCTTCTCTAATCGAGTTTCGCCATATGGGCCAGTTCCGCCGGATAAGACAGATCCGCCCGACGCGCCGGTTCAGACAGACTCGTTAGGGTTCCTCCGGACATGTCAGTTACGCCGGTTCGGCCTTGTCGGCCTTTTTCGGCAAAATCATTTCGTGCAAAGCTTTGCCGCCCGGAACCATGGGGTAGACCAGCTCTTCCGGCGAGACCACGAAC
>JAIRTO010000218.1 GCA_031254895.1 Deltaproteobacteria bacterium
CAGGCGGCGCACCTCGGCCTCCGCCGCCAGGCGGGCTTCTTCCTTTTCTCTGGCCCTCCGCTCCGCCTCTTGCTGTTCAAGCTGTTTTTTCCGGGCCGAGACGAACAGAGCCGACGTGGTGTCCGTGGAGGGAGCTCCGGAGTTGTTTTTGTTATCCAGCGCCATGTTAATGAATCCTTTTCAGAGTGACCTTTTTCGGGGCGACCGCCGGGAGGTTTTTCCCGATGTGGCGGCCGTCGGCGGACGAGGAGCCTTAATCGGACTTTTTCGCCAATTTTTCGGCGAAAACAGAGAGATCGGCTGAACGTGCGAACGATAGGCAATTTCGCGGAAAAAGCTCCCGCCCTGACCGTCGGTCAACCATGATCGGCCGCCGGTTTTTTTTGAAGCGTCGTCGATGACCCGCGAATTTTGAGCGCGTTAGGTGGCGCGCCCTGCAAAAGAATGACCAAGACGATTTTTCATAGCATGAAAACGCTTGTTTTTCTATTGCCCGTTCGGGTAAGGCCGTCGGTAATTAGGGGTAAGGTCTCCCTGGTCGATCCATAGCCGGCTTGACGATTTCCGGCTTTAAGTCTTTTTCTTTTTTTTGTCGTGAGGCCGGGCCAGAGGCGTTCCCTTCCGGCCCTTTTAGCCTCCCTCGGCGGCTCCGGCTTTTATTCGCCTCCCTCGGCGGCTCCGGCTTTTTTTGGCCGCCCTCGCCGTTCCGGTTTTTTTTTGGTCGCCCTTGCCGCTCCGGTTCCTTTTTTCTCCGCCCGCGACGCCGCTCAAATCGTCGGTCAGTTCGCCGATCAGATCCCTTTTGGCGGCGAAGCCTTCGGCGGGGACTGGGACGAACAGGCGCCAAAAGGCGGTCAAAAACTCTCTTTTGGAGGCGGGCCTGGCGGAGAGGAACGAAACCGGACCAACGCTTCCAAAATCATGGCGCCTTAGCCCGGACAGCGATCAATCCGCCATGGCCCGCCAGCGGCCCATTGGGCGGGCTCGCGGCTTTGAGGGGGCCAAAACTTTCTTCCTCCAAAGGGGCCGGTCGCCTTCAACCATGATTTCGCATGATCTGGTGGAGGGCCAGCCTGTTCTTGGCCCCTGTCTTTCGGTAAGCCGATTTGAGGTGAGCCTTGACCGTATGGATCGTCACCCCCAATCGTTCGGCGATGGCCTGGCTGTAAAGCCCTTCCGCAGCCAATCTGGCCGTCTCGTATTCCCTGCTTGACAAGCCCATCGGACGCCCGGCTTTGGACATTTTCCGTCTGTCCGGCTCTCTGCGGGCCAGCTGTTCGAGCATGGCCGACAGCTCGGCGGGCAGGTCGGGCAGTTCGTCCCAGAGCGGCTCGAGCTCCTGGCGGCGTTCGGCCAGAGGCATGAAGAGCTTGTCCGGCTTGGCGAGAAGGAGAGCCTTTTTCAGATCGCTTCGGGCTTCAGCGCGATCGTTTAGGCGAAGCCGAGCGGCGGCGGTCAGGGTTTTTAGGCGCATCTGGGCCAGCGGGAAGTTCAGGCCTTCGGCCTGACTCAGAGCGGAGGGGGCTTCCCCGAGAAGCGCTTCGGGCTGGTCGGTCGAAAGGAGGTAGCCCGCTCGGCAGAGGCCGGCGAAGGGCGCGGCCTGGGGACGCAGCCGGCCAAAAAGCTCCGAGGGCGGCTCCTGGCGGAGCCAGCCGGCGATTTCGTCGGGCCGTCCCTTAAGCAAGAGGAGGTCGGCCTTGGCCAGGTCGGCTTCCAGGCGGTCGGCTTTCGGGCCATAGGGCCGAATCGCCCGATCGATGTTTTCCAGGGCGGTCTCGAAAGCCTGGTCGTTTCCGCGAACGAGGGCCAGTCGCCCGAAAAGCAGTTCGGCTCCTATCTGGACGCTTGTCTGCCCTTTGGCGCGAGCCTCGTGGCGAGCCTGATGGCCGAAAATGACGGCTTTGGACCAGTCGCCCTGGTTGTAGCAGGCTTCGGCCCGCATCAAGGCCGGGCCCCCGGCCCCGTGACCGTTGGACATGGCCGCATAGTAGGGCAGATAAAAATCCATGTCCTCGAGTTCGCCGGCCAGCCGACCGGTTTGGCGGTGGTAAAGCATGAGGGCCGAGGGGGCGCCGAAAGTCCAGCTGTTCTGCGGAGAGATGAGGGCGGCGCGCCCTTTGGTCAGTTCGGCGGCCTCTTTCATGAGTCGACCCATTTCGCCGATGTCGTTGAAATGGGCGAAAGCCTCCAGAAGCCTCAGCTCGCCCAAGAGCTTGTCCTTTTCCGGATCGGGCCGGTCGCCTCGCGCGTTTCGATCGCCTCGTTCGTTTCGTCCGTCTCGTTCGTTTCGTCCGCCTCGTCCGTTTCGTTCGACCAGGTCTTTCATTTCTCCGAGGATTTTTCGGAAATCGTCCTCGCCGCCTTGGCCGAACAGTTCGAAGGCCAGCCGGATGGTCGACAGGGGACGCCGCCTCATGAGTTTTTGGGACAAAAGGGCGCTTATGTCCCGGAGAACCTCCAAGAAGCTCTTGTCCGGGAGCTCTTTTTGGGCGGCGTCTTCCAGACCGTCGAGATCGAAGGCCAGGATCTTGGCGAAATTGCGCGACCGGCAGCAAAAGGCGACGGCCTTGTCCCGCCGTCCCGTCTTGGCGCACCAATCTGCGGCCCGGTCCAAAGTTTCGCGCTTCGTCTTGTCGGGCAGCTCGGCGAAAAGGTTTCGGACGAAATCCCAAAGGGCCAAGCGCGGACTATAGAGTCCGCTAGCGGCCTCGAAACGGAGAAAGGCCTCTTTTTGCAGAAAGGCGATCGCTTCGGCCGCCAGCGTCTCCGAACCGGTCATGAACGCCGCCTGATCGAGGCCAAAACTTTCGAAAGGCGACAGGCGCAAGAGGAAGTTTTGGAAATTGTCGTCGAGTCGGTTCCAGACGACCTGGCGCAAAAGGCCCCCCAACAAGTCCGCAGGGGCGAGGCGGCCGCTTTCGCGGCAATGGCGCAGGTGCAGAGCCGCAGCTATTGGCCAGCCGTCGGTTCGACGATGGATCTCCAAGATCAATTCCCGATCCGGCTCCAGACCGGCGAAGCCTTGGGCGATTTCGTCGACGGTCAGAAGCAGGTCTTCGGGGCCCAGACGAAGCTGGCCCGATTTTGCGTAGGGCATGAGACTTGGCTCTAGCGGTCGGGTCAGGATGACGAGGCGCAGGAACGGGCAATCGTGCTCCAAAAAAGCCGTCCACAGCGAAGGCGAACCTGCGGGGGCGATTTTATGGAAGTCGTCCAAAACCAGCCACGTGGGCGACCGGCATTCTAGGTTCCGCAATAAGGCTTCCAATTCGCCGAGGTTGTCTTCATTCGGCGGCCCTAAATTCAGGAGAGATTCCCCTCTGGCCGGATCGATTTCGGCCAGGGTTTTGCCTAACCGCCTCCAGGCGGCTTTAGGCGATTCCTCGGCCCCGACGTGCCGCAGCCAAATCGCTTCAGGAGGCAGGCTTGGCCGCAGCCAGGCCTGGGCTAGAGTCGTCTTGCCATAGCCGGCAGGAGCCTCGACCACCAAAGCCGAGGCCCGGAGAGAGCCGGACAACTTGTCCCGCAGCCTCAGGGGAAAATAGACGCCGTCAAAAGGAGCATCGGTCGTTTTTGTTTTGGACATGGAACCCCTGACAACGTCAAAAAATGATGGCGAGTCGACCCTCGGCCGGCTGTGCGCTTGGCCCCGGACAACAAGTCGCCTCGTCGGCGAATCTTCGCGGATCTTCAGCCTTAAAGACCGCCGTCGGGCAGACGGCCGCGAAAATGGTTTTGGCCAGACGCCTTTTTGGGCCTGGCGGACTTCCCGATCCTGGATCGGTTTTTTTGTATAGGGCCGACTTTTGGCTCAGGATCGGTTTTTGGTTCAGAACCGGCTTTTGGTTCAGAACCGGCTTTTGGCTCAGGATCGGCTATTGATACAGGATCGGCTTTTGATCCAGGATCGGCATTTGATCCAGAACCGGCTTTTGGCTCAGGATCGACTTTTTGTACATGGCCGGCTATTGGTCTGTGGCCGGCCAGAAAACGTCAAAAGATAACGCGGACTGAAAAACGTCCGGCCACAGGCGGCCTTTTCGAAAACGCCCTTGAACGGCCAGCGCCGTGCTCGCCGCTCGGGGCCAGGCCCGTCAGTCGGAATCTGAAGCCGCAGATTGAAGCGGCGGGCTAAAGTCGCGAACTGAAGCCGCAGATTGAAGCGGCGAACTAAAGTCGCGAACAGAAGCTGCGGACTGATCCCGGAAAGTCGTCTTTCCGGCGGCGGTTCTTCTACTTAGGAAACGGCTGTCCGTTAGAAAACCGTCGCTCCATAAGGAAACAGGTTGGTTCTAAAAAAAGCAGTCGGCCATTGGTCGATTGTTTTGGTGAATTCGACAGGTCGCCAAGCGCGTCCAAACGCGTCCAAGCTCGTTCAGGCGCGTCCAAACGCAGCCAAACGCACCAGGCCAAAGAAGCTCTTTGGCCTGACGGCCAAAAAAAAACGCGAAGCTTGCCGCGCTTTTTTCGCGCGATGTCCCGGATAACTTCATTTCGGCAAATGAGGCCTGACGCGGAAAGATTCTCACTGAGCCTCTTCCCTGGAATATTGGCGTCTTGGCGTAAAAATGTTAACAAATTTGGCCTGGCGCAATAGGAACAAAATGTTACCTTTCTGTCTTTTTTTTATTTTTTTTTGAGATCTGTTTCTGGCGGCGGAAAAGGCGCGATTTTTCTGAGAAGGGTTCTCCTTCGCGCTTTCGGACAAGGGTTTTTGTCCGTCAGAAAACGGCTCGGCCTCGGACGTTGACTTGATCCGCTGCCGTCAGCGAAACCAAAATTTGGCCGTTTTTTGGTCATAAATGTGGCTCTGGAAGCCTGGGATTTTGGCTGGCCGGGTTTTCGCCGGGGAGGGAGGGAAAAAGAGAGAATGCGAGCGAGAGGGGGAGCGGGTTGGAGACGGCGGCTGGAAAGTTGGAACTCTCGCCTTTGATTTGGGCGATCTATCCGCGACAATAGAGGTCTTTTAGTGAGACTAGTTCCTCAAATGAGCTCAGGATAACCGCGACTAATTTGAGTTTTCTTAATATATAAAAATCGATAGTTATGAAATTTATACGGTTTATTGTTTTTTTTGTTTCTGGACAAACTCGCCTTTTTAGATGAATA
>JAIRTO010000237.1 GCA_031254895.1 Deltaproteobacteria bacterium
AGTTCCGGTTCGGCCGAGGCGATGTCGGGGACGGCCGGCACCAGATCTGAAAAGAGGTTGCGAATAAAGGCCCGATCATTCGGTTCCGCCGACGGCTCGGAACCGACGGTTCCGGCGGCTCCGCCGGCGCCGCCGACTCCGGCCGACGCGCCGGTTCCTGAAGCTGACCGACCGTCATTCTGGCCGAGGAGAGAGTTCTCTACGGAAGTCTGACCGCCGAACGAGGGAGGCGCCGAGTTTCTGGGCCGATCGAACTGGCCGATTTCCATCTGCTGCCAACGTCCCTGGCTTGTGTCGAACTCAGGCAGGGGGCCGCTTTCTCGCGGGACGCCGACTGTTTCCCTGGATTCGCGGCGCCAAGGCGGCGGCGGAGGCGCGACGACCTGTCCTTGGGCTCCCAGAAGGCTTCCTGAAGTCTCCGGTTGGACGGTCAGATCCGTTTCGACGAGGCCCATTGGACTCGCGCCGTTGGAATCTGTCGCCAGGGCCTGGGCGGTCGGCTCCGCATTCGGCGTTTCGAAAATCTGGCCTTCAGCTTCATCAAAAAGATCGCCCAAACCTTCGTCGACGGTCGGCGTCGCCCCTGAAGGCGCGGAGGAAAAGCCTAAGTCGTAAGGCGAGGCCGCTTGAACGGCGTCAGGGGAAGAGGAAGGGGCGGATTCCGGACGGGCCGGCAATGAGCCGGAGACCTGGTTGACCGAGGGAGGAGGCGGCGGAGGCGGCGTGGCCACAATGTTCGGAGGCAGTTGAGGCAGAGACGTGGGCAACGATAACCCAAGCCCATCTTGGTTTTCGAGGTCGGACGGATTGAGGGGCTCGTCCGCGTCGAAGGCTCCGCTGAAAAGGCGAGTGATGTCGACGTCGTCCTGAGCTTCGACGCGCAGAGGCGAGAAGAAAAAGATCGCGAGAGCGATCGCTATGACGACGACGAATTGGCGCATTTCAAAACAGCGGCCTCATAAGCGGATTTTTGAGTTTAAGCGGCGTCTTGGCCCTTCAATCCATTATAATCCATAACGCTGGAATTTGTCTCCATATTTGATCGAAGTCTTTGGCTGGCGGCGAACGAGTCGGATCGAAGGACTTCCATTTGCCCCGGCGCTGGTTTGGCCCATGGTTTAACCGCCGGCCAGGGAACCTTTTTTTGGCTCCAAAATCCAGGCCTAGCCGACGGCCAGGGAACCTTTTTTGGTCCAAAAGCCAGGCCCAGCCGACGGCTAGGCAGGGGGCGTTCGCCGAAATCTCAGGGTAGACGTTGGCTGAGGAACAGGACTATTGGTTCGGCTGAACCAGATATCTATGGTTGAAGCAAGATGGAGGCCAGAAATTTGCCATAATCGCGACTGAAATAGACCGAACGATTTATGGCGGGATAGGCGGGGCAGAGCCGACGGCCGAAAAAGGAGGCGCCGTTCCAGTTTTTTTGCTGAAAAAAACCAATATGGCGCCTCATTTCGACGGGTTGGATCTGCTCTGGATCTGATTCGACGGAAAAAGACCAAAAATTGCGTCCAGCCTGGCCAAATTCGAATACGTCCTGGCCGGATTGGCGGAAATCCAGGGAGGAAGGCGATCCGGCTTCTTTGGAGGCGAACTGGCCTGATCGTCCGATTTTTTGACAAAAGCCGCTTTTTTGACGAAGGCCGCGCTGGTTTGACTGGCCTTAAAACGCTTCGCATAACCAGGAGACGTTTTTTTTGAACGACGAAAGGCGAAGAGAGCCTGGAAGCCGCGAAAACGCTTGCCGTCGCCGGAAGAGAGCATTTGGCGACATGGATGTTTCAAACTTCCTTGACGAAGTGGCCGACGACGCTATTTGCCAAGCCGTCGGGTCGAAACGGAGCAAATGGAGCTAAATGTCGAAACGTCCGCTGAAGCGTGGGCAAAAAAAGCTGAACTGCGGAGCAAAACGGGCTTGATTGGCGGTCGGAAATCTGATTGGCCGCCATCTAACGCGTCGAATGACGGGAAACGGGCGCAGAGTCGCCTATCAGACGGGCTTTCTTCAAGATCTCCGATCCGGTTCGAACAGCCTCAGCCAATTTATGTCCCCAGGAAGGCGTGAGGGAGTCGGCGAAAAACGACCTTCGCAATCGTCCAGGTTTTCGTCGGCCTTATGGCCAGTTGGTTCGTCAGATTCCTATGAATGTCGCCGAAACGATTCCAAGGGAATCGCTTTTTTCGGTTTTTAGAAAAATATCAGAGACAGCACGATGAACAAAGGAATCAGAATTCCGCCTGACCAAGCCAGATAGCCGAAGAAACTGGGCATTTTGACTCCGCGCTCTTCGGAAATGGAGCGAACCATGAAGTTCGGGGCATTGCCGATATAGCTGTTGGCGCCCATGAAAACGGCGCCGCAGCTGATGGCCGCCAAGGTCTGGGGCAAATTCTCGACGAAGGCGGCGGCTTCGCCTCCCGCCGTGTTGAAGAAAACCAGATAGGTCGGCGCGTTGTCCAGGAAACTGGACAATAGGCCGGTTAGCCAGAAGTAGGCGAAGTTGACGGGCTTGCCTTCAGGACTGGTGACCATGGAAATGAGAGAGCTCAAGGCTCCGTCTGTTCCCGCCCTTAAAATGGCTATGGCCGGGATCATGGTGATGAATATGCCGAAGAAGATTTTCGCCACTTCGGCTATCGGTCCCCAGGTGAAATTGTTGCCCTTTCTGACGGCTTTGGGGGTGAGGACAACGGTCAGAGCGGTCAGGAGAAGCAAGCCTATGTCGCGAGAAAGGCCGGGAAGAGTCATTTCGATGTCCTCCCAGATGTGGATTGAGTACCCATTTTTCCACATGCCGCTCAGCAAGACTAAGCCTACTACTCCCCCCAGCAGAAGAAAATTGAAGGTGCCTTCCAAGCTCAGTTTTTCCCCGGTTGAGACAGTCGGTTTGCCCTCTTTTTTGTACAAGTACGAGTCCAACGCGAAGTGAATGGCTAGAAGAGCGATGACCATGACCAGAGTTTGCAGGAAAATGTTTGTCGTGGTCCAGAAAAAGGGAACTCCTTTCAGGAAGCCCAGAAATAGCGGCGGATCGCCCAGAGGGGTGAGAGAGCCGCCGATGTTCGAAACCAGAAAGATGAAAAAGACGATGGTGTGAACTCTGTAGCGACGGTGGGCGGAGGCGGCCAGATAAGGCCTGATGAGCAGCATGGATGCCCCGGTGGTGCCCATGAGACTGGCCAGAATGGAGCCGATGACGAGAATGACGAGGTTGACCTTCGGAGTGCCGCAAAGAGAGCCTTTGAGTCTGATTCCTCCGGCGATGGCGAAAAGAGCTAGCAGCAGGATGATGAAGGGGATGTATTCGGCGACGATGGTGTGCAGAAAAGAATATAGCGATATGTCCAAACCAATGACGAGAGTGGACGGGATGAAGAAGACCAGCGCCCAAGCCAGAGAAATTTTGCCGAAATGACGTTCCCAAAAATGCGCGGCCAGCAAGGGAAATAGAGCGATGGACAAAAGCATGCCCACAAAGGGCAGGGCCCACCAGATGCTCAAAGTGGAACCGTCAAGGTGGAGGCCGTTGTGGCTCTCGCCTGAGGCCATGATTGGGCTTGCCTGGGAAAGAAGCAAAAAAAGACTGATCAAAGAAGAACAAAAAGCCATTTTTAACAGTTTGCAAAAGGAAGGGCGGCTGGACGGAATTTTTGACATGCGACACCTGCAATATAGCCTGTTTTGACCGGCGGCGAAAACATCTTGGGCATATGATGACCAGAATTCTGAATCTACGGAGAAGAGCAAGATTGGATGGATTATTTGCAGCCGTATAATTGGCTAGACCGATTTTACCTGAAAATGGTTCTGGTTGTCCAATAAACGGGCAACTCCGCAGCCGAACCGACCTAAGCGAGGGCGGCTTTGCCGAGGCAAAAAAATTAAAAACCGAAAGGAGAAGCCGCCAGGCCAAGAAGCGAATTCGCCAACGCGGAGCGAATCGCCAAGGGCAAAAAGGACGTCAAGCGGAGCGGAGACAGACTGAAATTGTCGAACCAAAAGCAAAAGGAACAGGAACGCCAGAACAGGTTTCGGGCTCCATCGAAACCATAACGCGTCATTCGTATCCCTCCTTCAAGAGAAAAAGCCGCTTGGCTGCGCGCCAAACGGCCATTTAAAAGGCGGCGCTGGTTAAGCCGACGCCGTCATGATGTTTAATTCGTTTATTGCGATTTATGCCGCGCCAAATCTGGACGTTTTTCTGCCTTTTCAAGACGCTTTTTTGCCGTTCCAGCCCCAAGATTTGGCGAACGTGCTTCTGCATGTGCCTCTCAACAGCGATCAGCCGTTCCTCCGGCCAGTTAATGGCGGGATGACGCTTGAATTTGAAACCTACCAGCTTCCTTATGTCTCTTCCTGATAACGCCGGGAAGCGTAAAAGCGGCGCTAGTTTTTTTTCAGCCCATCCCCGCTCTCTCAGTTTCCGCCATATCACGCCAATCTTTTTCAGGTAGGCGAAAGTTTCCGCGTGCCCCCGGAAATAGATGTGAAACCGTTCCATGTCTTCCATCATCCGCTTCAAGTCAAAATGCTGTAGGAGCGCATAGTTTTCATCCATTTTCCGCAGTTAAAAGCAATACTGGTAACTTAAGATTATGGAAGTATAAATGCTTGATTTTATTTTTTGTTTTTCTGTACGCAGAATAGTTCGCTGGCATAGGGTTGGTGAACCAATTTGGCCAACATCTTGACTTCATAAATTTGAACTTTGTGTATTTTACTCCTCTTAACTTTTGATGATATTCAAGATATCCTTTAATTCGTCTGCCACGTCTTTTGACAAATCAATAAAGAGGGCTCACGAAAGAGAGGATTGATGATTATGTGCGCTAATGCGCCTGTTCAAAGCTTTTGCGGCGGCGAAAGGTTTGGGCGTTGCTTTCAGCGGATTATGTCGAAGCACGCTTTTGCGCTCTATATCCGATCAAACTTGCCGCGCCGGAAACAGGCAAGGTCTTGTCCGGTATTGAAGACTTTTCGCTTCAGGGTTGTTCACGCAAATAGCGTCCATGGACCTCGTGAACGAAGCGCTGCCAGAACATGGCGAGGAAAGCCGGCGCATCAGGCTTTTGCCTTCTCCGGCCATCGTCTATAATTTCAATTGGCCAGCTAAAAATGATTTTTATTATGGACGAACTGTGACGATTTGGCGATTTTGATTAATTGTCCACAAACGAAGACGCTTTTTGGCCGATACATGAAATGCTCGTTGAACGGCTCCCCTAAATTGCCGCCGAATTTTTTTTGATTTGACGATTTTGCTTGTCATTTTGCTTAAATTAGTTTATACTTATTTTCATTTAAGGAGGTGATAAAAATGCATGAACCTGCAGTGTCCGAGACAAAAGAAACATCTTCTGACGCCGTTGCCGTCGAGCGTTCCACGGCCGATCTCTCTCCCAAAAATGAAAACGACCAATCCGAAAGGCTGTTGAACGTAGAACTTCAAATAGCTCGTTTAAGTGACGATGTGCACGATTTTATGAGAAATGTTTCAGATAATGTTAGAATTCTTGACGCTAAAATAGATGGACTTAATGCCAACATGAACAATAAATTTGATACCGTTAGTGGTAAATTAGACTGCATGCAGCAGAACATTGATACTGAATTTAGTATAATTAGGGTGATATTAGACACTATTAAATTTGTCAATAATAATGAAGTTGATAACGTTAGTGGTAAATTAGATACCATAAAATATATTATTAAGAATCAAAATGATTGCGTTAGTATTAAATTAGACACTCTAAAATATTTTATTGATAATCAAATTAATTCCGTTAGTAATACATTAGATCGTATGAAATATCGTATTGAACATCAATTTAGTTCTAGTAATACTAAATTAGATGCCTTAATAAAACAACCATAATACTAATTTTTATTCAAATAGCTAAAATATAAGATATGAAAAAAAATTTAACACTATAGTTGATTAAGATAAGTAATTATAGAGAATATTAAAGTTATTTAAGTAGCTAATATTCTTGTTTTAATTGCAACAACTTTATAAGAGTTAAATATATGATAATTTTAAAAATTATTGTTATAGTTAAATTTAATAAACTCTATTTGTTGTCAAATTTTTATATTTCCCAGTATTTTATTCTTTTTCTTTCTCCCTTCCTAGCCGCCTACCGGCCTCTCTCACCTAGCTGCGGGCGGCTGTTTGGTCTGGGAAACTGCGAGCGAGTTCTGGCGTACAATTTGCCGATGCCTGACTTTTGTCCATAAGCTGGATTATACTGATCAATATAGAGCAGTGAACATAAAGGCGCCATATGACCAGGTCTAGTTTTCAATAGAACTTGACAATAATTGTCGTTATCTGCATGTGGGAATTTTTTTCTCCCTGGGCAATTGAGGCGTTAAGGCCGCCTTCTTTAGAGGCGCCGGTTTCAGTTTGAAGTCGATGGTTCATTTGATAATCCAAATTCCTCGCTCTCATTCAACTCTGAAACAGGCGACGCCGGCAAGCCTGGAATCGCCTCGACCGCTCCAGCTCGTCCTATTGCTCTTTTGGCGGCTATGAACAAGCAAATCATTCTTTTTTCGGCTTTTCTCAACCTAAATTGCCGGATGTCTTTAGACCAAGGAAAAAGCGACGCCTTCATCGCAATTGCCCTTGGGTAAAAATAAATTCCCGCCTCCCGGCAAACGCCGAGGGGCGGGAATTTAGCTTCATAAGCACCGAAGGTTCAGCCCTTTTCCAAATCCGTCGCCCTATGGCGGGCGACGCTGTTTTGGTCAGCGCCCGCCTCCGGGCGATTGTCCTGGCAGCGGCGCCGTGACGGCGGCCAGAGCCTCCACGGACATGGAAATGTCGGAAGGCAGATTGAAGGGCTGGCGCAAAAATTCCATGAAACGCGGGTAATAGGCGATTGCCTGGTCTATGTCCGGGCTGGAGCCTTTTTGATAGGCGCCGATGTTGATCATGTCCTCATTGTGTTGATAGACGGACAAAATGTCTTTGAAACGGGCGGCGGCCGCCAAATGCCGCTCGTCGGCCAGATCGACCATGAGACGGCTGATGCTGGAGAGGACGTCCAGAGCCGGGTATTGATTTCGGGCGGCCAATTCGCGCCTCAACACGAAGTGCCCGTCAAGAATGGAGCGCATGGCGTCGGCGACTGGCTCGTTCATGTCGTCGCCTTCGACCAGAACCGTGTAGAGGCCGGTTATGCTGCCGTTTTTCCAGGCCCCGGCTCTTTCCAGCAAGAGCGGCAGCAGGGCGAAAACGGAAGGGGTATAGCCTCTGGTGGTGGCGGGTTCCCCAATGGACAGGCCCACTTCTCTGGCCGCATAAGCGAAGCGGGTGGCCGAATCCATCATCAGGATGACGTCGCGGCCTTGATCTCTGAAATATTCGGCGATGGCCGTGCCGACGTAAGCGCCTCTCATGCGCACCAAAGCCGGCTGTTCGGAAGTGGCCGCCACCACCACCGATCTCTTGAGGCCTTCAGGGCCCAGATCCTTTTCGATAAATTCGCGAACCTCGCGACCGCGTTCGCCGATCAGGGCTATGACGTTGACGTCGGCCTTCATGTGTCGGGCGATCATGCCCATAAGGGTGCTTTTGCCCACGCCGCTGCCGGCGAAGATGCCAACCCTCTGGCCTTGCCCTATGGTCAGCAGGGAGTTGATGGATCTGACGCCGACGTCCATGACTTTGGAGATGCGCTCCCGGGTCAGAGGATTCCCCGGCTTGGCTTTGAGCGGGTAGCTTCCGGTCGCTTCAAAGGGCGGGAGGTTGTCCATGAGCTGGCCCCGACCGTCCAGAACCCGACCCAGAAGACCTGGCCCGACGTTGACTGAAGCCTGTTGGCCGCTGGCCAGAATTTTGCTGCCGGGGGTAAGTCCCGTCATGTCTCCGATGGGCATGAGCTGGATTGTCTTGTCTCTGAAGCCGACCACTTCGGCTTCCAAGAAAGAGTCGTCGGCCAGCTTGATGTTTACGACTTCTCCCACGGCGGCGGAAGGTCCGTCGCCTTCGATGACCAGCCCGGAAACTTTCGTCACCCGGCCTTCCAAGGCCAGAGGCGGCGCCGTTTTGAGAGCTTGGAGAAGATTTTTGAAGTTCTGATTCGCCATGGGATTTTTTGGTTTTGCCGCTCGCGGGTTGTCGTCGTTATGGTCGTCTCGCCGAGGGCCGAACAAGACGAAAGAGGTCGACGTCTTGGACGTCAACGAGGGTCATTTTTAGTGACAAAACACTAAAAATAGAGAAAAATCAAGGTTAGCGGGGCTAAAGTCCAGAGCAAAAGCGTCAGGAAAAAAGAAAGAAAAATCCATCGCGTTTAATTTTTGCCATTTTTGGCGCAATAGAGGCCAGAAATAAGGCGAATGGCGCTCCGCCGGCTTCCTGGAGCCTCCCCCAGACCAAGGGCTGCCGGGAAAAACCATTTTGTTGCGACCCCCTTAAGGGGACAGGCGAGCCTCAATATATCTCCACCAGCACGTCCGACTTGCCCACGATTCCCACAGCCAGCCTCTTGACCACCGGATGCTCGTCCCTGTACCTGCCGTCATAACGCCTGTACTCGATCTGTTTCTTGGCCCGATCCAGAGCCGTGGCTAGAAGCTCCTGCCTTTTCGGCTCGTTGTCCTCGCCTGGCTTGGGGGCAAACTTCTCGTATTTGAACTCTCCTATGAAAGCCGTCCCTGGAGTGGACAGGAGCAGTAAGTCGAACCGGCCCTCAGACTCGGAGACCTCGGAGACGACCTTGAAATGCAACGCCTTTAGGACGGCGAACAGCAGGGCATGATGGAACCCTTCCAAGGCCGGCTGCTCCTGGTGCGAGATCCATTTCAGGATCTGGCTGAAGGCGGCCCCCAAAGCGACCGAATCGAAGGAGCCCAAGGCCGCCCTGATTTTGGCCGCCAATTCGGTTATGACATTTTCGTCATCTTGGCCGGTCAAATATGCCGCCAGGTTCGTGGTCAGGGCCTCCCCGACTTCAAGGTTGGGGCTCCTGAGGGAAAAACGGTCTTCGCCGATACGACGTTCGATCGTCAGGTAGCCGGTCTGGAAGAGCAAGGGGGTCAACCTCAGAGCAGTCACGTCCGTAGCTTTGAGGCTGTTCTTGTTCAGGACGGGACTTTCGGTCTTGACGTATTGCTGGGGATGCTGCCGGATGAACTCCAAAAGGAAGGTCGGCGTGCTGGTGTCGAACCAGAAGGAATCGAATTCCTTTCCGTCAAGGAATTGCACCAGCGAGAAGGGGTTGAGGACGCGGCTTTTCCCATCCCAGGAGTAGCCGTCATAGTAGCGAAGGATCTGCTCCCTCAAGTCTTGGACGGCGGCGCCGGGTTCGGCGAAGCCATTGGATTTCCGCCATTCGAGAATGGAGGGGAGATAACCGGCGATATAGGCGTCGAATTCTTCCATAGTGAAACCGCAAACCCCGTTGTAGTCCGGTTTCATGGTCAGGTCGCTCAGGTTGTTGAAGACGGAGAAGATGGAGGCTTGGGCGAACTTTGTCACCCCGGTGACGAAAAGCAGGCGAAGCTGCCCATTGTCGGCCAATGTTTTCAAGGCTGAATAGAAATCATGCAGGATCCTGCGGTTTTCGATGGCCTGCTGGACGTTGTGGATTTGCGACTGGATGGGGGCGTCGTATTCGTCAATGAGGACGGCGACACGCTCATTGGTCAAGGATTTTAGGGCATCAACTAAATATTTTAGCATATCGCCGGGGTTGATGCCCTCGATCTCGTCGAGTCCGTTGAACCTGGCCGCCCTTCGCAATTCGGTGACGATAGTCTGTGTCAACTTCGCCTCCGTATCTGACCTCCCGGTCATGGTAAGAGTCACCACCGGATACTTCTTGAAATCATAGCCGGATG
>JAIRTO010000242.1 GCA_031254895.1 Deltaproteobacteria bacterium
TCGGAGAGAACCTTCGCCGTCGTCGACGCCCAAAACATGTCCGAAAGCTACGGCGACGCGTACACGAAAAATAGCGCGGACAAGGCCGTAAGACCGGTTGAAGTCGCCGAAGCGGAAGAGCCGGAAGAAGAGCCGGAACAACCGCCGGCGGAAGATCAGCCATGGGCTTTGAATCCCAACGCCATCTTCGATTCCATGGCCAACCTTGACAGCATAAAGCTCGGGGTGCCCTTTCCCAAAAGCGTTCTGGCCGTGGCGATGAACGACGCCGAAACCGTCGCCTTGCAAAGTCTTGACGACAAAGGTTACATCATCGTCCAAGCTCTTACGCACACGACCAAAAGAAAGGGCCGGAAGTTCACCTTCAAAGAAATAACCGACGCCGCGAACAAGTTTACCGCCGACTACGTCAAAAACGATCTGGCCACTTTGCATGTCGGCGAAAATTCGGCGAGCGAAAAAGAAGTTCGAACCTATTACAGGGCGGGTTTCGTCAACAAAGAAGGCCAGCAAAGATATCTTTCCATATCGTTCTCCCTCTGGCGAAACGAGCGCGACCAAAGGTTGTCCATTTATCTTGTGCTGTTGGAATGCGATCTTAATATCGCCTCCGAATTTCAGACCTTGACCGACAGAATATTCACTTCCCTGGCCGACATCTAAACCAAAGGGCCAGGGGATCGATAAGCCAGGGGTTTCGATAAACCCATGGTTTCGATAGGCCAGGGGATCGATAAGCCAGGAGTTTCGATAAGCCCATGGTTTCGATAGGCCAGGGTTCCGATAAGCCCAGGGTTTCGATGAGCCAGGGTTTCGAGGAAGCCCAGGGTTTCGAGGAAACGATTGCCTTTCCGGCTTTGGCCGGGAAGAGGCGAACATTCTAGGGACTGGCGTCGGCGACGATCTGTCAGGTCTTTTTTGCGCCGCAGTCCAAAAAAACATAACTTCGACACATTTCAATCAAAATGGTGGTCCCACATGAGTTTATTGCTGACTGTCATCTTCGAAAACGGCTTCCAGGAGATTTATCTGCCGGCGGTCAACAACAAGACCTCGCCGATCGACATCCGGCCCCACATAAGCGGCTGGCGCGACGACATAACTCTCCCGCTGGAGGTTTGGGACAACGAGTGGATCTTAAGGTCCTCCAAGCAGTTCACGATCACCATCAACGAAAGGCCGCAGGAGAGCGCGTCCATTCGCGCCGGCCTTCTCATGAACTGCAACATGTCCGACGGCGAAACCGTCTTTTCTCTCACCGTCGACGAGGCCGAGGCCGGCAACACCCAATTCGACAAGTTCATATTGGATTTCAATCTTTGCCCTTGGGTCAAGATCGGCAGCGGAGAAGGCAACGTCATCACTTACGGCGACCAGTTCTGTTCTCCCAAGCATGCGGAGATCGTCCATGAGATGGACAACGCCGTCGTCAGGGACCTGGGCAGCGTCAACGGCACGTTCGTCGACGGCCGTCTCCTGCAAGGCGACCGGGTGTTGAAGTTCGGCGACGTCATCTACATAATCGGCCTGAAAATCGTCTACCTCGGCAACGTGCTGGCCGTCAACAACCCGAAAGGGGTTCGAACGGTCGACGATCTGAAGCTGAAGCCGGTCTATATCGAGACCAGCCAAGAGGCGGAAGAGCCCATTGACGTCTCGCTCGAGGAAAGCTACTTCCTCCGGACGCCTCGGAACCTTCTGAAGCTCAACAGCGAGGCCTTCACCATAGAAAAGGCCCCGGCCAAAAGCAACCAAAAGCGCCAGCCCGTCATTTTCACCATCGGCCCGTCCTTCACCATGATGATTCCCATGGTCGTCGGAACCATGATCATGGGCGGACAGGGCTCGGCGTCCAGCGGTCTGGTCATGTCGCTCGGAGCGGCCGGCATGGGCGCCATGTGGGCCTTTCTGAACATAAGCCATCAGAAGAAGGAAGAGATCGAGACCGAAGCGGCCAGGGTCAAGTCCTACACGGATTATTTGGCTAAAATCGCCGGCCAGATAGAGCAGAGGATCGAATACAACCGCAACGTCCTGCAGCAGATGCTGCCCTCCTCAAGGGAGGTCGTCTCGTTCGCCGAGCAGACCAGCCCGAGGTTGTGGGAAAAAAGCGCCATCCACGACGACTTCCTGAGCGTCAGGCTCGGAGTCGGCGACATTCCCTCGCCCAATCAAATCGTCGTGCCCAAAGAGCAGCTCATGGCCGTCCACGACCCCTTGAACGACAAGGTGGACGACATTAGAGAGGCCATGGCCGTCCTGAAAAACGTTCCCGTCGATCTGTCCCTTTACCAGAACAAGATGGTCGGCGTGGTCAGCAAGGATCGGGGAGCGGCCCTGAACCTCAGCCGGCTTTTGACCATCCAGCTGGCCGGCCTTCATCCCTACACCGAACTGCGCCTGTGTTGCGTCTATCCCCTGCGGGAATCCGACAGTTGGGACTATTTCCGATTCTTGCCCCACACCTGGGCTCCGGACGGCAGGATACGCCTCATCGCCAACGACAAGAACACCGTCGGCGACGTGATGTACTTCCTGACCGGCGTCATCCGAGATCGCCTGGAGCGGGAAAGCGCCCCGGACAAGGAGGAGACGGCCAAGATCCTTCCCCATTACGTGGTGATGGTGGCCGACTGGTCGCTTCTGGAGAACGAGCCGATCGCCAAATATCTGATGAACCCGGCCCCCGAATTGGGCATCAGCGTCGTCTTCATGGTGGACTCTCCCGACAAGCTGCCCTCCGGCTGCACGGCCATCATCCGGGACGACGACGTCTACCGGGGCTTCTTCAGCACCGTCGGCAGCTTCCCCCAGAGGGACAACGTCGTCTTCGAGACCGCCTCCCAAGAGGAGGTCATTTCCTTCGCCCGCAAGCTGTCCGGCTCTCGAGTCCGGGAGATGAACGTCTCTTCGGCCGTGCCCGAAATCCTGACCTTCCTCGACATGTACAAGACCGGCAAAGTCGAGGACTTGAACATCCTGCACCGCTGGCTGGAAAACCGCACCTACGAGAGCATGAAATCGATGGTCGGCTACAAGTCCGGCAGCCAGCCGCTTTACCTGGACATACACGAAAAATACCACGGTCCCCACGGCCTGGTCGCCGGCACGACCGGTTCAGGCAAGTCGGAAACCCTGCAAAGCTACATCCTGTCCCTGGCCGTCAACTACCATCCCCATGAGGTGGCCTTCATCCTCATCGACTACAAGGGCGGCGGCATGGCCCAGAGCTTTCTGGGTCTGCCCCATCTGTCGGGGGTCATCACCAATTTGGGCGGCAACGCCACCAACCGAGCCCTTCTGTCCATCAACGCCGAGATCAAGAGCCGGCAGAGGATCTTCAACGAGTACAAGGTCAAGCACATCGACGCCTACATCGAGCTCTACCGGTCCGGGACGGCCACGGAACCCATGCCTCACCTCCTCATCATAGCCGACGAGTTCGCCGAGCTGAAAAAAGAGCAGCCCGAGTTCGTGCGAGCCCTGGTCTCCGCCGCCCGCGTGGGCCGGTCTTTGGGCGTGAACCTCATCTTGGCCACCCAAAAGCCTTCCGGAGTGGTCGACGACGAAATCTGGTCCAACACCAGATTCCGTCTGTGCCTCAGGGTGGCCGACAAGCAGGACTCCAACGAGATGCTCAAGCGTCCTGACGCCGCCTTCATCACCGGCACCGGCCGGGGCTACTTTCAGGTCGGCAACGACGAAATTTTCGAGGAGTTCCAGTCCGGCTGGTCAGGGGCCGAATACGAGCCCGACGTCCCCTTCACCGACGACAAGAACGTCAAGGTCGAGCTCCTGAACCTCATCGGCAAGCAGGGGTTCACCAAAAAGAAGAAAGAGAAGAAGTCCGACAACATCGCCAAGGTCACCCAGCTGGACGCCGTGGTCAAGTACACCGAGAAGATCGCTCAGGAAAACGACATCCCGCCCATCAAGCAGATCTGGATGCCGCCTCTGGAAAGAATCATCTATCTCGAGGATCTGCCCGAAATCCCGAAGCCGGAAGGATTCTCTCTTCTGATTCCGGTGGGCCTGGCCGACAACCCGGAAGGCCAAAACCAGTACCCCGTGGCCGTCGATTTCCTGTCCGACGGGCACCTTTTGATCTGCGGAGCCGGCGGCTCCGGCCGGACCACCCTCCTCCAGACCTTAATCCACGGCATGGTCATGGGCTACTCTCCGCAGGAGGTCAACGTCTACATCGCCGACTTTTCCAGCCGGACGATGGCCGTCTTCGCCAGCCTGCCCCATGTGGGCGGGGTGCTGTTCGAAGGCGACGACGACAAGATCGCCCAAGTCTTCGAGCTCCTCCAGCAGACCCTGGCCCGCCGGAAGAGCGAATTCTCCCAACAGGGCATAGGCTCCTTCAAGGAGTACGTGACCCAGAAGGACGATTGCCCGGCCATCGTCTTCTTCATCGACAACTACGTGGCCTTCATCGAAAGTTACGACCAGTATGAGGACGCCCTGGCCCAGCTCTCCCGCGAGGCCGCCAGCTACGGCATCTACCTGGTCCTGTCCATGAACAACTCGGGGGAATTGCGCACCCGCATCCGTCAGAACTTTTCCGCCGGCATCGCTCTGCAGATGCCCGACAGGTTCGAATACGAGGCCGTCATAGGCGACAGGACGGAAATAGTCCCCGAAGGCAAGACCCCTGGACGCGGGCTCATAAAAGCCCCGCTGCCGGTGGAGTTCCAGACGGCCCTGTGCGTCCGCGAGGAGCCCGGTCTTTCTCTGGCCCAAACCTTGCGCCGCCAGTTCGCTTCCCTCAAGCCCGCCGAGACCGGCGGGGTCAGGAAGCTGGGCGAAACCTTGGACAGCATCACCTATGCGGCCATGATGTCCAAAGACGAAGCCGCCGTTTCGCCGGAACACATGTTGGCCCTGGGCCTGACCGTCGAAGAGGGCAAACTGGCGACGACCGATCTCAACGGCGAATACTGCTTCACCGTCGGCGGTTCCGGTCAGACCGGCAAGACCAACATGCTTTGGTCCATCGCCAGGCAAACCAAGGACAAAGGAGCGCTCCTGTGCCTGTTCGGCGAAGAGGGCGGTCAATTGGCGTCGACGGGCCTCTTTGATCACCTCGTCCACGACGACGAGGGGCTCTTCGACCTGATGGAGAAGATGATCGTCCCGGAATTCACGGAACGCAACAAGGCCGTCAACGACGCCCGCGACGCCGGAGCCGACGTGACCGAAGCCATGGCCAAGTTCAGACGCATCGTCTTCGTCGTCGACGACATGACGGCCTTCATGAACGCCATCTACAGCTCCAGCTACGACATGAGCGGCTTCATGGAGCTGGCCTTCGAAAAGGGCCGGGAGCACAAGATCAACTTCTTCGCCGCCGTCACCCCGGACGACTACTCGGACAACGCCAGATTCGCCTGCATGCGCGTCTATGCCGGCTATGGTCGGGGCGTCCACTTAGGCGGCATGTTCGATCAGCAAAACGTGCTGCACTTCGAGTTGTCGGCTGCGGACAGCGTCCGCCAGCTGCCCCCCGGCGTGGGCTACGCCTCGGACGGCAGGGGCGGCGGCCTCAAAATCATCACCCCCGCAGTCGGCTGACGGCGCGTTCTTGGACCTACGAGGTCAAGGAGGAATGACTTTTGTCGAAAATATATCTTGACGTGCGGGTTCCAGGCTTGGCCAGAACCTACGAGTTTTCCGCCGACAACGTGATGAGCGTCGGCAAGGTAAAGAGTCACTTCGCCTCGCAGATCAGCGCCGCCGAGGGTCGGGACATATTTCCCGACCCCGGCAAGGTTCTGTTCTGTTCCCAAGCCCTGGAAGGCTTTCTGCAGGATTTCGAGATCCTCGGAGACGTGGGCATAGTTAGCGGAGACACCATCATCCTATTGTGAGGAGTCCGGACATGTCGGATACCAGCAACATCGATTCCGAAAAGATACTTTCCACCTGCAACCAATTGGACGGCGTGGTGGACAGAATGGACGGCTACGTGATGAAATTCGCCGAAGCCATCGAGAGGCTCGACAAGGGCTGGGTCTCTGAAATCAAGGCCGGCTTTATGGCCAATTATCAGAAAGACCTCGAAGCCATGCAAGAAATGATATCGCAGCTCAGGGAGCTCACCAACATGCTGAGGGACGCGGCCTCGGACTTCGACAAGACGGAAGAGGACATCTACTCCGACATCGGCTCCCTCGGCTAAGCCGGCTAGGCCGGCCGCCTTTTTGGCGCCGCCGGCGGCGCTCTTCTTCCGGTCTTATGTTCCCATATGCGCCCCTGGCGAAACGTCGCCGAGGCGGCGTTTCGCCAGGGGCAAGTTCGGAAGAGAGCCCTTTTTTCCTGGTCTTGTGAAAGCCGCTTCGATTTTTTGAAAAAAAAACGGCCTCGCCGACCGGCCATATGATCCGGTTAACCGGCCCGACTAACCGGCCCGGTCAAACGCTCAAGCGAACCGACCAGGCTGACCGACCTGGCCAACCGACCAGGCTGACGGATCAACTGACCAACCAGGTTGACAGACCAGTCTAGTCCAACCGACCAGTCCAACCGACCAGACTTGCCGACAGTCTAACCGACCAGACCGTATGACCACGCCAAATGACCATATATGGAGAGACGAAACATGGCCACCACCTCCGAGAGCAAAATAGACACTAAGCTGTTCCAGAGCACGGCCGACGCCGCCGGAACGATCGCCAAAGACATGACCAACTGTTTTCAGGATTGGACCAAGCTGATGCAGACCATGCGAGGCAGCTGGCAGGGCGACACCTCGGATGACATAAAAAACGTCGTCGACGCCGTGCAGAAAAGCGCCGCCGACCTCCTTCGCTCGCTCACCAGCTACAAGAAAGTCTTGTACGAAATCGCCGGCATTTACGACAAGACCGAAAAGAACATTCAGGAGTCGAGCAAATCCTTAAAATTTGACGGCGGACTGCGCTAGAGAGGCGACCAAATATGGCTCTTAAGTTCGACTACAACCAGACCATCGCCCAGGCCAAGCAAATTGACCAAGTGGCCAACGACATGCAGAACAACGTCAGCAAGAAGATGAACGAAATCTGCGAAAACATGAAAGCGGCCTGGACAGGCAAAGCCGCCGTCGCTTACCACAAGTACATCACCACCCTGCGCGAAGATCTTCTCAAGAAGGCCAAATACCTTCGAGACACTGCGGACTTCCTTCGCACGGCGGCCAAAAAGATGAAGGCCGCCGACGAAGCCGCCAAACAGTCCGCCCAAAACATCTGACGAAAGGCGGCCAAAAGCCTTCCCGGTTCTGATGGTCCGGGTGGAGGCGGGATGGTTCGGCGGATCGAAGCGTCGACGAGCCGAGTTTTTTTAGCCTCCATCGCCCCAAAAGGCCGGGCTCGCCGCTTCGCTCTGTCGCCGCCCTCAAATAACGACCGCCGCCAACGCGTGACGTTGGACGTTTGATGTTTGATGTTTGACGTATTAGACGCGGCCGCGAACGTCCGTCTTCGGCCGTCGCCGACGAAAGCCAAAAGAGCGCGAAAAAGCCCGGATTTCCGGGCGGATTGAGGTTCCCGTCAGGGCTTCAGTCAATAACCCAGTCAACGGGAGATATTTCACATGGCCCAGACCACCGTCAACCTGCAGAAGATGAAGAGCGTCGCCTCGGAGTGCGAGAACATTTTTTCCACGATGTCAAACAACAAGAAGAAGCTTGACGAGCTCATGGCCGGAGTCCCCAAAATATGGGCTGGCGAGGGGGCTCAGGGATACGTGAAGGCCTATCAGCAGCATTCGCAGGATTTCGTCATGCTGGCCGAATCCATCCGAAACTGCGCCGCCACCTTGAACTCCATCGTGAACACCTACGCCAAGGCTGATTCAGCCGCCGCCGAAGCCATCAAGTCCATATTGGCCAAGGGCTGAACCAGGCCAAAAGCTAAAGGAGCATCATCACCATGGCAAACGAAATCACCGCCGATCCGGCTCAACTGCGCAAGTTCGCCGAGAACATCTCCAGATGCCACAGCATCTACCGCAGCAACCTGGCCAACTCCAAGAGTCAAGTGGATTCCCTAAAAGGCGTCTGGACCGGCGAAGCCGCGACCGCCTTCGTGGCCAGCTTCCAGATGCTGTACAACAAGTGCGAGGAGGGGCTCCAGACTCTGGCTCGCATGATAGACGCCCTGTACCAATCGGCCGACTCCTACGAACGCAACGAGAAGGCGATCAAGAACGAGGCCGCTAAGCTGCCGAAGCTGCCCACGAACACCCTACGCTGACAGGAGGCCGACATATGGCTGGATACAAGGTGTCATTCAAAATCTTGCGCCAACAAGGCGAATCCATGAAAGCCGTGGCCAAGACCATCGACGGCTTCGCCGACCAGCTGACCAAAATCAGCGGGAAGCTCGGTACAGACGATTTGCTGGCCGAGGTTCGCAACAACCTCAAGAAGCTCAACGCGCAGCTGACCGAATCGCAGACCAAATTGGGCCGAGCCGGCGACCTCCTGGTCAAGACGGTGGAAAAATACATCGGAACCGAAAAGCGTCAGGTCAAGAAGTCCGGCGGCACCAAAGCCCACAACCGGGATTTCTACAAACGTCCGGTGGCCGTCGCTTCGGTGGCCGTGACCAGCACCACCACCGTCAATTACGTCGATCAGTCCACCCACATCGGCAGCGTTTCCGTCTCCGCCGCCCCGGATGTCGCCCCGGCGCCTTCGGTCGAACCGGCGGCCGTCCCGCAGCCTGCGATGGCGGAACCAACCCCGGTCGCCCCGGCCAGCCCGGCCGGCGCCGAAAGTCCCGGTTCCATGGCCGGCGGCGCCATAGCGACCGGCGCCTTGGGCGGCATAGCCGCCGCCATGGGCGGACTTAAGCTGAAAGAACACGCCGACGCCAAAAAAGAGGCGGCGGAAAAAGCGGCGGCCGAAGTTGACGAAAGCGATCCGGAAGCCGAACTGCAAAGGGCCATCCAGCGCGTTCGCGACCTGGAAAACGCCGATGAAGGCGACTTGCCCGCGACGGATGATTTGAATTCCGACCCTGGAGACCCCGGCGACTCCGTAGGAGCGTAGGCGAACATGCTCCCGGCGACGGCGAAGGGCGGAACATAGGGCGGCCTCGTCTCCCTTTCCTTGCCTTCTCTTGCCTTCCTTGGGCGACTTGGACGGATTTCGTCGACGCCGTTCGAGGAAATCCGCCTTCGGGTTTTCGTTCCTGTTTTTGTTCTTGTTCGTCTTCTCGTCGTCGTTTCATCTTCTTCCTTCGCTTTCTCCTCCGCCAAAGTCGAAGAGGAAAAAGCGCTGACGAAAGTGCTGTTGGACAACCCGTTTTTGGACGCGAATTGTCGCCGGGATTGTCTTGAAAGAAAGATGGCTTCAACGGAAGCGGTTTTTGAAGAGAGCTAATTTTTGGCGTCGGGGCCGCGATAAGGGCGACGTTTCTCTTTTTGGCGAACGCCAAAAAAAACGAGGCGATTTGGGCATCCCCAAGGCCTCCATCGCGGCGAGCCGCCGGCGACGAGAGGCGCTCTCGACGTGAACGCGTCGACGAAATTCGGCGTTCCTCTTCGTCCCGTCGGCGTCAAAAAATGACCTTTTTCTACTTTAACTTTGGCTTTTATTTTGGCCTTCTGACGAGGTTTTCATGTCCAATTCCATCTTGAACTCCCTGACCGAAAAAATGCAGGTCGCCAAAAACGTCATCATGAAGAACAAGACGAACAAAATAATCGCTGCCGCCGCAGCGGTCTTCGTTCTGGCTCTTGTTTGTCTCTTCTTCGTTTTCGCTTTCTCATCCCCCATAATCTCTTGCCATGACGAAAAAATGCTGACGGAGTTTAAAGATCTGTTGGACATCGAGATGACGGCTGAATTGCGCGCGGAGCTTGGCTCTGATTTGCCGAAAGATATGAGCGCCAATATTACCTCAATTAAAGCGATTACCGAAAACAAGGAATTATGCGTCTGCTCCGCGACGTGGAAGTTTTCCGCTCCCAGTGTTGACTTGTCTGATTCGACTGATTTCGTGTTTACGGTCAGAAAAAAAGGAAATGAATACGTATACGAAATATCTTAGTTTCGGGGTCAAACGCTTTTCGCCTTTCGTCGTCGCCGCGATAAGACGACATTTCTCTTTTTGGCGACCGCCAAAAAACGCGGCGATTTGGGGATCCTTCACAATGCCTCCATCGCAGCGAGCCGCCGGCGACGAGAGGCGCTCTCGACGTGAACGCGTCGGCGAAATTTGGCGTTCCTCTTCGTCCCGTCGGCGTCAAAAAATGACCTTTTGTAACTTTAACTTTATCTTTGGCTTTGATTTTGGCCTTCTGACGAGGTTTTCATGTCCAATTCCATCTTGAACTCCCTGACCGAAAAAATGCAGGTCGCCAAAAACGTCATCATGAAGAACAAGACGAACAAAATAATCGCCGCCGCCGCAGCGGTCTTCGTTCTGGCTCTTGTTTGTCTCTTCTTCGTTTTCGCTTTCTCATCCTCCGTAATCTCCTGCCAAGACGAAAAAATGCTGACGGGGTTGAAAGATCTGATGGACATCAATATGACGGCTGTATTGCGCGCGGAGTTTGGCTCTGATTTGCCGAAAGATGTGAGCATCAATATTACGGCAATTAAAGCGATTACCGAAAACAAGGAATTATGCGTCTGCTCCGCGACGGTTTCGCTTTCCGTTCCCAGTCATGACGTGTCGCATTCGACTGATTTCATGTTTACGGTCAGAAAAAAAGGAGATGAATACGTATACGAAGTTTCTTAGTTTCGCGGTCAAACGCTTTTCGCCTTTCGTCGTCGCCGCGATAAGGACGACATCTCGTTTTTTTTAAATGATCTGAACGCGGCGGGTTGCGGTTTCCCTCGTCTGTTTCTCCATTCGAGAACGGCTCGCCAGGTCTAAGCGGCCGAAATGGACGCCAAAAAAATTCGGCTCTTTTTCGCGGCTTTGCCCTGCGAAGAGCCGTCATCATCGAGTTTAAGGCGACGGAGGCGGTTCCTGGCGAAGGGCAGAAGGGCGCGTCTTCGACGGCCCTCGAACGGCTCGGTCTGGACGCCGCGCCCGCCCCCCCGTCGGCTCATAAAGGCCTTGGCCCAAAACTTTGGGGCGGCGGTCGACCTTCAGACCGACGCCTCTTCTTTTTTTTCTCCCCTCCTCACCTCCATCTTTCTTTTTTTCTTCGTTTTCTCCTATCTTCCGCATCTCCCGCGCTTGAACCATCCCTCCTCCAAAAAAAAATAATTTAGTCAAAAAAGGTAACATTTTGTTCCTATCGGGCTCAGCCAAAACTGCTACAATTCCTTCCGACCTGATCACTCATAACTTCCTTGGAGCTCTTTATGCTGGGAGAGGATCTTCCCAACGCCGGCATCATTTGTCGCGACGTGGTCATCCTAAACGTCATGCCGCACGAAAACGGGCTGCGCCTGCGGGGACTGCATTCCGGCCGCTATCGTCTGGACGTCTATTACGATGACGTTCTGTACAGCCAGATCGACGAAACGAAGGTCGGGCTGCGCGTCGCTCTGGTGGAGGAACTGAGCATAAACGAATTTTTCGAACTGCGCCACAACAAGGGCCGCAACAGAATGTTGAGCGACAATCTGGATCGGCACGAATTCATTCTCGACAAGCTGTCTCGTCAGGAATGCCGCATCTTCGCGCACTACTGCGACGGGCCGGAAATGGACGAGCGGATCGTCTTGGCCTCCAGCCTCCGGGTTGAGGAACCGGATCTGAAGGTGGCTCGCCTGAAGGCGGAAACCAGAGAATATCCCCACTACGCCTTCATTTCGCACGAACCGGGCGGCGCCGACGAAAAATGGGCCCATTGGCTGGAGCGACGACTGGACAACTATCGAGTCCAAATGGAAGCCGTCTCCGAGCAAAGGCGGGAAGAGCCTGTTCGGAAAAACAAGACCGGGCAAGCGGATCCGATCCCGGAGCGCCTAAGCTCGCTGCGCGAGAACCAAGGACAATCCGTCACCGAGCTGGCCCGCTACTTAATCGTCATCTGTTCGCCGCGGGCGGCTCTTTCTTCCCGCGTGAACGAGGACGCTCGCAGTTTCGTCGAAGCCGGCCGAGAAGACTTCATCATCCCCTTCATCATCGAAGGAGAGCCCGACGACATGGAGGGGCCGAAGCGCTGCTACCCTCCCAGTCTTTTCCCCGACCTCATGGGCATCTCGCTAGCCGACGGAACAGACGAAGAAGCCTTCTTCAGGCTAATCGCCCGTTTGCTGCGGGTAAAATTCTCCCGGCTCTACCAAGGCCATCTTCGGGAGCAGCGGCGTTTTATGGTTCGCGTCCTGGCGGCCGCCTCGGGGGCTCTGGTTCTGCTGCTGGTTCTGGCCGTCTGGGCGGTCATGGCCGAGATCACGGCGGTCAGACGAAGCTGGGAAGCCGAAAGCCTGGCCCATTTTTTGGCGGAAGACTTCCGATACAACGAGCGCCTTCCGGCCGAGGCTCGCCAATTGATCGAGGAAAAAATCCGGAATTATGAAGGAGTCGCGGCCAAAACGAAGCCCCAGCCCGAAAACTAGGGGACATTCGATCTTTTTCGGCCGTCGCGCCGAATCTCTCACGATAAAATTTGGCCTGGCCGACGGAATGCGGCCTTCGCCGACGGACAAAAGCGAGAAGGGACTCTTCATCACCCTCCTTATCCGCCTCCCTTATCGGGCCTCTTCAGCGCCCTCCCCCCCCCTCCTCCTCAGCCTCCTCATCGACCTCTTCAGCGCCCTTCTCGCCGGGTCCGCCTAGCCTAGCCCCGGCCCCCTCATCGTCCGCCATCTTCGATTTCCCTTATCGACTTTCCTCTATCGGCCTCTCCTTATCGATCTCCCCTTAGGAACTGTGAAATTACGACTTGCTAAAAAAATGCGGCGTGATACTATTGGTCGCATCAAATTAAAGGAGATGCGGCTGATGGATAGAGAGCAAATTAAATCATTATGGAACGGATTAAAAAATAATCTTAACGAAGCGCAGAAAAGGCGATACGCGGCATTGCTCGCGACGACTTACGGATATGGCGGAGCCGCCGTTGTCCACGAAACGACAGGCGTTTCTTTGAACACTATAACAGCAGGCAAAAAGGAGTTGAAAAATGAAGAGATTCTGGAAACAGGGAGAATTAGAAAAAAGGGCGGCGGCCCAAAAACAGCGTCGCAACGTTATCCAAATATTGCCGAATGCGTGAAAACTATAGTAGACGGCAGCGCATATGGGAGTCCTGAAAAAGCGCTTTCCTGGACGACGGAAAGCTTTCGCTCAATGCAAATTAAATTGGCCGAACAATACGGCCTGAATACTAGCCATGCGACTGTAGGAGTCATTTTGGAAGGCTTAGGTTACAGCAAGCGAAGCAATCAAAATATGTCGCCAGCGGGCAAACCTCATCCAGACAGAGATGCGCAATTCCAATTTATCAATGACAAGGCGGAAGAATTCCTTTCTAAAGGAGAACCAGTGATTTCCGCGGAGGCGAAAAAGAAAGAAAACATCGAAAACTTTAAAAATCCAGGGCCAGAATGCTGGAAAAACAAGGATCCTCGAAAAGCGCTTGATCATGATTTCCCTCTCAAGGAACTTGGAAAAATCGCGCCATATGGAGTCTACAACATCAACGACAACATTGGTTTCGTGAACGTTGGAGCAAGTCGCGACACGCCCGAATTCGCCGTCGAGAACATTGCTCGTTGGTGCGATGTAGTAGGAAAAAATACATTCCCGTCCGCTACGAAACTGATGATTGCTTGCGATGGCGGCGGAAGCGACGAGCGCGCAAAAAGAGTTTGGAAATATCAACTCGCGCGACTGGCGAAACTGCTGAACATCGAAATCCATGTATCTCATTTTCCAAGAGGCGCGTCAAAGTGGAACAAAGTTGAACATCGGCTTTTCTGTTACAGCGCCAAGAACTGGCGCGGGAAACGGCTAATTGACGTTGAGTCGGCGATCGATCTAATTGGCTCGACAACAACGACGACTGTATTGAAGGTTATCTGTCTGCGCGACGATTCGGCGTATGAGCTTGCGAAAAAAGTTTCAGACGATGAATTTAATTCCATGAATATTGTCAAGATAAATCCTTTTGATGATTGGAATTATTATTTTAAACCATCATAATTTTTCAAAATTTATTATTTTACAGTTCCTTGCTATTATTCCGAAGGCGTTATCCTTCAAAATAAACATAAAAGCATGACCTCAACGCTAAGTTATTTTTTGACAAGCCCTGAACGCCGCCGTCTTTCTCTAACCCTCTAGCCTTCAAACCTTCGAAGCGAGCTTGTTTCAGGTTCTTTTCCGCGAGTCTCTTCAATCCGAAAAAAAACGCCGGGCCTCATATCTCGCCAACGAAATTGGCCGCCGCCGAAACGGAGCATCAGACTTTCTGGCGGTCTTGGCTGGAAGCGTTTTCTCGACAATCACAAAAAAAAAAAAACGTCATAAGCGACGCGTATCCGCCCAAGTCAGACCCCTGCGATAATTGTCGCCAAAATGGCCGTAAACGTTTATTGCCTTATTTGAGGAAGGCTATTATGATGCCTGTGGAGAGCGCTCTTTCGCCGCCAACATCTTTTTCGCCGCCGTCCGCTTTTGCTAAAGCGTTGGAGCCGGCTTTAGCCGGGTCGCGAAGGGGCCAAGGAGACGCTGACTTTCTTGACCAAAAGCATATGGCCATATTGCAATATCTGCTCATGTAAGCTCATTTGCGCTCGCCTAAGAGCGAGAGCTTTTGCCCAAGGCTCTGCAAATGAAAACCGCCCTGAAAGAGGATCCCAAAAATGCTTGAACGTCTCGAATTGAGAAACTTCACCGCCTTCGCCAGTCCGTCTATGGATTTTTCGCCTACAATCAACGTCCTCATCGGCAAAAACGACACAGGCAAAACTCACCTTCTTAAAGCTGCCTATGGACTCTGTTTCGGGGCATTTCAGCCGGAAAAAAAGTCCTGGGCCGATGAAGACGAGAGCGAAGCGGCGTTGACGGCCAAGCTGCTCCGCCTCTTTCTGCCGCTGGACGGCAAGATCGGCCGCTTGCGCCGACCGGGCGCGACCGGCGAGGCCTATATGTCCGCCCTTTTTTTCGGGGGGGACGAAAGATAGCCGCGACCTTCGGCGACGACTCGTCGACGCTGACCCTTCTGAATCGCGTCGGCTGCGACCAACGTCAGTTCAGGGCCGTTTTCGTCCCGACCAAGGAAGTCCTTTCGTTCCTGAACGTCTTCCGCAGCCTCGACGCGAAAGGCCGGCTCGCCTTTGACCAGACCTATCAAGACCTCTGCCTGCTTCTGGAACTTCCCGAAGTCCGCCCGGAAGCTTTGTCCGAAAAAGCCAAATGGGCCATGGCCGAGATCGAAGGCGTCTGCGGCGGACGCTTCGTTTTCCAGGGCGGCGGCCAGGTCTCTTTCAAAACGGACAAGACCGAATATTCGGCCAATTCCACAGCCGAAGGTTTCCGCAAGGCGGAGCTGCTCCATCGCCTGCTGGAAACCGGAGCGATCCGGCCCGGCGTCAGCGGGCCACTGTCCTGCGACGAGCCCGAATCCAGCCTAAACCCCATGCTGATGTAGCCGCTCGTTCAGATCCTGTTGGAACTGTCCCGAAACGGCCAGCAGATCATTTTAGCGACCCACGACTATGTGCTGCTCAAGTGGTTCGATCTGCTTCAGGACAAGAGCCAAAATGACCAGGCGCGCTTCTGCAGCCTGCACCGAGACGCGGACGCCGCCGAGATCAAAGCGGCCTCCGTCGACGACTATCTCAAAATTTGCCCCAACCCTATTGACGAGGCCTTTGGCTTTCTCATAGACAAAGAGATCGAAAAGGACATGAAAGGCCTCGGCAAATGACGAGCTTTGAAGCCCGCAGGCGAGAAGACGGTCGCGAAGGCCGTTTGGCGGTCGCTCCGGCGCCGTTCTTCTCCGGCGAATCGAAACCGGAGGCCATCTTTCAAGAAGACGGGAATTTTGCCGACATCTATTTTCGCGCGGCCGTCTTCTTGGCCAAAAAAGAAAGAGGCGCCGCTTTGGCCGCTCCAAGCGGCCAAAGCTGGCCGACCAGAAAGAGCGGCCCTTGAAGGATCAAGCCTTGCCGACGAACCCGCAGAGGCGTCCCTCCTCGTCATGCGTTTTTTGTTTTTTTCGTCGCCCCAAAATCATGAAGTCAAAAATATGGTATAATGCCGACGCCGCAACACAAGATGTGGCGCTTGGCTTCCGTTTTTTGGCCGAGAAATGAAGTTCGCCCGGCGACAGAAGGGACGACGGATCTTTCGCGGCCAAAAAAAACCTTTCGGCGAGGAAGTTTTCGGCGGTCAGCCCCTGGCCGAGCCGACTTCGAAGGCTTTCTTCCGTTTGGCCGAGTTCGACGCGCGCTTTTCGCTTTCTGACGGCCAACCCCGACGCGCCAGAAGGCGGCCGATTCGGCGGCGCCGATCTTTTTTTGGCTCATAATTCGCCAAAAAACAGGTCAAAACTGATACTGCCCGCGCGGCCGAGCGCCGGAAAGAAAATCTTTGGCCAGCCGACTCTCTCGCCAGGGGCCAAAAGACGGTTGGCTTTTCTTCTCGCCAAGGGCGCCCCCTTGGCTGTCGAGCGCAAAACCTTATGTGGCCCGCCTTCGCGAGGCGAGGTCTTTTTTGGCCAAAATAACCGCCAAGACGACGGTTCCCGCCGGCCCTCTTCGTCCGGAGCCGATCGGAGCCAGGCTATAAACGAAAAATGCTTGAAGGAAGGTCGCATGCTTGAAGATGAACTCGAAGCTATTTTGTCTCGCGCATACCAAGGCGACAAGGACATTCCTGGCTCGCTGGCCCATATCGCGCATCTTGTCGGCGTAGATTTCGTCCCTGGCTCTTCTGACTCCGACATGCAAGACCTCGTCTGCCTGCTGATGCGGCATTATGCCGCGCCTGGCCGATGCCGGCAGCTGTGGGACAGTCTCAGCGACGTCGAGCGCGAAGTCGTCTCCTTGCACATTTGGTCCAAAGGCTTGGCTCCTCTGGAACATGTGCACGAAATCGCCCAAAAACATGGCCTCTCCCAGAGAACCGGCAGTTCTCAAATGTCCAGTTATTTTTATTATTACTTCGGGTCGACGGTCATATGGTCTTTTCTTCGTTATTACGGCTCTTACGATTCGCCGCTGTGGGCGCTCGCCCCGACCGGCCGCTGCTTGTTCCAGTCGGAACTGACCGGCGTCATCGGCGAAATGGAACGCCGCTATTCCGACGTCGCCGTCGAGACGCCGCTCTTCGAACGCGAAGCCAGAACGAATGATTTCGTCAGCCTCGTCAGATTTTGCAATTCCTTCAAGGTGACGACGACTAAGAGCGGCTTTCTCAGCAAGGGCTGGATCTCGAAGCTGATTCAGTATGGCGGCTACGACGAATACCCCAGCTGGACGACTCTGTCTCCGGAACAGGCCTCCAGACCTGAGGACTACCTGACGACTTATCATTTGGTGATCCTAGGCCAGCTCGCCGGTTTGGTGTCGATCGCCGAAGGCGTCTGCTCGCCGTCTCCAAAAGCCGCCGCTTTGATCAGCCAGCCGCGCGAAGTCCTGGCCAAACACATCTTCGAATCGTATTTGCAAGCGACAAGTTATGACGAACTTTCCATTCTTGACGGATTGAGAGCCCAGCGGGGCCATCAACCTTCTTTGGCCCGCCGAAATTTGGCTGAAGAGCTAAAATTGTGTCCTCCCGGCCGCTTGATTCAAGCGTTGGAATTCGAAAAGCACTTGCGCTTGGCCAGGCCTGATTTCGCCAGAACGAAAAGCCGCCACGTCGTCTCGACCTTCAGAAAGGAGGATGTGCGTTGGAACGATTTCGAATATCGTCTCATGCCCATAATTCTCTCTTTCTTCGGCGCTCTGGGTTTGCTGGACATAGCTTGGGAGGAGGGAGCCGACGCGCTGCATGATCGCGACATTTCCGTCTCCGCCTTCCGGATGACTCCGCTGGGCGAATATCTGTTGGGGCTGTCCGACGCCTATGTTTCCTCTTCGACAAATGAAACGAAGACGGGAGGATTCGCCGTCTTGCCCGACTTCACGACGATCGTGCCCAACGGCCCTGAACGGCGGAGACATGAATCGCATTTCGGCAATATTCTCTCCAAGGTCTCTTCCACCGACGAAGCGGCCATCTTCAAAATAGATTTTGAAAGCATGCTTCGCCTCTTCAGAAGCGGCGGCTCCATAGCCGACTTGCGATCCTGGCTGTCGGCTTCCGATAAGCCCCTCCCGAAAAACGTGCTCCGCGCTTTGGACGATTGGGAACGCCAGGCCGGCCGCATCCGAATCAGAGAAGTGACGGTTCTGGAATGCGATGACGAGGCCCTTTTCGAAGAAGTGATTCGCTACAAAGGCCTGGGAGCGCTCGTTCGAGAAAAGCTCCGCCCGGCGGCGGTTGTGGCGGACGAAGATTCGCGGGCCAAAATAAGGAAAATTATCGAAAAGAACAAGAGGTTTTGCCAAGATGTTTTCTGAAGCGACGGGGGGAGGCTGCCTCATCGTTCAAAGCGATTTGACGATGCTTTTGGCGGTGGATCATCCGCAATACGAGGAAGCTCGCGACGCCTTGAGCGGGTTTGCGGAGATGGTCAAAAGCCCCGAATATGTCCATACTTACAAACTGACGCGACTGTCTCTTTGGAATGCGGCTTCGGCCGGCCTTTCGACGGATCAAGTCATCGACCAGCTCCGCCGCTTTGCCAAGCATGAGCTGCCGCCGCTGGTGGTCACCCGCGTCGTCGACTGGGGCAAACGGTACGGGCGAGTCAAGCTTCTTTTGGAAGACGACAAATTCATCCTGCGTTGCGACGACGAATATCTGGCCGCCGAATTGGCCAACACCAAAGGGGTGGCCAAATATATTCGCCAGACGCTCGACGCCGTCAGCTTTGAAGTCGACGTCGCCTGGCGAGGTCACATCAAGCAAGCCCTCATCGCCGCCGAATATCCGGCGGAAGACTTGGCCGGCTATCGCCCGGCTTCGCCCCTTTCCTTCGAACTTCGGGAACAGGCCTTGTCGGGAGCCTCTTTCCGTCTTCGCCCTTATCAAACGGAAGCCGCCGCCGTGTTTCACGCGAACGGCGAAGCTCGGGGCGGTCACGGAGTCATAGTTCTGCCTTGCGGCGCGGGCAAGACGATCGTCGGCATGGCGGCGATGGCTCAGCTGCAAACGGAAACCCTGATAATCACCACCTCCATAACCGCCGTGCGTCAATGGCTCGCGGAACTCTTGGACAAGACCACTCTCAAGGAAGAAAACATCGGAGAGTACAGCGGGGAGCGCAAGGAGCTGCGCCAAGTCACGGCCACCACCTATCACATCCTGAGCATGTCCGAACGACATCGCGAGCTGCTCGACAGCCGCAAATGGGGCTTCATCATCTACGACGAAGTGCACACCTTGCCCGCGCCGGTGTTTCGCCTGACGGCGGAGCTTCAATCCAAGCGCAGGCTGGGGCTGACGGCGACCCTGATTCGCGAGGACGGATTGGAAGGCGACGTCTTCACCTTGATTGGCCCCAAACGATACGAAGTGCCTTGGAAGACGCTGGAAAAAAGCGGTCACATCGCGGCGGTGGAGTGCTTTGAAAGGCGCGTTCCTCTGGCCGCCGACCTGCGCATGAGCTACGCGGTGGCCGACAAACGCGAAAAGTTCCGTCTGGCCTCGGAAAATCCGAACAAATACAAGCTGGTGCAGGATCTAGTCCAGAAACATCGCGGGCGACATATACTGGTGATCGGCTTGTATCTCAGCCAGCTCGACGAAATGGCCAAACAGCTGAAGGCCCCGCTCGTCACCGGCAAGACGAAAAACAAGGAGCGCGAAGAGTTGTACCGTCAATTTCGTCAAGGCCAAACGCCGGTCATCATCGTCTCCAAAGTGGCCAACTACGCCATTGACCTGCCCGACGCCAACGTGGCCATAGAAATAAGCGGCTCTTTCGGTTCCCGACAAGAGGAAGCTCAAAGGCTCGGCCGAATCCTTCGCCCCAAAGCTGGCGACAACCGCGCCTGGTTCTACACCTTGGTCACCTCCGACACCGTGGAGGAAAACTTCGCCGCTCACAGACAATTGTTTTTGGTCGAGCAAGGGTATCCTTACACGGTCGTCAGCGACCCGCAATAGATTATCCTTTCCGAGCCGATCGCGCGCGGGCGGCCCCACAGCCGCCGTTTCGCGACCAACCAAAAAAAAATGGGGTGGCGACGCCGCGAACTCGCCGTCCCGAAATAGCCGCCTCAGTCCGCCGGACAGACGGCGGGAGTTTTAACTGATCTTTCGGAGACAAGGACGAATGAGCCCCTTTCGACCCTTGACCGATGTCAATCGTTCCGCAAATAACATGGCGCGCCCTGAAACAAGGACTTTTTAGACATGCAAGAAGATGCCCTCGCCAGCGCACTTAAATTTTTAATGAACGCCGACCAGAGCATGATCGGTTCCCTGAAACACCTTTTCTCTCTCAGCGGCCTCGAAAGACCGTCAAAGGAGAAGGCTTCATTGCTGGAACTAGCTGCGGCCATGAAAAACTATTATCACGATCCTGGCAGATTTGAAAAAATATGGAACAGCCTCAACGAAATCGAGCGCAAAATCGCCTCTCTGGAAATCTGGTCAAAAGGCTCCTTGCCGAACCACTACATCGACGAAACAGTCAGACCTCACTACCACAGCCGCCATCGCGGGGAAGTGTCGATGGGACGCTTTGTCATCTACGGCTCTTCCCCTCTGGCTTATTTCATCCTTTTCTACGCTCCTGAAGACTCTCCGCTATGGCTTCTCTTCCCAGCCGGGGAGATGTTGTTCAAAAGCGAAATGATCGCCGCCGTAGGAGACTGGGAGCCCACTTATTCCGAAGTCGAAACGGATATTCCTTTAGTCGCCCGCAACGCCAGAACGAAAGACTTCTTGAACATTCTCAGGTATTTCAGTTCACATAAGGTTCCCGCCACCAAAGGCGGCTTTGTCAACTCCACTTGGGTCGCAAAACTGGCCAATCACTGCGGCTATAGCGAGGTTCCCGACGAATTGTCGGCCGTTCACTTGGACATGAGGAAGAAGCCTCAGGATTATTTCGTCACTTATCCGCTGATAATCCTGTCCAGGATAGGCGGTTTGCTGTCGATCGTCGACGGCTTTTTCGCGCCTCTTTCCAAGGCGGCTTCCATAGCCTCTCAGCCTTACGAAATTCTGGCCAAACAACTTTTCGATTCTTATTTGAACACCAAAATGTACAATGAAATAGACGTTTTGGATGGATTGAAATATCACCGAGGACATCAACCTTTTTTGCCCCGTCAGCGTTTGGCTGAAAAACTAAAGACATGTCCTCCCGGTCTCCTGATTTCCGTGAAAGAATTTGAACAAAACTTGCGCCTAAACATCGATTACTTCGCGCCAAGAGATTATCGTCACGTCTATCCTGTTTCAGGGGGCCGAGTGGGCGTATGTTGGTACGACTATGAACGTCGTTTATTGCCGATACTTTTAACTTTCTTCGGCGCCTTGGGTCTGATCGACCTCGCTTTTGGGGAGATACAGTCCTATGACGAACCTAGTTACATTGCCCTGAAAGCCTTCAGGATAAATCCCTTCGGCGAATATCTGCTAGGGATGTCGGATTCTTGCCCCTCCGTCTCCGCCTCGGAATCGAACGCCAAGGGAGGTTTCGTCGTCTTGCCCGATTTTACGGCCCTTGTTCCTAACGGCCCTGAACGGAAAAGACATGAAACCTTTTTCGCCAGATTTCTCACCAAGTCGTCGTTCACCGCCGAAGCCGCCATCTTCAAAATCGACTTCGAGAGCATGGTTCGCCTCCTCGTCAGCGAAACGACCTTAGCCGAGTTCCGCGACTACCTGTCGGCTGCCGACAAGCCGACGCCGGCCAATGTCCTCCGCGCCTTGGACGACTGGGAACTCCAAACCGACCGCATCCGTCTCCGACAAGTGACGGTGTTGGAATGCAAGGACGAGGCTCTGTTGGAGGAAGTCGTGCGATACAAAGGCCTTGGAGAATTCGTTCAGGAACGACTTTATCCGGCGGTGGTCGTAAAGGACGATTCAAGAGCCAAAATAAAAAAAATAATCGAAAAAAACAAAAGATTTTGTCACGACGTTTTCTGACCTGGCCACTGAACACGGAGCAAAATAATCGATCTTGGCGTCAACCCAGACGGTTTATTGTCAAGGACTTCCGTCCTTCGAAAAACAAAAAAATAACGCCCTTCGACCTGGCCAAACGGTCAAAAGCAGAGCCTGTGTCGACGCGGGATAATTGTCGCCTCAGGAACTCCGATAAGTCGACTTTTCCGTTGATGCCGTCTTCGACGAGTTCCCCTTCTGGAGCTTATTCGGCGAACTATTCCTGTACCTCGGAGTTCGTTCGTCCGCCATTCATCATCGGCTGCAACCTACTTTTTCAAACCGAAGCATCCCTAATATCGTCGATACTTTCCTCTTGCTCTCAAAGATTCCCCGCCTTAAATTCCTCTTTCCCGCTACCCAAAAACACTTTCAGAATAATCCATTCTGAGGCTTTATAACCGTTTTTGGTCGAAAAATTGTCCTCCCAAACCCATTTCGTCAAATTATAAAAACCTCCTCGGATATGACGACATTCGACGCGTCTATCTTCCCTAAACCAGCAAAAATTCAGAGTAATTGGTCAATTCGCGCTTTTTCCGATAAATGCACAACCTTCTTAAACCACCTGTAATTATATTATTTTTTTTCTTCTTTTGAAGTTTATCTGTCCTGGAAAATGTTTATGTTTTGTGTTAATATTCATAAAGTTTTTTAAACACCGCCAATAAATTTTTCATCTATTTTTACTAAATCAATACGTATATTTACAATTATAGCCCTATTTCCCAAAAAATAATCCGCTTATGTTTTACTCATTGTCGACACTGAAGCCCAGATGCGAGTAGCCTTTTTGAGACTGACGAGCTCCATCAGGCAAGTCAATATCGTCCAGTCGATCGAGCATTTCGTCGAATCAAAAGTTGGCTAACCAACTAATTACACTGCCATTTATCATTCTTTGCTTGTCAAATCCAAATTAATCGCCGCCGAAACTCAAAAATGCCAACGACTGCGAGGTCTCGCTGATTTGTCTGTTTTCGTTCATAATTGCGACTATTTTCATCAATATATGCGTTTTTTATGCTTGACAATCAATACGCCAGGCCTTCATATCTTTCATGATTACGTTTTAACTAGCTGCGGCAGGCGTTGACGTTTTTGACAAACAATCACGAATAACTCATTGGCTACGCTTATCGGACATGTCATATTGAACGTAATACGCTCCTTTGCTTAATTTTATTTTTGTAAATACTTGTTTTTTTTTAAGTTTTTGATTTTTTATGATTTTTAATTTTTGAATTTTTGTTTGATATTTTCCTGCTGCTTCAACCATTGATTACTATCTAATTACTTGATGAATTACGTTCTTGTTTTTTACCGCTATTATTCTTTAACTTTTACTTATTTACGGTATTGTTTTTGTGAGTTATTTTTTTTGAATTATTACTTTATTAATTTATTGATTTTTTCTCTTTTTGAATTAATAACATTTTTAAGTTTATATTTATATTCTTATCAATGCCATGCTTGATTTTTAGCCAAATTTTTCAGAGAGAACCATTGAGAATTGGAAATATTTCAAAATTTGATCCTGTACTACATTTTTCAGACTTATATTTTATAATTGTATATAATAATAGATTTTTACTGATAATTAGCACCAATAATAATCTTTATGCGTTACCAAAAATAACATATTCGATATTAACCATATTTTTCTTGTAAACAACATTTTTTATTTAAAGTTTTTAGCTTTACTTTGCTATCATAACAATTTTTATTGTATCAAACTTTTTCAATATTGTTAAATATATAATTGCGATCTTCTGATTTGTTAATTGTCCTATAGACTAAATGTTGTTTGTTTTCCTTGGCCGAAACCGCAGTAATTTCAACATTATTTTCATAAATATCGTAATGATTTTAACTATACGCATAAATTTTTTTTGTACAAGTTTCAAGCGAAATAATCGTATTTTACTCCTTCCAAAATATAATTATGTTTTAATATATATTTTTTTTGTAGTAGAAAAGGTATTAAATAAAACTTAAGCAACCCATGCTGCCCTTAGATATTCTTTATACATTTAATAGTCATAATTTTATCTAAAATTTATAATAATAAATCTTTACACTTTAATTTTTATTTTAACCTTCTTATATGCTAAAATTATTTTATATATATATCAGCAAAAAAAAAAAAAAAAAAAAAAAAAAAAAAAAAAAAAAAAAACAGAAAAATGGATTTTTAATTTTTTTTTTTTGTGTGTTAAAAATTTTTTTTTATTAAATTAAAACAA
>JAIRTO010000265.1 GCA_031254895.1 Deltaproteobacteria bacterium
GACGCTGCTGTGGTTCAGGAGTTTGCTGACCCTGGCAGAAAGGCTGGAAAAGGCGTCTCCATAAACAAGAAGAGCTCGGGCGAGTTCGACGAGCGGCCATATTTTTTGAAGCGGCCTTAGGACGCGACCGACAAAATAAACGAGGCCGTCGGGAAAAGGCCGATGTCTGGCCAAAAACAGCCCTTTGGCCGCTTGGCCGGACAGGACAAGTGAAAAGTCAAACGACTTGGACGTCCAACGAGCCAAAAAGCTTCCGCAACATCGTCTTCGCAAAGCGAACCGTCGCCCGGAAAAAAGACGTCAGCCCACCGACGATTCGGGTTCCGGAATCTCGGCCAGCCGCAAGCCGGCCTTATTTTTGGCGGCCCTAGCCACCGTCATCATGAGTTTGATGCGGTTTAGCTGATTGACTTCGCTAGCCCCCGGATCGTAGTCGACGGCGGCCATATTGGCCTCGGGGAAACGACGCTTCAATTCCTTGACCACGCCTTTGCCCGTTATATGATTGGGGAGACAGCCGAAAGGCTGCAAACAAAGTATGTTGTTGACGCCGTGGCCCAGCATGAGGGCCATGTCGGCCGCCAAATACCAGCCTTCTCCGCTCTGGTTGCCCAAAGAGACGAGAGCCTCGCCGGCGGACTTCAATTCCTTGAACGAGTTCAAACGCCCGAAACGAGGATGGTCGGCCAGAACCGCCCGCATGGGCGCCCTAAATTTTTCGACGTAGCCGATGAGCCAGCTGTTGACCCATTTTGTCCAGCGACTGCCGGTCAGGTTGTCGAAACGATACACTTCGTCGTAAAGGCAATACAGAAAAAAGTCGGTCAGTTCGGGCAAAACGGCCTGCCCGCCTTCCGCCTCCAAGATGGCCACGACCTGATTGTTGGCCTCGGGATGAAAATTTATCAAAATCTCGCCGACCACTCCCACCATGGGCTTATTCTGAGGAGCCATCGGCAAGGAGGCGAAATCTTCGGTCATCCCGGCGACGTTTTTGACGAATTCTTTCTTGTCCCCGGCGGCCACGGCCGGAATGGCCTTTTCCACCCAGGACTCGAAAAGGGCCGTCGCCGCTCCCTTTTCGAGTTCATAGGGTCGGGAGGACAACAGGAGTCTTTGCAGCATGTCTCCCGTCAGCAAACCTATGAGAATGCGACGCCAACCGGCCCGATCTATGGCCAGTCCAGGCCCTTCCGAGTTGCCGCTTAAGGAAAGCGGCCAGACGGGGACATGACCGAAACCGGCGTCCGTCAAAGCTTTGCGCAAAAAGGCGACATAATTCGAAGCCCGGCAGCCGCCGCCCGTCTGGCTCATGAGCACCCCGATGCGGTTCGCGGGGACGTCGCTTTTTCGTATTTCGTGAATAATCTGACCGATGGAAACCAAAGCCGGGAAACAGGCGTCGTTGTTGACGAAACGGAGCCCTTCCTCGACGGCTTCTCGCTCTAAATGAGGGATCAGCTTTATTTTATGGCCCAAAGGAGCCATGGCCGGGACCAGAAACCGGAAATGAATGGGCGACATCTGCGGGCAAAGCAGGGTGTACTCTTTTTCCGCCCCTTTTTCCATGAGCGTCGGCTGGTAGCGATACACCTTGCTGCTGGAATTTGACGCGCGGCTGCGGCCCCTCTCTCGAATGGCCGCCAGAAGAGATCTTACCCTGATGCGAGCCGCTCCCAGATTGGCCCCTTCGTCAATTTTCAGCAAGGTGTAGACCTTGCCCGCTTCCTTGATTATCTCGGCGACCTGGTCGGTGGTGACGGCGTCCAAGCCGCAGCCGAAAGAGTTCAGCTGAACCAGCTCCAACTCTTCGTTGGCCGCGCAGACAGCCGCCGCCCGGTAGAGCCGGGAGTGCGGAATCCACTGATCCCTGACCCGGAGGGTCAGATCGGACGAAGCCAAGTGATCGATGGAATCGGCCGACAAGACGCCCAGGCCGTTGGCGCAGATTAGATCGGCGATGCCGTGATGAATTTCCGGATCTATGTGATACGGGTGCCCGGCCAGGACGACGGCCCGGCGATTGTTCTTCTTGAGCCATTTTAGAGCCCGCTCGCCCGCCGAGCGGACATGCTCGCGATACAGCCGCTGCTCCGCCATCGCGGCCTTGAGAGCGCCTTTGAGCTCGGCTTTGGACAACCGCAAAAACGAAAGACAATTGGCCAGCCTCTCGGCCAAAAAGCCGAGCGAGCCCGCCAAATCGACGAATGGAGCGAGCAGTTTGGCCCCGCTGTCCCCCAAGGCGTCCAGATTCAGACGGATGAGCTCGGGATAGCTGCCCACCAGCGGACAGTTGTAGCGATCCACCGTCCCGTAAATGGTCGGAAGCTCTCTAGGGGTGGCCGGAAAAAAGATGAAGTCCGGCTTTTGATTGACGAGAGCCAAAATATGCCCGTGAACCAGTTTGGCGGGATAGCACACCGTCTGCGAGGGGATGGTGTCCAGAGCCGAATTGAAAAGATCCTTCGAGGAAGGCGGAGAGAGCTCCACCCGAAAACCAAGCGAGTGAAAGAAAGTGAACCAGAAAGGATAGGTCTCGTACAGCCCCAAGGCTCTGGGGATGCCGACCCGGCCCCGGCAGGCGGAGGCGGGATGAGGAGTGTAGACTTGGAAAAGCCTATAGAGGTTCCAGGAAAATAGATTGGGCAATTCGCCGAAATCGGACAGACGCCGCAGCCCTCCGAAGGGCGGCAGCTTGGAGAGCCGATCGGAGATGTCCCCCAGCCTGGCCTTGTTGGCCAGAGCATCCAGGCGGTCGGCCGTCGGGCTTTTGGTGTCCGCCCCGCGTTCGCAGCGGTTGCCGGAAATGAAGCGACGGCCGTCCGAAAAGCTGTTGACCGTCAAAAGACAGCGGTTCTCGCATTTATGACAGCGGACGTTGCGGGAAGAGACCGAAAAGGAGGCCAGCTCTTCCGCGGAAATGACGGACGAAGGCTTCCGGTCGAAGCGCCATTCGTCCAAAGCCAACAAGGCCGCCCCGAAGGCGCCCATGAGGCCGGCGATGTCGGGTCTGACCACTTCCCGGCCGATGGAAAGCTCGAACGAACGCAAAACGGCGTCGTTGAAAAACGTTCCACCCTGAACGACGATCTTTTCGCCCAGATCCTCGGGACGGCTGATGCGGATGACTTTGTAAAGGGCATTTCTGACCACCGAGTAGGACAAGCCCGCCGAGATGTCGCCGACCTCGGCTCCTTCCTTCTGGGCTTGCTTGACCTTCGAGTTCATGAAGACCGTGCAGCGGCTGCCTAAATCCACCGGCCGAGCGGCCAAGAGAGCCATTCTGGAAAAGCCTTCGGGATCCAGCCCCAAAGTGCCGGCGAAAGTGGCCAGAAAAGAGCCGCATCCGGAAGAGCAGGCTTCGTTGAGCATCAAGCGCTCGATTATGCCTTTTCTGACCGACAGACACTTGATGTCCTGTCCGCCTATGTCGACGATGAAGCTGACGTCGGGCACGAAGCTGGCCGCCGCCTTGTAATGGGCCACAGTCTCCACTTCGCCCATGTCCACGCCCAAAGCCGCCTGAATCAAAGCTTCACCATAGCCGGTGACGGCCGAACGAACCACCCGGCAGTTTTGGGGCGCGGCTTGATAAAAAGCCGTCAAGGCCAGCATGGCCGATTTGAGGGGATTTCCGTGATTGGGGCCGTAATGGGAGTACAGAAGATTCTTGTCTTTGTCCAACGCCACCAGCTTGGTGGTGGTGGAACCAGCGTCCAGACCGAGAAAGACGTCCCCGTCCGCCGGCCAGTCCGCCCGAGGCAACATCGCGCGGTCGTGTCTATCCCTGAAGGACTTGAGTTCGCCCAAATCGGCGAACAACGGCGGCAAGGGACTTATCTCCGGAGCAAGACCGAAACTGTCCAGCTCCCCGGCCCGGCGAAGCCACTCCTCGGCGAGCTTGGCCGGTTCGTCTTTGGAAATATAAGCCGCTCCTAGAGCCACGAAAAGCTGGGCCTCGGCTGGGCAGACGCCCTCGGAGGGAGAAAGTTTTAGGGTTTCGACGAAACGTCGCCTGAGTTCGGACAAAAAATATAAAGGTCCGCCCAGAAAAGCCACGTTGCCGGCGATCCGCCGACCGCAGGCCAAGCCGCCTATGGTCTGATCCACCACCGACTGGAAAATGGAGGCGGCGATGTCTTCCTGGGCCGCTCCTTCGTTTAAAAGCGGCAGAATGTCGGCCTTGGCGAAGACGCCGCAGCGGGCGGCGATGGGATAGATGGTCTTGTAGTTCTTGGCCAGTTCGTTCAAGCCGTCCGGATCCGTCTTCAAAAAGGCGGCCATCTGATCGATGAAGGCTCCCGTCCCGCCGGCGCATGTTTCGTTCATGCGCTGGTCGATGCCGGCGTCGAAAAAGGTTAGCTTGGCGTCTTCGCCGCCCAGTTCGATCGCCACGTCCGTGCGGGGAAGTCTTTTTCTGATGGCCTCGGCTCCGGCCACCACCTCCTGCACGAAACAGGCGCCTATGAGGTTGGCCGCGCTGATGCCGCCGGATCCGGCCACGGCCAGGGTGATCTCGCGCCCTGG
>JAIRTO010000271.1 GCA_031254895.1 Deltaproteobacteria bacterium
TATCCGGCGACAAAGGCCCAAAAAGATGAACAGGCCCATCAGCGAAAAAACATAAACGGAAGATGAAGCGGTCAGGACGAAAAAAACCGGGCCGACGAAAAAAGGCCCGGACGGTCTTATTCCGGAGAAACGAGGGCGGCGGTTCCAAAATCCGCAAAGTTTTTTTTGTTTTAGGGCTTGAGGTGGAGCCGGCTCCGCCTAAAGCCTTAGGGACATCTGCTGGCCGTCGAGCAAGCTTGCTCGAAAAAACTTGGCCCAAAAAAACCTGGCCAAAAAAAGCCGTCTTCGCGCTTTAGGGGCCTATGGCTTCGTCGGCGCGATCCGGCTCTTGGCGTCGACGAGGCGCATGTTCCGCCGTTAAAAGGCGACCTGAAACGCGTTGTTTATAGCAAGCGGACGAGGGACTGTCAAGATTCGGTTTTTGGCGCCTGAACTTGGTCGGAGCCCCCTATGGTTCAAGTGTTTCGGGATGGTCGTCGCGGCGCGGGCGACGGTTCGGGAGGCCGTTTTTGGCGCAAGGCGAAATTTGAAGGAAAAGATTCGTCGAAAGAGCCGTTTTAAATTACGCGGCCGATCGTTTGGCCAACCAAAGGCCATGGCTTCATAAAAAAAAGCTCCGACCGAGAATAATCTCGGCCGGAGCCGCGAAAAACTGAGGCGAGCGGAAGTCAGTCCTTCAAACGCGTGGTCATGGACAAAGTCCCGCCAATCTGTCCTTCCGAAGCCCATGGGCGAGCTTCGGAAGGGAAAGGGTTTCAGTGCGAGTGGCCCTTCAAAGCCGTGTGCAGAAGCTCATGGCTCTTGTGTCCGCCGTACTCTTTGAGGAAGTCGTCGAGCAGGGCTTTGACTTCGGGGTTCTCGTGGCTCTTGCGCAGAGGCAGGTTGCGGTCGTCGGTGTAGAGAGCCGCGATGCGCTTGGAGCGGTAGTTGATGTCGTGGCTGATGGGCTGGCCGCCGCCGGAGATGCAGCCGCCAGGACAGGCCATGACTTCGATGAAGTTCCAATTGCGCGGGTTGCCGGCTTTGATCTCTTCCATGACCTTGCGGGCGTTGCCCAGACCGTGAGCGATGGCCACTTTGATCTTGGTGCCCTTGAGGTCGATTTCGGCTTCGCGCAGACCGCCAAGACCGCGGATGACCTCAAATTCGATGGCCGGGAGAGTGTCGCCGGTGACCACTTCATAGGCGGTCCGAAGAGCCGCTTCCATGACGCCGCCGGTGTTGCCGAAGATGGTTCCGGCGCCGGAGCCGCAGCCCATGACCGGGTCATACTCGGAGGAGGGCAGTTCGCTGAAGTTGAGGCCGAAGCTTTTGATCAGCGAGCCCAACTCGCGGGTGGTCAAGACGTAGTCGACGTCCTGATAGCCGCTGGAGCGCATCTCGGGACGTTGGCATTCGAACTTCTTGGCCGTGCAGGGCATGATGGAGACGGAGACGATTTTGGCCGGATCCAAGTTTTGGTTCTTGGCGTACCAGGTCTTGACCAGAGCGCCGAACATCTGCTGCGGGCTCTTGCAGGTCGAATGATGCTGGACGAGATCCGGATAGTACATTTCCATGAAGTTGATCCAGCCCGGGGAGCAGCTGGTGATCATGGGCATGTGCGTGTTGGCTTTCAGGCGTTTCAAGAACTCCGTGGCCTCTTCCATGATGGTCAAGTCGGCGGTGAAGTTGGTGTCCAACACCCGGTCGAAGCCCAAGCGTTTCAGGGCCGTGACCATTTTGCCGGTGACGATGGTCCCGGTGGATTCGCCGAAGAGCTCGCCCAGAGCCACGCGGGTGGCCGGAGCCGTCTGAACGACGACGATCTTGTCGGGATCGTTTATGGCCGCCAGGACTTTTTCCGTGTCGTCTTTGACCGTGATGGCGCCGACGGGGCAGATGACCGAGCATTGGCCGCACATGGTGCATTTCGCGTCAGCCAGTCCCTTGCCGAAGGCCGGGGTCACCGTGGAGCTGAAGCCGCGGTTGGCGAAGGTGTAGACGCTGCAAGTCTGCTTGTCGGAGCAGAAACGGACGCACCGGCCGCACAGGATGCACTTGTTGGGATCGCGGACCAGGCTGGGGCTCGTTTCGTCCAGAGGCCAAGTGGGCTTGGACTGCGGGAAGCGAACTTCCTTGATGCCCAGATCTTGCGCGAGGGCCTGCAGTTCGCAGTTTTGGTTGCGAGCGCAGGTGAAGCAGTCGTGGGGGTGGTTGGCCAACAGGAGCTCCACCACCAGACGTCTGGCTTCGCGAACCTTGGGCGAGTTGGTGAAGACCACCAGGCCGTCGGTCACCGGGAAGGAGCAGGCGGCGGCCAGGGCCCTGGCGCCGACGACCTCGACCACGCAGACGCGACAGCCGCTGTAGGGCTTCACGTCGAAATGATGGCAGAGGGTTGGGATGTTGATGCCAAGTTTGCGGGCAGCGCCCCAGATGGTGACGCCGGCCTGCACGGATACTGACTGATTGTCGATGGTCAGGGTAACAGTTTTACTCATTTGGGGCACCCTACTCTTTATTTACCGCTTTGTTCTTGCGGCAGGCGTCAATGCAGGAACCGCACTTGATGCACTTGGCGGTGTCGATCTTATGGGGCTCTTTCTTCTCGCCGTCAATGGCGCTGGCCGGGCAGTTCTTCTTGCACAGACCGCAACCGATGCACTTGTCCTGATCGATCCAGAAGGTCAGCAAGGCCGAGCAGGCCCTGGCCGGACACTTTTTGTCGAAGATGTGGGCCTCGTACTCATGCCGGAAATACCGGAGAGTGGAGAGGATCGGATTGGGACAGGTTTGTCCGAGACCGCAGAGGGCGCTGAGCTTGATGTTGGTGGCCAGTTCTTCCAGCAGCGCGATGTCGCCGGGTTGACCCTTGCCCTGAGTGATGTTGTTGAGGATGTCGAGCATGCGGGTCGAACCCTCTCTACAGGGCGTGCACTTGCCGCAGCTTTCGTCCCGGGTGAACGAGAGGAAGAAGCGAGCCAGATCCACCATGCAGGTGTCTTCGTCCACGACGACCAGACCGCCGGAACCCATCATGGCGCCGGCTTCAATGAGCGAATCGTAGTCGACGGGGCGATCGATCATCTCTTCCGGCAGACAGCCGCCGGAGGGGCCGCCGATCTGGACGGCCTTGAACTTCTTGCCGCCGAGGATGCCGCCGCCGATGTTGAAGATGATCTCTCTCATGCTGATGCCCATGGGGACTTCAGCCAGACCTGTGTGACGGACTTTGCCGGTGAGGGCGAAGACCTTGGTGCCTTTGGACTTCTCGGTGCCGTAAGCCGCGAACCAGGCTCCGCCGTTGCGGATGATGGCCGGGATGTTGGCCCAGGTCTCGACGTTGTTGTTGTTGGTGGGTTTGCCCCACAGACCGGAGACCGCCGGGAAGGGCGGACGGGCGGTGGGCATGCCGCGCTTGCCTTCGATGGACTGGATGAGAGCGGTTTCTTCGCCGCAGACGAAGGCGCCGGCGCCTTCCTTAATGTGAAGGTCGAAGTTCCAGCCGCTGCCCAGAATGTTTTTGCCCAAAAGGCCCATGGCCTCGGCTTGGGCTATGGCCACTTTCAGACGGTGGACGGCCAGAGGATACTCGGCTCTGACGTAAATGTAGCCTTCGTCGGCGCCGATGACCAGACCGCCGATGATCATGCCTTCAATGACGCGGTGCGGGTCGCCTTCGAGCACGGAACGATCCATGAAGGCCCCGGGGTCGCCTTCGTCGGCGTTGCAGATGATGTATTTCTTCTCGCCCGCCACCTGACGACACAGCTCCCACTTGCGGCCAGTGGGGAAACCGGCGCCGCCGCGGCCGCGCAGTCCGGAAACCTTAACCTCTTCCAGCAGGGGATCGGTGTTGTCCTTGTGCTGGAGGGATTTGGCCAGGGCGAAGTAGCCGTCGTTGGCGATGTATTCGTAGATGTCTTCAGGATTGATGTGGCCGATGTTGGCCAAGGTCAGACGGTTCTGTTTGGCGTAGAAGTCGATGTCGTTGTAATGGACGGACGGCTCGGCGCCTTCATGGGCGGTGTAGAGCAGTCTGGTGACGGGCTGGCCGCCTTTGATCGTCTGCTCGACTATCTCCGGGATGTCTTCGGCTTTGACCAGAACATAGAAAATGTTCTGGGGGTAGATGACGACCAGAGGGCCCATTTCGCAGAAACCGTGACAGCCGGTGATGTAGACTTCGACGGATTTGCTCAGGCCGCTTTTTTCCAGCTCTTCGCGAAAACCTTTGACGATCTGCTGGGAGCCGGAAGAGGTGCAGCCGGTTCCGCAACAAACCATGATGTGATTGGTGACGCCTTCGTGGGCCTGGGCTTTCGGGTCGTGGCGAATGGCGATTTTGGGCGCCGCCTGCTTTTTAATGGTTTCCAGGTCGGCTGGACTGTTCAGACGGGCCAGGGTCGGTGTTTGGCTCATGTTATGTTAACCCCCGATTTCATCAATTGCGGTAATTATCCAGGATTTTGGGGACGACATCCGGTTTGAGGCGACCGTGAGTGTCATGGTCGACCATCATGACCGGGGCCAAGCTGCAAGCTCCGATGCAGGCCACTGTCTCCAGGGTGAACTGGAGATCTTCCGTAGTGCCGCCTGGACTGACGCCAAGGTTGTTCTTCAGAGATTCCAGGATTCGGGAGGCGCCGCGAACGTGACAGGCTGTGCCCTGGCAAGTGCGGACGACGTGCTTCCCGCGCGGCTCCAGATGGAACTGAGCGTAGAAGGTCACCACGCCGTAGATTTGGCTGATTGGAACATTGAGATGTTCGCCGATGGCTTCAAGGACAGGCTCGGGCAGATACCCGTAAGCATCCTGAGCCGCCTGAAGGATTGGGATGAGAGCCCCGTTGACGACGTGCTTGTAGTTCTCGTAAATGGGGTTGAGCTTGGTCAGGTCGAATTCCTGGGCGGGACTTGGTGAGACACTGCCCATCGCAGCTACCTCCTTAACATAATGGTTGTTGGCGCTTAAAAAAAACGAAGCCAGCGCAAGTTTCGGAGTCGTAAGCGTTTTGACAGGTTTCCGGGGAGCCAAACTTGTTTGTCGCCATGCAGACAAATGCAAAAACAGACAAAAAGAAGCTTTCCGAGACGAAACCCGCAGAAGCCCATTACTCTTTTTTATTGACTGGTGGCTATTTAAACACAAGCGATTTGTTTTGTCAAATTTTGTCGTTTACACGTGGGAAGCCGCAGGCGCCGAAAGTTGTCGAGAATCGACTTCAAAAGGCCAAGAAAGGGTTAAACAGGTAGAGAAAGGAGTCGGCGGAGAGAAGGGGAAGTTCGGTTTTTTTTAATTTTAGCTGAAGTTACAGTTTTTGGTCGACAAAAATGACTGACGCCTGGCCAAAAAAGGGACTTTAGGCGCCCAATTTTTATAACTTGGGAAATTTACAGACAAAAAAATATTTTGAATTTTTTTTGGAATTTGTAGACGGAGCGAATCTCCGTCGAAAAAAAAAAGATGTCGGCCGGTCTCAAAGGAGCGTTTTTTTTGGTTGAAATAGGCTTGGTCAGAGAGGCAGATCCGTTTTAGTCCTTAGTCTGGTCAAGGGTTGAGCGTTTTCGACGGAAGGCCTTCTGTTCGACGGATTTTTGGCGTTTGGGCTTGGCCGTTCGGGGAGGCTCCAAATCTTGTCGCGTCAAGAAATTCTGACGCTGGAGGAAGTGTCTTCCAGTTCGGCGGGGCGCCAGGGGGCCGGGCGGCCGAACCTTTGGCATTCCGGCGGATCGTGGCGAAATATCAGGAAAAACGCCAAAAATAAACGTCAAAAAAGAACGCCCCTCTGGTTCTTCGCCCCCGCCGGGCTGGCGGGGGCGAAGGACGGCCATCGGCTAGAGCGCCGGTTTTCAGCTTAGAGATGTTCCTGCGTCGAGTCGCTGGCCGGAACCGGCGGTCGTCGCCGAGGCGTTTTTTTTCAAGGCTTGACGGATGGTTTCGTAAGAGACGCGCCGTCCGTCGGAAGTCACGAACTTTTTGGCCAGCCTTCTGAGGCTCCACTGCGGCTTTCCAGCTTGGCGCTCCTCTGCGACCAAATCCAAAAGTCTGGCTTCGTTGGCGTCGTCTATGGCTTTGGGCCGCCGTTTGTGAGGTCGGCTGTTCAACGTCAGATCAAAGCCAAGTCGGACGAAGCGTTTTCGCAGCTCGGTCACGCTCTGGTCGTTCATTCGAACTATTTGAGCGATTTCTTTGTCGGTCTTGTCCCCCTCATGGGCCAGAAGAAGAGCGTGAGCTCTTTTCCGTTTTTGGGCCGGGTGTCTGCCTTTGTTGAGGATGTCGACAAGCTCGCGCGTTTCGTTTTCAGTCAGTTTGACGATAAATCTCTTGTCCATGGTCTGTCGCCTTTCATATATTTTTCAAAAAAACCGTATTGAAAAAAGAAATCTGGCAAAAAAAGCAAAAAAACAAAAAAAAAGGCCTATCGGAAAAGTTTCCGATAGGCCTTCGAGACCGAAAAAATGTCTATGTTTGGTTCAGTCGACGTCAAGGGCGACGCGAAAAATGAACGGACGAAAAGTTTTTGCTCAAGACGGCTTTTTAGACGATCGCCCGGACTGTCCAAGGCGCCGACTTTTCAAAGGGGCGCCGCCGTAGAGCTAGTTGCGAGGGAATCGATTTGGCCGTCGATAGATCGCAAAAAAAAAGGGTCAAAAAGCTCGGCGGAATTCGTGTCCGCGAGCGAAAGACCGACGGCTTGGGGCCAAACAGGCAAAATGCTCTCAGATTAGGCCTTCTGGCCGCATCCGGAACTGGACTCAAAAACGCGGCATTTTCAAAACTGATTCAGCGGATGAGCAAAATTGCCGTCCAAGTCCAGTCGTCGTCGAGAGATCTGCCGAACACGTCGCCGTTCAGCGCCTGAAAGCTTCAAGATTATTGAATAAAACGGGCAAATTAGGCGAAATGCTTGTTCGGACATATGTCGCAAAAGCTATTTTATACCAAAAGCTCGGTCCGGCGGCAAGGCCAAAATTATTTTTTGCCTATTGACTTGAAAAAAAGTTTGAAGTAGAATTTTGCACGCTTAGTTAATTTTGACTTAG